>DASVZU010000089.1:0-7408 GCA_036391515.1 Holophagaceae bacterium
GGATCCTTCGGGGCCTCCGGCGCCGGGGCCTTGGCCCGAAGGTCCCAGATGTAGATCCCGGGCTTTTTCGGATCCCGCACCAGGGCCATGAGGCGGCCCCCGTCGGGGCTCACGGACAGGTCGCTGGTCCAGCCGTCCAGGCCCGTGAACACCTCGCCTTCGCGCAGGGCGCCCCCGGCCTCGGCCCTGCGCTCGAGTTCCAGGGCATCGTGGGTGACCTCCGCGCAGAAGCGCTGGTAGCCGTCCTTCGGACCGAACCCGAAGGTGGCTTCGAAGGCCTGGTCGAAGCCGCGCTTCCTGGGGCTGGCCAGTCGCTTCCAGAGGCCCTGGAAGACCCTGGGGTCCCGGGCGCGGCGCTCCAGCCACTCCAGGTAGGCGCTGCCTTCGAGGTAGGCCATGGCCCCACCCAGGAATCCCTTCGTGCCGTCCAGGGCCTCGTAGGGCGTGAGCTTGCCCTCCCGGGCCCACTGCCGGAGCACCGCGGCCCGGAAGGCCCCGTGGGGCCGGCCGCTGCCCGTGAGCTTCCCCTCCAGGAGGGTGGCGTAGCCCTCGATCACCCAGCGCGGACACTTCTCGGCCACGGGGCCCAGCACCTCGGTCCAGCGGCGCCACGGGCCGGGCTTCCGGGCCGGCCAGAGCAGGTGGTGCATGTGCCCGAGCTCGTGGGTGAGCACCAGCTCAGGCCAGCTCCGAAGATGACCGATGGCCGAGTCCGGCTCCGGCGGGGTCTTCCAGAGGACCACGAAGGGCCGCCGGAGCAGGGGGAAGGCCATGCCGTTCGCCGTCATCATCGGGTCGAGAATGAGGATGTCGATGGGCCGGGGGTACACGTAGCCCACCAGGCCCAGGTAGCGATCATGGATCGCCTCCACCCGGGAGGCCGCATCCCGTCCGAAGGCCTCGAAGGCCGCCGGGCAGTGGATGCGGTAGTGGGCGGTCGTGAAGGTGAGCCAGGCCGCATCCGGTGCCTGCACCCGCGGGGCCGCCAGGGCGGGCAGGGCCAGCAGACAGGGCAGGAGGATGCGGGGGCGCATCTCTCCAGTGTGCCAAGCCATGACGGAGGTCACTAATTGAGACGATGTCGCAAAAAATCCTTGATTCCCGAAACCAATTTATTAAGACTCATTCTCATGATTGGACACCCCGCCTTCCTCCCGCTGGTTCCCGTCCTGGCCGTGACCCTGGGCCTGGACCGGACGGTTCTGGCCATGGGCACCCAGCTCCGCATTCACCTGGAGGGCCCCGGGGATCCCGGGCCCGGGTCGGAGGCGGCCCTCCGGGAGGTCGCGCGCATCGAGGTCGCCTGTTCTACCTGGGACCCCGCATCGCCCTGGAGCCATCTGAACGAGGCGGGTGGGCGTCCTGTGGCCCTGGATGGGGAATGGCTGGACCTCCTGGCGGAGATGCAGGCCTGGCAGGTCTGCACGGAGGGCGCCTTCGACCCCGCGCTGGGAGCCCTCGTGAAGGCCTGGGGGATCCGGCAGGGGGGCCACCGGCAGCCGACCGCGCTCGAACTCGAACGGGCCCGGCAGGCCTCGGGATCCGCCCTGCTGGTCCTGGACCGGAAGGCCGGGACGGCCCGGTTCCTGGATCCCCAGGCGGCCCTGGACGAGGGCGGCTTCCTGAAGGGCTACGCCCTGGACCGCATGCGCGCGGCCACGGCGATGCCGACGGGACTCCTGGACTTCGGGGGCCAGCTGCTGGCATGGGGCCATCCCGTGGAGGCCGCCATCGCCGATCCCCTGGACCGGCAGCGCCCCCGCCTGACGCTCCTCCTCAAGGACGCGTCGCTCTCCTGCAGCGGCACGTCCGAGCGGGGCCGGCACATCCTCGATCCCCGCACCGGTGAGCCCTGCCCGGCCTGGGGCAGTGTGGCCGTGGTGGCCACCGAAGGCCTCACGGCCGACATCCTCTCCACCGCTCTCTACGTGCTGGGCCCCGAGCGGGGCCTGGCCTGGGCCGAGCGCCACGGTACGGCGGCGGCCTTCCTGTTGAACGACGGAACGATCCGCTCGAGCGCGGCGTTCCGTGCCCTCCATCCCAAGGAGCTCCGATGAAGTCCCTGCTCACCCCCCTGGTGCTCGCCCTCCTGGCCCTTCCCGCCTTCGCGCAGGAGAAGACAGACACGGACAAGCGCGTGGCGGAACTCGAACGCCGGCTCGACGCCATGTCGCGCGAGCTGGAATCGCAGCGCGCCGGCACGGCCATGCCCGCCGCCCCGACGGAAGGGCGCTTCGGCCTGGCGCCCAGCGCCAGCAAGGTCTACGACGCGCCCTCGGGCCTGAGCATCGGGGGCTACGGGGAACTGCTCTACCAGGGCAAGGCCTCCACCCTCCAGGATGGCACCCACGTGGGCAGCGACAAGTCGGTGGACGCCCTGCGGATGGTGCTCTACACGGGCTACAAGTTCAGCGACCGCATCGTGTTCAACTCGGAGATCGAATTCGAGCACGGCGGCTACAGCGACGAGCATCCCGAGGGCGAGGCCATCGCCGAGTTCTACTACCTGGACTTCCTGCTCACGAAGAGCCTGAACATCCGGGCTGGCCAGATGCTGGTGCCCATGGGCTTCGTCAACGAGATCCACGAGCCGCCCGCCTTCCTCGGGGCCCGCCGGCCCATGGTGGAGCAGCGGATCATCCCCACCACCTGGCACGAGAACGGCGTGGGGATCCACGGCGACCTGCCGGGGAACCTGACCTACCGCGTCTACCTGATGGACGGCTTGGAGGCTTCCCGATTCAACGCCGAGGGCATCGCGGATGGCCGCCAGGACGGCAACAAGGCCAACGCCCAGAGCCCGGCCTGGACCGGCCGCCTGGACTGGACACCGCGGCCGGGGATGCTCCTCGGCGGCAGCTTCTACACGGGCAACAGCAACCAGACGGGCACCGGCGAGGCCATCCGCACCACGCTCTGGGATGTCCACGCCGAGTACCGGGCCGGGGGAGTCCAGGTGCGGGGGCTCTACGCACGGACCACCCTCGGCCAGGCCGGCGTGGCAGCCCTGGCGCCGGCTGACCCGGCCCGGGAAGTGGGCGTCCGCCAGTGGGGGGGCTACCTGGAGGCGGGCTACGACGTCCTTCGGGGCTCGCGCCAGGCCCTCATCCCCTACCTGCGCTGGGAGCGGCTGGACACCCAGCAGGCCGTGGTGCCCGGCATCGCCGTGGATGGAGCTCAGGACCAGGCGCTCGTGACGGCGGGCCTGGCCTACAAGCCCATCCCCCAGGTGGCCGTGAAGGCCGACTGGACCCGCGCCGAGAACCGGGCCCGCACGGGCCGCGACCAGCTGAGCCTTTCGCTCGGCTACACCTTCTGAGGTTCCGATGATCCGCATCCTCGCCCCTCTTGCCCTCGCCGTGCCCCTCTTCGCGGCCCTGCCCACGCCCCAGGAGGCCCTGGCCCTGGCCTTCCCCGGCGCCCAGCTCAGCCGGAAGGAAGTCATCCTCACGGACGCCCAGGCGGATCGGGTCCGAACCCTCGCCAAGGGCGACCTGCCGGGCCGGTGGACCGTGGCCTACGAGGCGCGGAAGGACGGGAGGCTGATGGGCGTGGGTCTCTTCGACACCCACCGGGTTCGCACCCTGAACGAGACCATGCTGGTGGCGGTGTCCCCGGAGGGCCGCGTGATCCGCGTGGAGGTGGTGGTCTTCCACGAGCCCCAGGAGTACCTGGCGAAGCAGGCCTGGGTGCGGCAGTTCGAGGGCCGGGGTCTGGACGACCGCCTGAGCCTGAAGGGCGAGATCCACCCTCTTTCCGGGGCCACGCTCACCGCCAACGCCATGACGGATGCCGCCCGTCGCTGTCTGGCCCTCTGGCAGGTGCTCTACGGGGGCGTGAAATGAGCCCCCTGGAGCGCTGGAGCCTCCACGTCGCGGCCCTGTTCACGGCGGCCACGGGCCTCCTGGACGGCGGCCTGCGCTGGTTCGGACAGCGGATGGGCGAGTTCGGACCGGAGCCGAGCCCCTGGCTGGGGCTGGCCCAGCACCTCCATGTGCTGGTGGCGCCCCTGCTCGTCTTCGCCCTGGGCGTCATGGTGCGAGGTCACCTCTGGGCCCGTCTCCGGGCGGGGGAAAGGACAGGTGCCGGCGGCCGGGGGACGGGTCTGGGACTGGCCTTCCTCATCGCGCCCATGGTGATCTCGGGCTACGCGGTGCAGATCGCCACGGATCCCGCGTGGCGGACGGCCCTTTCCTGGTCCCACGGGATCAGCGCGGGGCTCTTCCTCCTGGCCTACGCCGGACACGCCCTGCGCACGCTCCTGGCTCCGCGGGCGATGCCCCAGGCGGCGGCCGGCCTCGGCCGGTAGCGGGGGCACTACACTGGAACCATGACCCGCATCCGCATCCTCCCCGACCAGGTGGCGAACCAGATCGCCGCCGGGGAGGTGGTGGAGCGGCCGGCCTCCGTCCTGAAGGAGCTGGTGGAGAACGCCCTGGACGCCGGGGCCACGCGCATCGAGGTGGCCTGGGAGGAGGGCGGCAAGCGGCTGCTGGAGGTGGCCGACGACGGCTGCGGCCTGGCCCGGGACGACCTCTACCTGGCCCTGGAGCGCCACGCCACCAGCAAGGTCCGCACGGCGGAGGACCTGGGCCACCTGGCCACCTTCGGCTTCCGGGGCGAGGCCCTGCCCAGCATCGCGAGCGTGAGCCGGTTCGACCTGGCCAGCGCCGAGGCCGAGGGCGAGGGGCACCGCCTGCGCTGCGAGTTCGGCGTCATCAAGGAGGTGGCCCCCGTCTCCCGGAGCCGCGGGACCACCGTGACCGTGCGGGACCTCTTCGCCCAGCTGCCGGCGCGCCGACGCTTCCTGAAGTCCACGGACACGGAGCACGCCCAGCTCTGGGGCGTGGCCGCCCGGATGGCGCTCGCCTCGCCGGGCGTGCACTGGACCCTCCGCCCCGACCGCGGCGCGCCCCTGGTGCTGCCGCCGGTGTCCGATCCCGGCCTGCGCCTGGCACCCCTGCTGGGCGAGAAGATGGGGCGCCTCGTGCCCTTCGTGAACGGCGAGCCGCCGTGGCGCCTGCGAGGCTTCGTGTCCCCGCCGGACCTCAGCTTCCGGGACCGCAACCACCTCTACCTCTTCGTGAACGGCCGGGCCGTGCGGGACCGCCTCCTCCTGGCGGCGCTCTCCGAGGCCTGGTCCGGCACCTTCGCCAAGGGCTCGTATCCGGCGGCGGCGGTGTTCCTTGAACTGCCGCCCGAAGCCGTGGATGTGAACGTCCATCCCACCAAGGCCGAGGTCCGGTTCCGCGATCCCCAGCGGCTCTTCGCCTGGGTGCGGGGTGCCACGGAGGAGGCCTGGGCCCAGCTCCGGGGCGGCTTAGCTTCCGTTCTGGAGCTTCCTCCCAAGCCCCTGGAGGCGGAGTTCGAGCTGGACGCCGCCCGCCGCGGCGAGGCCCAGCATCCCCGCCTCTGGTCCGACCATTCTGGCGGGGCCCTCGCCGCCGTGCAGGCCATGGCCGATGCCTTCGAGACCCGCCCCCTGGACCGGCCCTACGCCTATGCGGCCGCGCCCTCCGCCGCCGCCGAGGCCCTGGGCGACGGGCACGGCCTGCGCTTCCTGGGCTCCTTCCAGCAGACCTACCTGCTGGTGGAGTCCGCAGGAGAGGCGGGGCCCGAGCTCTGGATCGTGGACCAGCATGTGGCGCACGAGCGGGTGCTCTACGAACGGCTCTTCCTCCGCCGCCATGCCCCGGCCATCCAGCCCCTGCTGCCGCCCCAGGCCGTGCGGCTGGGTCCCGAGGCCCTGGCGCGGCTGGTCCCCTTCCTGGAGGAGCTGCAGGCCGCTGGGGTGGAAGCCGACGCCTTCGGGGAGGACGCCCTGGTGGTGCGCGGGCTTCCGGACTTCCTCGCCGACCGCGACCCCCAGGCCCTGCTGGAGGATCTCCTGGCCCGCCTGGAGCGGGAGGGCCGCGTGGACCTGGACACCTTCCGCCGCGACCTGAACGCCGAGCTGGCCTGCCGCGCCGCCATAAAGAAGCACCACGCCCTGCCCGCCGACCTGGCCCTGGCCCTGGTGCGCGACCTCCTGGCGTGCCAGGTGCCCAACACCTGCCCCCACGGCCGCCCCATCCTCAAGAAGCTCACCCTCGCCGACCTCGACCGTAGCTTTGGCCGGCGGGTGTAGGGCGAGACGATTCTTTGAAGCGACGAGATGGGCTGGAGCGCCACCATAATCGAGCAGGGCCTGTCTTTTCACAAGCTCGGGCATTCTTGTAGGGGGTAGGTAAATCTGAAGACGTACAGAGGTGCTCTTCTGGTGAATCCAGTAATCAAGCCCGCCCATTGCCCGGCTGGGACTTGTAACAACTGCAATTAAAGATTTGAGCGAATGCTTTATGTTCTACGATCTCGACTCCACTCCCGCGGCAGGATTAATCATCTCACCCTAATCATATTGATTTATCATGTAGTATAGTGCCATTATTGTTGCTTCTGAATTGGAGATCTCAAAAGATGCGATGCACGGTCTGTGGTTCTTCAGTGTTCAATAGCCATCCTGTTCTGTGGGACGACCTCATTGCAGAGTGGCAGCTTTCACCGCATGAAGTTGAATACATTAACTTACAGCAAGGTATGGCTTGCACCAATTGTGGGTCAAATTTGAGATCGCAGGCCCTCGCACTAGCTATTCAAACCTACCTTGGAAGCAATCAATTACTTGAGCAGTTGGTTTTCGAACCAGAATTAGCTAGCAAAAGCATCCTGGAAATCAATGAAGCTGGAATGCTTACACGTCATCTCAGGGTGGTGCCACGATATAGATTTGCCGCTTATCCAGAAGTTGATATGCATGCCATGATGTTCGAGTCTTCCTCGTTCGACTTGGTGGTTCACTCCGATACGTTGGAACACGTTGCGCAGCCAATCCGAGCGCTAGCAGAATGCTGCCGAGTACTGCGTCCAGGCGGTGCGCTCTGCTTCACTGTTCCAATTATCGTCGGACGCCTCTCACGTGACAGGGGTGGCCTTGCTCCAAGCTATCATGGCAACCCCACCTCGCACCCCGAGGACTTTGTGGTTCATACGGAGTTCGGCGCAGACGTATGGACGAGCGTTATTTTGGCAGGATTTAAAAGTGTCGAAATTGTAAGTTTAAATTTTCCTGCCGGCATCGCATTAATTGCTCGTAAAGCTGATGCATAGTCTTTAATTTTATTGAATCAAGCTTGGGTAATGGAAGTAATTGTGTTGATGACTTTTATGGCAGCATTTTTATTAGCGGCTGGCCGGGGATGTGGAGAGCTGTTACGAGATCAATCTCCATAAAAGAGATGAGTACTCTCACTGATTAAGTAGTCTACTGTGAACCCGTGAGACGTGGATCTTTAGGTCTCAATTCAAAACTTCGACATAATATTTGGTGTAATATTTGATAATTAGAGAAGACCTCGAAGAACTATACCCA
>DASVZU010000090.1:0-17500 GCA_036391515.1 Holophagaceae bacterium
GCCTGCCTCGCCAGTTCTGCGAATTTCGCGGGATCCAGGCTCGCACCGCCCACCAGGCCGCCGGCCACCTCGGGGATGCCCAGCAGCTCCGGGAAGTTCTCGGGCGTGACGCTGCCGCCGTAGAGGATGGGGGCCTGGTAGTCGCCGCGGTCCATGAAGAGGTCCAGCTTGGTGCGGATGAAGGCGTGGGCCTCCCGCACCTGCTCGGCCTCGGCCCGGAGCCCCGTCCCGATGGCCCAGACCGGCTCATAGGCCACCCACAGGGGCCCGGGTCCGGTCTCGGCGAGGATGGACAACTGCTGTCCGAGAACCTCCAGGGTGTAGCCCGCCTGGCGCTCGGCCAGGGTCTCGCCCACGCAGAGCAGGGGGAGGAGGTTCCACTCCCGGGCGGCCTTCACCTTCTTCACGAGGGCGGCGTCCGTCTCGCCGAAGAGCTGGCGCCGCTCGCTGTGGCCCAGGATCACGCCCGCGCAGCCGGCATCCTGGAGCTGGGCCATGGAGACCTCGCCGGTGAAGGCGCCCTTGGCCTCCGCGTGCCCGTTCTGGGCGAAGAGCCGGACGCCCTGGGCGCGGACCGCATCTCCCACCTGCCGGAGGAGAGGGAAGGGCGGGGCGATCGCCACGGCCACACCCGGGGCAGGAGCATGGCGGGCGAGGAACGACTCGCAGAAGGCCGTGGCCTCCCCCGCGAGAAGGTTCATCTTCCAGTTGGCGACGACGCAGCGCATGGAATCTCCTGGAGGGGCGGGCCGCGATGAGGCAGCGGGGGCCTGGCGCAGCCCGTGCGGAGAGGAGTGGCGTCCTCGAGGCTATCAGCCTTCAGGGGACTGGGCATACACCGCAGGTGTCCGGCCCAGGAGGGCCCTGAAGGCCTTGATGAAGTGGGCCTGGTCGTAGAACCCCAGTGCCAGCGCCAGGGCGGCAAGATCCACGGCCTGACCGGATTCCAGCCGCTCCATGGCGTCGTGCAGGCGGTACCTCAGGATCACCCATTTGGGGCCCACGCCCACGTAATCCTGGAAGAGCCGCTGCAGCGACCTCACGCTCATGCCGGCCTCCCGCGCCACGGCGTCGACCTGGGTCAGCTCCCGGTCCTCCAGGATGCGCGCCACGGTGGCCCGCGCCAGCTGCGCCCTGGCATCAGGCCGGGGAAGACGCGCGAGCAGGAAGGCCTCGGCCACGGAGGCTGCCGCCATGTCCTCCGGACACCCGAGAACGGCCGCTTCCAGGGACTCTCCCCCGGGGCCGAATATGGCCGCGAGAGGAAGCACCTGGTCCGTGAGTTCCCGGACGGGCCGGCCCCAGAAGGGGTGGAAACAGCCCGGGCGGAACTTCACCCCGAGCACCCGTCCCTGGCCCTCCAGCTTGCGGATGAACCGCCCGGTGTGGACGCCGGCAAGGCCGGAACGGCCGGCCTCGATGACCAGGTGCACCGAGGGGTGGGGGAGGGTCTCCCGGGTCACCGGGGGCAGGCCGCGCCGGTCCCAACTCACCGTCCAGACATGCTCGACCAGATCCCCGAGCGGACCCTCCGCCAGGAAGCGCCCGGCCGGAGCCTGCCGGCGCAGGGACTCGCCATCCACCACCCCTCGGGGCCGCCACTCGACAGGCTGGACCATGCAGCACTCCGGACAGACTCTTTGGCGCGTTTCTACAATACCGGCACACCCCCAGGGCCGAACCTGGGGACCGGCGGGAACCCCGCCATGGAGAACCGATGCATCTTCCGTCCCTCCTCACGGCCATGCCCGCCCTGGTGGCCGGCCTCGGCCTGGCTCCGACGCCGCCGGCGGGGGCTGCCCTCCCTGAAACCACGATCCCGGGAAAGGAGGCCCGCATGACGGCCCTCGCGAAAGGTTCCTTCGAGGTGAAACTGACCCCCTTCCCGGAGCCGGGCCCAGCCGGCGGGTGGGCGCCGGGGCGGATGGCCATCGAGAAGCGGTTCCAGGGCGATCTCGACGCGACCAGCCGGGGCGAGATGCTGACGGCCATGACCGAGGTGAAGGGTTCGGCGGGCTACACGGCCATCGAAAAGGTGGAGGGCACCCTCCATGGGCGGAGGGGCACCTTCCTCCTGCAGCACAGCGCCGTGATGTCCCACGGCGAGCCAGGGGACTGGATCATCCAGGTGATTCCGGACTCCGGCACCGGGGAACTGAAAGGCCTGGCCGGAAGGATGACCATCACCCTCACGGGAGGCCAGCATGCGTACACGCTGGCCTACACCCTGCCGCAGGCCCCCTGAGTGGAGGGCTCTGGCTCTGGCGTCCTTCAGCGCTGGAGGGCGGCCACCCCGGGCAGATCGAGACCGCTGAGGAACTCGAGGCTGGCTCCGCCACCTGTGGAGACGTGGGACATGCGGGCGGCCACGCCGGCCTTGTTCACGGCGGCCACGCTGTCGCCGCCGCCCACCAGCACGAAGGCGCCCTTGTCGGCCGCGTCGGCCAGCTCCTCGGCCATGCTGAGGGTCCCGCTGGCAAACGGGGCCATCTCGAAGACGCCCATGGGGCCGTTCCACAGGAGGGTCCTCGCCGCGCGGATCTCCGCGGCGTAGGCGGCCACGGTCTCGGGGCCGATGTCGAGGGCCAGGCGGTCCTCCGGCACGTGCTGGTCCTGGGTGATGGCGCACTCGGAATCCTCCTTGAATTCCGTGGCGACGACGTGGTCCAGAGGCAGCAGGAGACGGGTGCCCTTGGCCTGGGCCTGCTTCAGCAGGTCGAGGGCCAGGTCGAGCTTGTCCTCCTCGCAGAGGCTCTTCCCGATCTGGAAGCCCTGGGCCTTGAGGAACGTGTAGCTCATGGCCCCGCCGATGAGGATGGCGTCGGCCTTGCCGAGGAAGTTCTGGATGAGCTCGATCTTGTCGCTCACCTTGGCGCCGCCGAAGATCACGACCAGGGGCCTGTCGGGGCTCTCGGTGACCTTCGCCAGCGCTTTCAGCTCCTTCTCCATGAGGAAGCCCGCCGCCACGCGGTCCTTGGGGAAGTGCGCCACCATGCCGCTCACGGAGGCGTGGGCGCGGTGGGCGGCCCCGAAGGCGTCGTTCACGTAGGTATCCGCCAGCTTCGCCAGGCTGGCGGCGAAGTCCTCCTTGTTCTTGGTCTCGCCCTTCTCGAAGCGCAGGTTCTCGAGGAGCAGCACCTGGCCGGGTTTCAGGGCCGCGGCCTCGGCCTCCACAGCCTCCCCGTTCACGTAGCTGGCCAGGCGGCAGTCGATCCCCTGCTCCTTCAGCCATGCGGCCACAGGCGCCGCGCTGTAGGCGGCCTCGAAGCCCTTGCCTTCGGGGCGGCCCAGGTGGGAGGCCAGCACCACCGAGGCGCCGCCGTCGAGCAGGCGCTTCAGGGTGGGCAGGGTCTCGCGGATGCGCGTGGCGTCCGTGATGCGGCCTTCCTTGAGCGGCACGTTCAGGTCTGCCCTCAGGAAGACGCGATGCCCCTTGACGTCGAGATCCCGAACCGACTGGAAGCCCATGGCCGCTCCTTGCGAATGGTAAAGATCCATTGTGGCTGAAGATCCGTCCGCCAGCCATCCGATGCGGAGGTCGCCTACCAGGCCTTCTCGAAGATTCCGATCCAGCGGGGGCTGCCCTCCGTGAAGGCCTCGCCGGCATAGGTCCCCATGACATGGCGGAGACGCAGACCGGCGCGGACGGCCATCTCCTGGAGCTCCTCCGGGAGGTAGAGGCGCACGCTCTCCATGACGCGGCGCTCCTCGCCGGTCTTGATCCGGACGAGGATCATCCGCTTGACCAGCCGGTTCCCCTCCATGGCCCGTCGGCTGTGGGCCGTCACGCCTCCGCGGACCACGGTGTCCTCCGGCACGAGGGTGCGCTGGACCAGCTCGCTGTTGAGATAGTCCATGACCAGGACGCCCTGGTGGCGGAGGAGCGCCCCGATGCGGAGCATGAGGTCGCGGTTCTCCGTGTCGGAGAAGTAGCCGAACGGGGTGAACCAGAGGCAGATGCCCGACAGGGTGCCGTCCTTTACCGGGATCTGCCGCATGTCGCCCCGCAGGAGCCAGGGATGGAGCTGGCTGGGGGCCATGCGAAGCAGGGCCGGCGACAGGTCCAGGCCGAAGGCCAGGGGGTTGGCCCGGCGGAGGATCTCCAGGTGGCGGCCCGCGCCGCAGCCCAGGTCGAGGACGGGCCCCACCGCCAGTTCCGGGGCCACCCGCAGGGCGCGGCCCACGGCCACGCGGGCCTCCTCTTCGTCCCGGTGGGCGTAGAGGAGGGCGTAGTCCTCGTCGAACCACTCGGAAAACCACTCGGCCAAGGGGATCGCCTCCCGAAACCTCCAGGGTACCTCCTGTGTGCCGCCCATGCCGCAGGTCCCGGATTGGAAAGGCGGGTCGGCTAGAATGGAATTTGCAAAGGAATCCCATGCAACGCCCTGAACGCCTCGAAGACCAGATCCACTTCCTGCTGTCGAACCTGATCCAGCGCGAGCTGCGCGATCCCGAACTCGGATTCCTCACCGTCACCGCGGTGCGGCTGACCCCGGATCGGAGCCTGGCCAGGGTCTACTTCACGGTCCTCCCCCCCAGCGGCGGCGACCAGGAGGCCCAGGACGGCCTCACCCGGAAGGCGCTGGGGCGGGCGGCGGGCTTCCTTCGCAGCCAGCTGGCCGCCCGGCTCAAGATGCGGCGGGTCCCCGAACTCCGCTTCTTCCCGGATAGCACCCTCGAGGCGGGCAACCACCTGGAGTCGCTCCTCGCGGAGATCCAGAAGGAGCGGGAGGCCCGCCCCCAGGAGGATCCGGAAGCCCCGGAGGCCTGATGCCGGACCACCAGTCTGGCGTCGTTTCGGGCATCCACCTGGTCCACAAGGCCGTGGGCCGGAGCAGTTTCGACGTGGTGCGCGACTTCAAGCGGCGGGCCTTCGAGGCCGGCCAGAAGAAGCTGGCCCTGGGCCATGGCGGCACCCTGGATCCCTTCGCCGAAGGCCTCCTGCTGGTGCTGGCGGGCCAGGCCACCCGGCTGATGGAGCTCATGCACCCCCTGCCCAAGACCTACCTGGCCGAGGTGGCCTGGGGCCTGGAGACCGACACCTGCGACCTCCACGGGAAGCCGGTGCGGGAGGAGGATCCCTCCGGCCTCTCGCCGGAGGCCCTGGAAGCCGCCCTGGCGCCCTTCCTGGGCTGGCGGGACCAGGTGCCTCCTGCCACCAGCGCGAAGAAGATCGACGGCGAGGCGGCCTACCGGAAGGCCCACCGGGGGGAAGTCGTGGAGATGCGGCCCAGCCGGGTCTTCCTCCTGTCGGCCCGCTGGATCGCCCATGATCTGCCGCGGCGCAGCACCCTGGAGCTGACCTGCCGCGGCGGTTTCTACGTCCGCAGCCTGGCCCGCGACCTGGGCCAGGCCCTGGGCTGCGGGGCCCATCTGGCGGCCCTGCGCCGCACGGCCATCGGGCCGTGGACGGATCGCGGCGAGGGCGGGGAGCAGGTGCTGACCGGTGGGGATCTGGTGCCCTGGTGCCCCACTCGGCTTCTCACGGACACTGAAGCGGATCACCTGGCTCACGGCCGGGCCATCCCCGAGGGCGAGATCGGGCCTGGCGCCTGGCCGATGCCGGCAGGATTCCCCGATCCCGCCGCCCCCATCCGGGCCCTGCACGACGGCCGCCTGGTGGCCCTCCTCCGGCCCGCCGGGGATGGCCTGCGGACCTTCGCGAATCTCCGCGGCGGGTTGTAGGATCCCGACCCTGCACGAAGCCCAGGAAGTCCCGGAGACTCGGGATTCCTGGGCTTCGGGTGAGGGTGCCTTCAGGCCTGGTTGGCGGGCACCCGGGCGGCCAGGTCGTCCAGGACCTGGAGCATCTGCTGGCATTCCTCGCAGCTGGTGTGGGGGGTGCCGCAGGGGAAGCCGTCGCTCTGCATGCCCATGCAGCGGGGCTGCTGGATGAACCGGACCAGCTCGCCGAAGAGGCCGGACACCTTCTCGCGAAGGGGGCTGTCCGGGATCTCCCGCAGGGCCAGGACGATCTTCCATTCCTCGGGGGTGAGGGTGGTCTGGATGGGCGCGTCCGACATGGCTGCCTCCGTGGCGTGAAGCGTACGTCTAACCGGCGAGGGATTCCACCGACTTGATGCCCCAGGCGAAGGCCTCCTCGTTGAGGGGGATCAGGGCGCACTTGTCCTTCAGGGCCACGCGGATGGCCGTGAGGAGGGTCTCCTTGGGGAAGAGGCCGGTGGCGGCCTGGAGGGCGCCCAGGGCCACGATGTTCTTCACCACGGCCTTGCCGAGATCCGTGGCGATGCCGGTAAAGGGCACGGGGACCATCCGGATGCTGGGGTCCAGCGGCGGTGCGTCGGTGACGACGGAGCTGTCGTAGATCACCGTGCCGCCCTTCTTCACCGTGGGCCCGAACTTCACGAGGCTGGGGGTGTTGAAGGCGATGAGGATGTCCGGGGTCGGCGATCCGGGGTTCAGCACCTCCTCCTCGGCCACGTGGACGTCGGCATAGGACGTGCCGCCACGGCTCTCGGGGCCGTAGCTGGGGATGTGGGTCGCGTCGAAGCCCTCGCTGATGGCGGCGCGGGCGATGAGCATGGCCGCCGTCTGGGCGCCGTCGCCGCCGGAGCCGGCCAGCTTGAGCGAGATGTCATGGGGCGCGAGGTGGTGGGGGAAGCCGGGGCAGAACCGGTCGGAGCGCTCGGAGGTGGCGCCCGTGAGGGAGAGGATCTTGTCCCCCTTGAAGGAGGGCGGGTTCCGCTTGAACCACGGATCCACCGTGAGGTCCTTCTTCACGCCCAGGGGGAAGATGGGCTCCATGCTCTCCTTCACCCACTTCTCGGTTTCCTCCGGGCTCATCTTCAGGTGCGTGGGGCACTCGGCGAGCACCTCGATGAAGGAGTAGCCGCGGCCCTCGACCTGGTTCTTCAGGCCCTTGAGGATGGCCTTCTTGGCCTTGATGCGGTTCTTGGCGTCGAAGAGGGCCACGCGCTCGACGTAGACGGGGCCATCCAGGCCGGCGATGAGCTCGGCCATCTTCATGGGCTGGCCCATGTACTCGTTCCGGCCCGTGGGGCTGGTGGAGCTGGTCTGGCCCATGAGCGTGGTGGGGGCCATCTGGCCGCCGGTCATGCCGTAGATGGCGTTGTTGATGAAGATGATGGTGATGGGGGCGCCGAGCTGGGCCGTGGCCACGGTTTCCGCGAGGCCGATGGAGGCCAGGTCGCCGTCACCCTGGTAGCTCACCACCACGCTCTCGGGGTTGGCGAACTTGTGGCCCAGGGCCACCACTGGGGCGCGTCCGTGGGCGGCCTGGGTGTTTCCCACATCGAAGTAGTAGTAGAGGAACACCGAGCAGCCCACGGGGCTGACGGCCACCGTGCGGTCCTGGATGCCCAGCTCGTCGATGGCCTCGGCCAGGTACTTGTGGGCCAGGCCGTGGCCGCAGCCGGGGCAGTAGTGGGTGGCATGGCCCTTCAGCCCCTCGCCGTGGGAGTGGCGTTCGAACCTGTCGTAGAAGACGCTGCTCTTGCTCATACGCGGGCCTCCTTCTGTCCCAGCACCTGGGCCGTGATCTCGTCCTGCTGGGGCAGGATGCCGCCCATGCGGCGCACCGATTCGATTTCGGGATAGTTGCGGATGCCCGCCTTGCTGAGGGCCAGCCTGACCTCGTCCTCCAGCTGGCCGGCGCTGGCCTCCACCACCACGATGCGCTGGGCGCAGGCCATGGCCGATTCCAGTTCGTGGATCGGGAAGGGCCAGAGGGTGATGGGCCGGAAGAGGCCGGCCTTGACGCCCTGGTGGCGCAGTTCCTGCACTGCACCCTTGGCCATGCGGGCCGGGGTGTTGCAGGCGATGATCAGCACCTCGGCGTCCCCGCAGAGGAAGCTCTCGGCACGAGCCTCGACCTCCATGGCCTCGTACTTCCGGTTGAGGTGCTCGTTGTGGGCCTCGAGGTCCGTCTCCGTGAGGAAGATGGAGGTGATGACATTCTTGCGGTGCATGGCGTCGCCGTAGACCGCCCACTTGGGTACGCCGGGCTTGATCATGGTCTCCGGCAGCTGCACCTTGCCGGTCATCTGGCCCAGGTAGCCGTCGCCCAGGATGACCACGGGATTGCGGTACTTGAAGCTCAGCTCGAAGGCCAGCATGGTCAGGTCGAGCATCTCCTGGGGTGTGGAGGGCGCCAGGGTGATGGCCTGGGTGTTGCCGTGGCCGAGGCCGTGGCAGGCCAGCTTGATGTCCGACTGCTCCGGCGCGATGTTGCCGAGGCCCGGGCCGCCGCGCATGACGTCCACGAACACGCCCGGGAGTTCCGCGCCGATCATGTAGGAGACGCCTTCCAGCATCAGGCTGAATCCGGGCGAGGAGGTGAAGGTCATGCAGGGGAGGCCGGCGCCGGCGGTGCCGTACATCATGTTCACGGCGGCCACCTCGCTCACCGCCTGGAGGAAGGTGCCGTCGAGCTTGGGCAGGAACTTGGCCATCAGCTCCGCGCCCTCCGTGGACGGGGTGATGGGGTAGCCGTAGACGTGGCGGCAACCCGCCAGGATGGCGCCGATGGCCGAGGCGTAGGTGCCCTTGATGACCAGGGGCTCGGTCCGGGGCAGGGGGAGGATCTCGGAGGGGAGGTCCATCGGCTCCGGCGCGTCGCTCGGCTTGACGCCGAAGAGCTTGGCGGGATCCTGCAGCTCGAAATCCTGGATCTCGCCCTCGTGGGCCGGCCGCAGGCCGTAGGGCTCGGGGCAGGCGTCCATGCACAGGCCACAGGCGTTGCAGTTGGTCAGATCCAGCTCCACCGGGATGAGGCCGGTGAGCGGATTGATCTGATCGCTCAGCGTGATGCAGTCCTTGACGCAGGCGTCGAGGCATCGGCCGCAGCCTTTGCAGTACTCCGGCAGCAAGAATGGTTTCGGTCGTTCTTTGAGGGCCATGTGGGGCTCCTTGCGCAGACGCGGTCCTGACCTGGGGAAGTCTCCGTCCCGGCCCCTGTGCCTGGGGTCACAAGCCTGTCTGGACGCAGACCTCCACCGACCGAATCGCCTGGACCGCGCCCGCGGCCCACCCGTCTGTGCCGGCGGCCTGCTAGCGGTCCCCCCAGTGGAGCTTCTGCTGAAGCAGCCCGAAGAAATCGAGGCCGGGCCGCTGGAGCAGCGTGATGCTCGCCTGGGCCATGTGCAGGCGGACGCGGTCCCCGGGCAGGACGCGGTGGCCCACCTGGCCATCGAGCGTGAGGTGGGCGTCCTCGGCGTCATCCAGGGAGATGGTGATGGGAATGCTCGCCGGAACCACCGTGGGGCGAAGCGTGAGGGTGTGCGGGCAGATGGGCGCGACCACGAAGGCCTCCAGGCAGGGATGGAGGATGGGCCCGCCCGCGGAGAGCGAGTACGCCGTGGAGCCCGTGGGCGTGGACACGATGAGACCGTCGGCCTTGATGGGACCGGCATCCTGCTCGCCCACAGCCAGGCGCAAATCCATGATCCGCGCCAGCGCCCCCTTGGCGAGCACGGCGTCGTTCAGCACCGTGTGCCGGGTCAGCAGGCGCCCGTCCCGCCACAGCTCCGCCTCCAGCATGAACCGGCGGTCCGCCACCAGGCCGCCGGCCAGGAAGGCTTCGACGGCCGCGCGGGTCTCCGAGACCGGATGGGCCGTCAGGAAGCCGAGGGAACCCAGGTTGATGCCGAGGATCGGCGTGCCGCGCAGGCCCACGCGCCGGGCGGCGTAGAGGAGGGTCCCGTCCCCCCCCAGCACGAGGCAGAGGTCCGCCGGAGGCTCCTGGGCGCCCAACTCGGCGTCCACCTGCAGGCCATCCGGAGGCAGCCCGGAAAGGGCCCAGGCGTCCACCAGCCCGGGCTCCCCCGTCACCGCCCAGCCGCGCTCCAGGAAGGCCGGGATGGACTCCCGGAGGGTCGCCGCCAGATGCGGGGACTTGACCTTGGCCACGAGGATCAATCGCTGGGGCATGTCCACAACTCTACCGCTATCCTGGGGGCATGGTCTCGAAGCCGGCCTCCCCGAACTCCAAACCCCTCCACCGCTGGCTCCGACGCCTGTTCCTCGTCGCGCTTGGCCTCCTGGTGGCGGGTGCCGCCGCCTTCGCCGTAGCCTGGTCCGTGCTTTCGCGGGACGCGGACGGCTTCCTCACGCTGTTTGCCATGCGCGTGCCCAAGACCATCACCAAGGTGCTCGACCAGAACGGCAACGTGCTGGGGGTCTTCGCCGAGGAGCACCGGGTGGTGATCCCCTACGGCGACATCCCGAAGGCCTACATCAACGCCCTGGTGGCCACGGAGGATGCGGACTTCTGGAACCACGGCGGCATCGACTACCGCGGCGTGGCCCGCGCCGGAGCCAACTTCATCCTGAGCTTCGGCCGCCGGAAGGAGGGCGCCTCCACCCTCACCATGCAGCTCATCCGCACCGTCACCGCCAAGCGGGAGCGCCGCCTCCTGTCCGGCGGGATCAAGCGGAAGATCCAGGAGATGATCCTCGCCCGCAAGATCGAGAAGGCCTACACCAAGAAGCAGATCCTCGAGATGTACTCCAACGAGGTGTACCTGGGCGGCGGGCGCTATGGCATCGAGGCTGCGGCGGAATTCTACTTCGGGAAGAGCGCGCCCCAGCTGGCCCCGGAGGAGTGCGCGCTGCTGGCTGGCCTGGTCCAGAACCCGAACTGGTACAACCCCTACAATCCCGACCCCAAGGCCCGTACCGCCGCGAAGGCGCGGCGGGACCACGTGCTGCTCCGCATGGCCAAGGAGGGCTACCTCAAGCCCCAGGAGGCCAGCCTCCTCATGGACAAGCCCATCCGGCTGGCCAGGGAGAACGCCCGGGAGGATTCGGTCGCCCCCTACGTGCTGGAGGAGGTGCGCAAGTACCTCTACGAGAAGTACGGGCGGGACCAGGTGCTGAACGGCGGCCTGGAGGTGACCACCACCATCGACAGCTATTGGCAGGAGGCCGCGAACAACGCGGTGCGCCAGGGCCTCAAGGTTGTCGACCGCCGCCGGGGCTTCCGGAAGGATGCCTTGCAGTACGTGGGCGATCCCGAGGGGGCCCAGCTGCCGGGCTGGAAGCGCTACTTCGAGAACGGCGACGAGGTCCGCGGGATCATCCTGGGCTGGAAGAAGGGCGATGCGGAGGTCCGCATCGGGACGGCGCGCATCGTGGTCCCGGCCGCGGCCTTCGCCTGGGCCGGGAAGGACGTCCAGAAGCTGATGCCCCGGGGGGCGGTGCCCCTCTTTTCCGTGAAGACGGCAGTAGACGGCGCACCCAAGACCCTGGATCTGGACCAGGAGCCCACGGTGGAGGGGGCCCTCATGGCCATCGATCCCCGCACCGGGGAGATCCGCGCCATGGTGGGCGGCTACGACTTCAACCGCTCCAAGTTCGACCGGGCCATCCAGGCCCAGCGCCAGGTGGGATCCACGATGAAGGCATTCGTGTACGGCGCGGCCTTCACCGCCGGCATGACCCCGGCCACCGTGGTGCAGGACATTCCGACCCGCTTCCTGGACACGGCGGACTTCGCCACCATCACCCACCCCGATGGCACCGTGGACTACAAGCCCCTGCGGAGGGACTCGAAGCCCTACGAACCCCACAACTACGAGATGGACTACTGGGGCCCCATCCCCATCTGGGAGGCCCTCCGGGACTCCCGGAACGTGCCCGCGGTCCGCACCCTGGAGGACACCGGGGTGCTCAACGTCATCGATTTCGCCCGGAAGTGCGGCCTCACCGGCTCCATCCCGCCCTATCCGAGCATGGCCCTCGGCTCGGCGGACCTGACCCTGCGCGAGATGGTGCGGGCCTACGGAACCATCGCCAACGGCGGTCTCCAGGCCCCGGTCCCCTTCTTCATCAAGAAGGTGGTGGACCGGAACGGGCGGGTGCTGGAGAGCCACAGCGGCGCGGCCACGGAGCAGGTGCTGGATCCCCAGAGCACCTTCCAGCTCATCCAGTGCCTCCAGGGCGTGGCGACCCAAGGGACTGGCGCCGCCAGCAATGCGCTGGAGTGGCCCGTGGCCGGCAAGACCGGCACCACGGACCAGTACACCGACGCCTGGTTCCTCGGCTTCTCGACCCGCATCACCTGCGGCGTGTGGGTGGGGCTCGACGAGAAGAAGACCCTCTACCGCGGTGCGGATGGCGGCCACGTGGCCCTGCCCATCTGGGTGGACTTCATGAAGGCCGCCCTCCCCAGCACGGCCAAGGAGGATTTCGCGGCGCCCCCGGGCATGGAGTGGGCGGACATCGACCGCTACACAGGGCTTCTGGCCACCGGTGCCACCACGGACAAGATCCTGCACCTCGCCTTCAAGCCAGGCACGGTGCCCAAGTCCGGCAGCGACGCCGAGACCATCCAGAAGATCCGGGAGGCCCGGGCCAAGGCTCCCTCCCAGCCCGTGGAGACGCGGATCTGGGGCATGCCCAAGCAGGTGGAGGAGTCCAAGCCCGTGGATCTCAACGGCACTGAACCGAACGGGTGACGGGACATCCGGCACAGGAAGGGCGCCGAAAGGCGCCCTTCCTGCAGACGGATCGAGGCGATCCTACTTCTTCTTCCAGGGCTTCGCGGGTGCGGCCTTCCAGGGGCGTGGTGCGTCCTTGGCGGGGCGGTCCTCCCAGGGCTTGCGGGGGCGGCTTGCCGCCTCAGGCTTCGCGGGGCGGGGGCGTTCCTCGAACTCGCGGCGGGGCTTGAAACTCCCATCGGCGCGGACCTTCGCCGGGGCCTCGGACCGAGCCGTGCTCCGCGCGGCCGGCCGTTCGGAGGGCCGTGAAACCGGCCGCTCGGTCCCCCGGGCCGCAGCCCGCTCGGCATAGGTTCGCTGGGGGCGCACCCCGTCCTCCCGCCGTTCGCGGGGGGTGTCGTAGCGCGGCCGGACGGTCTTCCGCTCGGGCTCGGAGGGGATCTCGAAGCCGGAGGACTGGTCGGCCTGGAGCAGCCCCAGGAGCCCGGCGACGAGGCGCTGGGGGGTGGTCCCTTCCAGCATCCGGGTGGCCTGGGCCAGGGTGGCTGCGCTGGCGGAGGCGCCGATGCGCTGGACGAGGCGGGCGGCCTGGGCCTCGCGGATCTCCGCCGGGGCGGGGATGGCCCGCCAGTCGAGCTTGAGGCCGCCCCGGCGGCTCCAGGCCAGCAGAATGCGGCTCTCCTTCCAGTTCACCAGGGCGAGGCTGCTGCCCTTGGCCCCGGCCCGACCGGTCCGGCCACTGCGGTGGATGTAGCTCTCCAGTTGGGTGGGGATGCCGATGTGCACGACCAGGGGCAGGCCGCCGATGTCCAGACCGCGGGCGGCCACGTCGGTGGCCACCAGGTAGCGCAGCTTGCCGTCCTTGAACTGGCCCAGGATGCGGGTGCGGGTGGCCTGGGCGAGATCGCCGTGGAGGAAGGCCGCCGGCAGGCCGGACACGGTCAGCTCCTCGGCCACCTCCTCGCTCTGGGCCTTGGTCTTGGTGAAGATCAGGGCGGCGCTGGGCTCGTCCATGAGAAGGAGGTTCACCAGGGCGCGGACCTGGAGGTGGTCGGGCACCAGGACCGGCGTGTGGGCGATGTCCGCGTGCATGGCCTGCTCGCCGGCCTCCGCCAGCTGGATCTGCACGGGATCCTTGAGGAACCGCTTGGCCAGCTTGGCGATGGGGGCGGGCAGGGTGGCCGAGAAGAGGTAGGTCTGGGGGCCCTGGGGCACCTTGGCGAGGATGGTCTCCACGTCCTCCAGGAAGCCCATGTTCAGCATCTCGTCGCATTCGTCGAGCACGATCATGCTGACGCGGCCGAGGTCCAGCGTGCCGCGCTCCAGGTGGTCCATCACGCGGCCCGGGGTGCCGACCACCACCGGGGCGCCCGAGGCCAGGGCCTTGAGCTGCGGCGGATAGCTCACGCCGCCCACAAGGGAGGCGATGGGCAGCTTCGGCACGAGGCTGTGCAGCTCCGCGCCCACCTGCTGGGCCAGCTCCCGCGTGGGTGCCAGGATCAGGGCCTGGGGATGGCGTTCCTCGGAAAGCCGGTGGAGAAGGGGCAGGCCGAAGGCCAGGGTCTTGCCCGATCCCGTGCGGCTCTGCACCAGCAGGTCGCGCCCCTCGAGGCCGGGGCGGAAGGTCTGGGCCTGGACGGGCATGGGGGTCTCGAAGCCGCGCTTGGCCAAGGCCGCCAGCAGGGCTTCGCTGCAGCCGAGGGCTGCGAAGGTGGTGTCGCTCACGATGTCTCCCGGGGCGTTCCCTGCGGATCGGCGCCTGGTCGCAGGCAGCCATGGCGGACATCGCCAAGCCGGGAGGGCCCAAACCGCCAGTGTCCCATGGAAAGCCGCGGAAACCCAGGCTTATTCCGTCATACTGGCCCATGGCCCTTCCCGACGACCGTCTCCTGACCCTGCCCCTCGGTTCGGACCCTGATCTCCGTCGCCGCTACATGCTGCTGGGCGAGGATCTGCCTGGCAATGTCCGCTTCGGCCTGCTGCTGGAGATCCTCGACAAGCTGGCGGAGGAGGCCGCCCTGGACTACGTGCGGCGGGCCCATCCCGACGCCCGCGTGGTGACGGCGGCCATCGACAACATCTACATCCGCGCCTCGGCCGACGTGAAGCGGGACATTGCCTTCAGCGCCCGGGTGAACTTCGTGGGCCGGACCAGCCTGGAGGTGGGAATCCGCGTGGAGCATCCCCAGGGCCCGAACGGCGAGCCGCCCGCCCACATCGCCTCCTGCTACTTCACCATGGTGGCCCGCAGCACGGCCGGGGAGGGCGCCGAGAGCCTGGTGCTGCCGGCCTTCGCGCCCGAGGGCGACCTGGGCCGCCGCCGCTGGGACCGCGCCATCGCCCGCCGCGAGGCCTACCGTCAGCAGCTGCACCAGGCCCAGGAGCCGCCCAGCCGCGAGGAATACGGTCTGTTGGCCGCGCTCCACGCCGCCCAGGACAAGCCGGGCTTCGCGGGCCTGCTGGCGGCCGACTGTGTGACCAGCGGGTGGGAGCGCACCTATCCCGAGTACGAGAACGTGCCCCAGAAGATCTTCGGGGGGCACCTCATCCGCCGCGCCTTCGAGCAGTCCTCCATCTGCGCCGAGCAGGTGGCTCCGCAGCGGCCCGTCATCGTGGCCGTGAACCGCATCAACTTCGTCCAGCCCGTGCGGATGGGCGACAAGCTGCACTTCGTGAGCCGGGCCGTCTACGCCGGCGAGGCCAGCGTCTCCGTGGAGACGGAGATCATCCGCATCAGCCGCGACCGCACCCAGACGAACCTCTCCAACAGTTGCATCTTCACCTTCACCAATGTGGATGCGGGCCTGCGGCCACAGCCGGTCCCGGCCATCTACCCCACCACCTACGCGGAGGACGCCCGGTACCTCGCCGCCTTCCGGCGTCACCAGGGCCACCGGGCTTGGAAGGCGGCCCGGAAGCGTTAGGATCGGGGCATGGCTGCCACGCTCCTCCTCATTCGCCATGGCCTCGCCGAGGATCCTCGCCCCGGCCAGCGGGACGCGGATCGGGCCCTCACGCCCGAGGGCTGGTCGAAGACCCGCGCGGCCATGCGGGGCCTGGTGGCCCGCGGCTTTGCGCCCACCCGGGGCGTCACCAGCCCCTACCGCCGTGCCGGCGAGACGATGGCCTGCCTCCAGGAGGCCGCTGGGTGCCCCTTTCCGGTGGAGACCTGGGAGGGCCTGGCGCCCCACGGCGATCCCGGCGTGGCGGACCTCTGGTTGCGGAGCCTGATGGCCGGGCTCGGCGAGGGCGAGGTGGTGGCCCTGACCAGCCATCAGCCCTTCCTGGGGGAGCTGGTCTTCCACCTCACCCGGCGGAGCCTGGAGGTGAAGAAGGCCAGCTGCACGGTGATCCGCTGGGATGCCGGCCTCTGGTCCTTCGAGCGGCACCTAACGCCTTCGGAACTCCGGAGCGGCGCGTGAGGCCCGCGTCCACCTTCGCCACGCTGGGTTCCGGCATCCGCCTCCACCACCGCGTCCAGGGACCTCCCGGGGCACCCTGGATGGTGCTGCTGAACGGCCTGCTCTCGGATACCACCATGTGGGCGGGAGTGCTGCCCGGCCTCACCCAGAGGTTCCGGGTCCTCACCTTCGACAGCCGGGGGCAGGGCAAATCCGATGCGCCGGAGGCGGGACCGTACCTCACGGCAGACCTGGCCGAGGACGCCTGGGAACTCTTCCAGACCCTCGGCGTGGCGCGTCCCTGGCTGGTGGGCCTCTCCAACGGCAGCGCCCTGAGCCTGGAACTTCTCACCCGGCATCCTGGTGCCTTCGCGGGGGCCGTGCTCACCAGCGCCATGCCGCGCATCGATTTCGCCATGGCCCTGAAGGTCGAGCACTGGGCCCGCTGCCTGGAGCTGGGCGGGCCGCTGTTCCAGTTCGACGCCGTGGCCCCCTTCCTGTGGGGCGACGGCTTCCTGGAGGCCCGCCATGGCGTGCTGCGGGCCTACCACCAGGTGGTCACGGGAGGGGAGAAACCCCTGCACGGGAACCTCCATCAGATCCGGGGGACCCTCGGCTGGGACATCCGGGATCGCCTCGGGTCCATCCGCGAGCCTGTCCTGCTCCTCAGCGGGGCCGAAGACCTCCTGACTCCGCCGTGGAAATGCCTGGCCACAGCCCAGGGCATTCCCGGGGCCCGGTTCGAGGTGGTGCCGGGAGTAGGTCATGCCTACCCAGTGGAGGACCCGAAGGGATTCGTATCGAGGGTCCTGGCCTTCGCTTGTAAGGAATCCGCAGGAATTGGCCGATAGGTAATTCCGACTTATCATGTCAGCATTCCCGAGCCAATTCCGACTCGCCTGTTCCCGAGGTGTCCCATGGCCACCCAGCCTGTGCCGCCGGTTGTCCTGAGCCTCCAGGAGCTCAAGGAGCTGTCCATCGGGAAGCTCGCCGAGCTCGCCAAGGAACTGCAGATCGAGAACCCGCTCGCCATGCGCAAGCAGGAGCTGGTCTTCCGCGTGCTGCAGGCCCAGGCCGAGCGGGAGGGCCAGTTCTTCGCGGAGGGCGTGCTGGAGGTGCTGCCCGAGGGCTTCGGCTTCCTGCGCAGCCCCGACCAGAACTACCTCGCCGGCGCCGAGGACATCTACATCTCGCCGAGCCAGATCCGGAAGTTCAACCTGCGCACCGGCGACACCCTCTCCGGCATGATCCGCGCCCCCAAGGAGGGCGAGAAGTTCTTCGCCATGCTGCGGGTGGACGCCGTGAACTTCGATCCCCCGGTCACCGCCCGGGAGCGCCAGCACTTCGATGACCTCGTGCCCCTCTACCCCAAGCACCACCTGCGCATGGAGCGGGACACCCAGGAGCTGAGCACGCGGGTCATGGACCTGATGACGCCCCTGGGCAAGGGCCAGCGCGCCCTCATCGTGGCCCCGCCCCGAACCGGCAAGACCGTGCTGCTGCAGAACATCGCCAATTCCATCACCGCCAACCACCCGGAGGTGTTCCTCATTGTGCTGCTCATCGATGAGCGGCCCGAGGAGGTGACCGACATGGAGCGCAGCGTGAAGGGCGAAGTGGTCTCCAGCACCTTCGACGAGCCCGCCACGCGCCACGTCCAGGTGGCGGAGATGGTCATCG
>DASVZU010000091.1:0-6147 GCA_036391515.1 Holophagaceae bacterium
GACCCCGAGGCCCTGCTGTCCGACCACGCCCACTGCGAGAAGAAGGCGGCCCTCTCCGCCCTCACCCTGGCCCAGGCCTTCGGCGACCAGCCCCGGGCCTCGGTGCTGCTCGCGCGACTGGCAGAGGAGGAGATGGGCCACTTCCGGCGGGTGCTGGAGGCGCTCCAGGGCTTCGGGTGGACCCTGCGGCCCGACGGGGGCAATGCCTACGCCCAGGCCTTGCACCGGCTGGCGGGGAAGGGCCTGCTGGACCGCCTGCTCATCGCGGCCCTCATCGAGGCACGGAGCTGCGAACGCCTCTGGCTGCTGGAACAGTCGGCCGCCGGCCACGCCGTGCTGGGGGCGGCCCCCTGGCTGGCCTTCCTCCTGGAGCTGGAGCGCTGCGAGGCCGGCCATGCCCTCAGCTACCGCGGGCTCGCCGAGGAACGGTTCGGAGCCCAGGCCCGCGAGCGGCTGGACTGGTGGCTGGATCGGGAGGCGGAGGTGATCCGGGCCCTTCCCTGGCGCTCCGTGGTGCACTGACGGCCTTGAGGTCCGCTGAGGCGGGGGGTTGGCTCCGGGTAGGTCAGTTCGTGGCATTCTGGGACATTCCACCGAGGCATCCCATGTCCTCCCTCCCCGACCACGGACTCAAGGAAATGACCCCGGTCTTCGGCCCGGAGGTCCTGGGCGCCTGCAAGGGCGGCAGCTTCTACGAAGCGCTCGAATGCCTGAGCCAGAATGGCGATCTGAAGGCCCGGCTCCTGCTGGCCGCCCTCTCCCATTTCGCGGCCAAGGGGTACGACGGCGTTCAGGTGCGGGAGGTGGCTGAGGATGCGGGGGTGTCCAAGCCCACGCTCTACTATCACTTCGGAAGCAAGGAGGGGCTGTTCCGCCAGCTCTGCCTCGTCTCGCTTGCCAGCACCTCCGCCCGCATCGAGGCCATGGTGGCCCCCTTCCTGGAGGCGCCCATCAAGGGGCAGAAGGCCATCGAGGAAGCCAGCCTGGCCCTCTCCCGGGCCTATCTGGACCTGCTCATGGAGAACCAGGAGTTCACGGGGTTCATCCTCCGCTCCATCGCCGTGCCCTCCCCGGACTCGGGGTTCCGGGACCTGATGCCACTGGTGGAGAAGGGGCTCAGCCCCCTCGGCCTCTTCGTGAACCATGCCTTCGGCGTCGGCCTTGAGCAGGCCCGGAAGGAGGTCCTGCTCTTCACCTCCCTGTTCGGCTCCCTGCTGGAGGAGAAGCTGCGGCATCCGGAGTACCAGATCACCGACGGGGAGATCCGCTGGGCGGTGCGGCGCTGGCTGCACGGCATCCAGGGATGAGCGCCGGCATGGGCAAAGCCATGGCACCGATCCGGGCCACGCTCCGGCCTCTGGACCTCGCACAGCACCTGTTCGAGGTGGAGATGGCGCTGCCAGCGGAGGCTGTCGCAGAAGGGGCGGTGGCCGCCCTCCCGGCGTGGACGCCGGGTTCCTACCTGGTGCGAGACTACGCGCGGTTCGTGGACCGGGTGCGGAGCGAAGACGCCGCGGGCCGGGAAGAGCCCCTCGAGAAGCTGGACAAGCAGCGCTGGCGGATCCTCCCCTCGAAACGGGGCCTGACCCTCCGCTACCGGGTGTACGGGAACGACCTCACGGTGCGCACCAACCATCTGGACGCCAGCCACGCCCAGATCATCCCCGCCGCCACCTTCCTCTACCTTGAGGACCAGCTGGCGCGGCCTTTCGAAGTCCGGTTCCAGGGCTTCCCGAAGGCCTGGAAGGTGGCCACGGCCCTGCCCGAGAGCCGGACGGGCTTCCTGGCGAAGGACTTCGACACCCTGGTTGATTCCCCCTTCGAGCTGGGAACCTTCCGCACCCGGACCTTCCGCACGGGCGGCACCGCCTTCGAGCTGGTGTTCACGGGGGCCCACAACGGCGACGAGGCCCGCATGGCCGAAGCCGCGCGGAAGATCGTGGAGGCCGCGGGCGCCATCTTCGGCGGGTTCCCCTTCAAGCGGTATGTCTTCTTCCTCACCTTCGCCCCGCGGGTGCGGGGAGGGCTGGAACACCGCGACTGCACCAGCCTCATCGCCGACAGCCTGGCCTTCGACCGGGCCGAGGGCTACTTCGGCCTCTACCAGCTCATCGCCCACGAGTTCTTCCACGCCTGGAACGTCAAGCGGCTGCACGATCCCGTGCTGGGCCCCTTCGACTACAGCCGCGAGAACCCCACCCGGATGCTCTGGTTCCACGAGGGGCTCACCTCCTACATGGAGCACGTGCTCGTCCTGCGCGCCGGGGTGGTGCCATGGAGCCACACATCGAAAGAGCTGGCGAAGTGCTGGAGCGAGCAGGTGCAGCGGCCGGGCCGGCTGGAGCAGAGCCTGGAGGAGGCCAGCTGGGACGCCTGGATCCGCTTCTACAAGCAGCACGAGTTCAGCCCCAACAGCTCCATCAGCTACTACGACAAGGGCGAGATGGTGGCCTGGCTCATGGACGCGGCGATCCGCGAGGGGAGCCGCGGCAAGGCCGGCCTGCCGGACCTCTTCGCCCTGCTCTGGTCGCGCCACGGCGAGCTTGGGCTGACGGACGCCGATGTGCGGCTCGCCTACCGGGAGCTCTCCGGCCGCAATCCGGCGCTCTTCTGGAACGCCCACATCTCGGGCCGCGCCGAGCTGGACGGCGCTTCGCTCGTGCGGTCCTTCGGGTTGCGGATGGAGGCCCGGGCGCCCTGGGAGGCACTCTCCCCGGAGGACCAGAAGGACCCCCTCCTCCTCCGCCGGGCCAGGGCCTGGACCGGGCTGGTGCTGGGCTCCGGTCCCTCCGCCACGGTGCAGAACGTCATCCCCGGCAGTCCCGCGGCGAAGGCGGGGCTGAGCTTCGGGATGGAGATCCTGGCCGTGGACGGCTGGCGTGCGGCCACGCCCGCAGAGGCCCAGCGCCTGCTTTCGGATCCGGGCCCCGGGGGACGTGTTCGGGTGCTGGCGGCTGATCGCGGCCGCATCCTGGAGACCGAGGTGACCGTGGCGGAGAGCCCCGAACGCACCCACCGGCTGGTGGTCGAGGCGCGGGCGAACGCCGCCCAGCGCGCCGCTTTCTCCGCGGCCTACGGGCAACCCTTCCCGCGCACCGCCACACGCCGCGGCAAGGCGCTGGCGTGACCGGCGGGGATGGCAGCCCTCGGATCGCCGCCCTCATCGCCGCGCACGACGAGGCCGACCACATCGCCGCCGTCCTGAGGGGACTTCACCCCTACGGGCTGCACCGCATCCTCGTGGTGGACGACGGATCCTCCGACGGCACTGGCGTGATCGCAGCCGGGGAAGGGGCCGAGGTGCTCCGGCTCGAACCGGGGCAGGGCGGCGGCAAGGGCCAGGCCCTGCGGGCCGGCCTCGCCCGGCTGAAGGAGGACGACTTCGACTACTACCTGTTCCTGGACGGCGACGGGCAGCACGATCCTGGGGATCTGAAAGGTTTCCTGGACCACCTTGCCGCCCATCCCCGGACGGACTTCCTCATCGGTTCGCGCTTCCTGGACCGGGCCCGGATCCCCGCCCGGCGCTGGCGTACCAACGCCCTGGGGACCTGGACCCTCGGCCGCATCGCCGGAGTGACCTGGGAGGACAGCCAGAGCGGGTTCCGCATGATCCGCAAGAAGGTCCTCGACCGGCTCGACCTGAAGGCCACCGGCTTCGCCATCGAGATGGAGATCGCCATGAAGGCCGCGGACTGGAACCTGACCTGGGCCCACATTCCCATCCAGGCCATCTACCATGGCGGCGGGAGCCATTTCCGTGGGGCGTTGGATACCTGGCTCATCGCCAAGTTTTCGCTCCGCTGCTGAGGCCGGCTTCAACCCGCGCGGGCCTGGCCACCTGGCGTGGTCCCCTGGCGGCAGGCCCGGCCCTGGAACGGGCCGGCCCGGCTTCACGGCTGCGGGGCATCAGAGACCAGTCGCGCCAGGGTCTGCCTGAGGGTCTCCAGGCTGTAGGGCTTTTCCAGGATGGCCACCTTCGCATGCTGGGTGGGCAGGAGGGCCATCTCGGGCTCCCGGTAGCCGCTGGCGAGGAGGACGGGGAGGGAGGGCCAGGAGGCGCGGATCCGGTCGAGGGTCTCCAGGCCCGAGAGCTGGGGCATGTTCTGGTCGAGGATGACGAGGTCCACGGATGGAGGCGCCTCGAGGCGTTCCAGGGCCTGGAGGCCGTCTTCGGAGGTTTCCACGGTCAGCCCCATGTCCTTCAGCAGGGGAGGGAGGGTGAGGCGGATGAGTTCGTCGTCGTCCACGAGGAGCACACGAAGGGGTGGCAGGGCGCCCGCGGGAGCCTGGAAGGGGACGGTTTCCGCAGGCGGGGTTCCCGGTGGGGGGAACCGGAGATGGACGGTGGTGCCCACGCCCACCTCGCTCTGGATCTCCACCGTGCCCCCGTGGGCCTTCATGGTCCCGTAGACCGTCGCGAGCCCCAGACCCGTCCCCTTGCCGACGGGCTTGGTGGTGAAGAAGGGGTCCAGCGCGCGGGCCAGCACCTCGGGAGGCATTCCGGTGCCGTTGTCCACCACGCTCAGTTCCGCACCCCCGCCGGGGAGGGGACGGGTCCGCAGGATGATCCGGCCGCCGCGGGGCATGGCGTCCAGGGCGTTGAGGCTGAGGTTGATGACGGCATTGCCGATCTCCGAGGCCTGACCCATCACCACCGGCAGGGGTTCGGCGAGGTCCAGGACCCACTCGGCCTTGCGGAGGGTGGTGCGCTCCAGGAGATCCCGCTGCTCCCGGACCAGGGCATTGAGATCGAGCGGTTCGGCCTTCTCGATCTGTTTCCGCGCAAACTGGGTGAGCTTCCGGACCAGGTCGGCCCCGCGGGTGCAGGCCTTCCGGATCAGCTCGAAGGCCTGGCCCGCGGGGTCGGAGGCGGGCAGGCGCTCCAGCTGCAGCTCGGACAGGTTCATCATCACCGCCAGGATGTTGTTCATGTCATGGGCCACACCGCCCGCGAGGTTGCCCAGGCTGTCGAGGCGCTGGAAGTGCTGGACCTCGGCTTCGAGACGCCGGCGTTCCTCCTCCGCCTGCACCTGCCCGGTGATGTCCTGGACGGTGCCCACGGAGCGGAGAGGCCGCCCGTCGGGGGCGAAGTGGGTCTCGCATCGCTCATGCACGTGCTTGACGCGGCCATCCGGCATCAGGAGGCGGTGGACAATGTCGTAGGGCCTGCGATCCACGAGGGAATCACGATAGGCCCGGTCGACCCGCTCCCGGTCCTCGGGATGGATGGCGCCCAGGAAGGCCTCGTAGGAGGCGCCGAAGGCGGAAGGATCGAGCTCGAAGATCTGGTAGATCTCCTCGGACCAGGTGAGGACATTTCCCACCAGATCAAGATCCCAGTTCCCCATGTGGGCGATGCGCTGGGCGTCCGCCAGGCTGGCCTGGCTGGTCCGGAGGGCCCGCTCGGCCTTCAGTCGCTGGGTGACATCGGTCAGCGTGGACCGGCTGTAGAGGTAGGTTCCGTCCTGGGCCTTGATGGCGGTCGCGTTGGCAAGCACCGTGATCAGGGTGCCGTCCTTGCGGACCATGTCGAACTCGAGGTCGTGGACCCAGCCCCGGCGCTTGAAATCCGGGAAGTTCTCCAGGAAGACATGGCGGCTGGCGGGTGTCACCAGATCCAGGAAGGTCATCCTCCCCACGACCTCCTCCCGGGCGTAGCCGAGCCAGCGCAGCTCCGTGTCATTGATCCGGAGGATGCTGCCGTCCGGCCCCAGGGAGTGGTAGCCACAGGGAGCGTTCTGGTAGAGATCCTCCAGCTCCGCGAGGGTCTGCCTCAGGCGGATCTTCGCTTCCTGGCGTTCCGTGAGGTCGACCATGGCCACGAGGATGCGTTGGATGCCCCCTGCCTGGTCGAGTTCCGGGAATGCGTCCACCAGGACCCACCTGGGCGGCGCACCGGCCGCCTTGCGGAAGCCGAGGACCAGGTCCCTGATGGGCTGGCGGTCCTCCAGCACCCTTGCCACGGGGAATTCATGGCCCTCGAGGGGCCGGCCATCCTCCCGGAAGAGCTCCTTGACGACTTCCTGGACGGTTCTGCCCTCAAGCTGGTTCAGGCCCACCCCCAGCAGGGCCAATGCGGCCGGGTTGCCGTACTCGAGGGTCCCGTCCGGCCGGTGGGTCAGCACCGCCACGGTGAGGTGCTCC
>DASVZU010000092.1:0-2075 GCA_036391515.1 Holophagaceae bacterium
ACCGCCGGGCGGCCGCCAACGTGTGGTTCCTCCACCACGGGCGCGAGGCCCTCTGCCTCCGCCTGGGGCTCCTGGGCCAGGTGGAGATCCTCCGCTATCGGCCGCGGCTCGATGCCTGGACGGAGGCTTGACCATGCGCATCCACTTCGCCGCATTGGCGGCTCAGGCCTCTCCCGTCCGGGGCCGCTCGTGCCCCTCCGCCCTTTCTCCTTCTGACTAGGAGGCGGATCATGCGCATCCTCGACCTCTCCCCCGACCAGCGCCCCAGGGAGCGCCTCCTCGCCGGCCACGGCGAGGCCCTGGCGGACGCCGAGCTGCTGGCCCTGCTCTGGGGCACGGGCCGCCAGGGCCAGAGCGCCGTGGAGCTGGCCCAGGCCCTGCTGGGCCGCACCGGGGGCCTCGCGGGCCTCATGGCCCTGGGGCTCCAGGACTGGCTGGACCAGCCGGGCCTCGGCCCCGCCAAGGCCGGCCAGCTCTGGGCCGCCGCGGAACTGGCCCGGCGCGGCCAGCGGAGCGCCGAGCGCCCCCGGATCACCAGCCCCCGGGCCGCGGGCAGCTACCTGCTGCCCCGCTGCCAGGGCTGGACGGAGGAGCGCTTCGGCCTCCTGGCCCTCAACGCCAAGGGCGACCTCCTCGCCGAGCGAATCCTCAGCCAGGGCACGGCCACGGCGACCCTCATCAGCCCCCGCGAGTTCTTCCGGGAGGCCCTGCGCTACGGCGCCACCACGGCCCTGGCCTTCCACAACCACCCCAGCGGCGACCCGGCCCCCAGCCGGGAGGACATCCAGCTCACGCGACGGCTCCAGGCCGCCGGCGAATCCCTCGGCGTGCCCCTGGCCGACCACCTGATCCTGGGCGGCGACCGCTACCACAGCTTCCGCGCCGCGGAGGGCTGGGACCGGCAGGCCTGAGGCCCGCCGGTCCCGGGCCTCTCTACTTGGCGGAGCGCTTGTCCGCGTCCACTTCCCGGAGCAGCTCCGCCACGGCGGCCTCCAGCTGCTGGTCGCGCCCGCCGGCCAGCTGGGCGGGCTGGTTCATGACGGGGAGATCGGGCTCCAGCTGGGTGTTCTCGCAGAACCGGCCATCCGGCATGCGCCAGCCGCCCTGGGGGATGCCGAAGACGAGGGTGGGATCGATCTGCTGCTCCCACCACACGAAGGTGCCGGTGCCCGGCACGGGCATGCCCACGGTGCGGCCCAGGCCCTTGAGCTTGTAGGCCACGGGGAAGAGGTGCGCATCGGAGTAGTTCCCCTCGCTCATGAGCACGATGGACGGCTTGATCCACTTGAGGAGCGGCTCGTGGCCGTAGGCCTGGCCCCTCGGGATGACATCGAAATACTTCTTCCCGCTGAGGAAGTCCGAGAGCTGCTCGTGGATGTTGCCGCCGCCGTTGTAGCGGGTGTCCACCACCACGGCCTCCTTGTCCACGTCGCGGCCCAGCACCTCGTCCATCACGGTGCGCATGCTGGGATCGTTCATGGCCCGCACGTGGACGTAGCCCAGGCGGCCCTTGGAGAGCCGTTCCACCTCGGCGCGGTTGCGCTCCACCCAACGCCGGTAGAGCAGCTCGCCCTCCTGCTGCGGGGTGATCGGCTTCACCGCCTCGTCCCAGGTGGCCCCGGAGGCGGGATCGGAGAAGCTGAGCAGGGTGAGCTGGCCGACCCGCCGGTTCAGGAGGCGGCCCAGGTCCTCCAGCGAAGCGAGGGGCGTGCCGTCGATGGCGGTGAGCCGGTGGCCCGCCCGCACCCGCGCGGCGGCCTTGTCCAGCGGTCCGCCCTGGAGCACCTCGCCCACCTTCAGCCCCGGGCCGCCGCCGCCCTCGAGGACGAGGCCCAGGGAGGGGGTGGCGTCCGTGTTCACCTGGGGCGGGTTGTAGCGGCCGCCGGTGTGGGAGGCATTGAGCTCGCCCAGCATCTCGCTCAGCAGCTCCTGGAAGTCGTAGTTGTTCTGGATGTAGGGCAGGAAGCGCCGGTAGGCGTCCCGGTAGAAGGTCCAGTCCACGCCGTGGAGGTCGGCCACGTAGAACTTCTTCTCCACCTGGCGCCAGGCGTGGTCGAAGATGTAGGCCCGCTCCT
>DASVZU010000093.1:0-2713 GCA_036391515.1 Holophagaceae bacterium
GTGCTCGGGCGGGTAGGGCTGGTCCAGCCCCGAGCCCAGCACGCCCCAGGTGGCCCCGGCCTGGAGGGCGCCCTCGTGGGCGGCGCCGTCGATGCCCCGGGCCAGGCCCGACACCACGGCCACGCCCGCCGCCGTGAGCGCCTGGGCCCAGGCCCGGGCGCGGGCCCTCCCGCGGGCGCTGGCGCGGCGGCTGCCCACCACGGCCACGCGGGGGCCCGGGGGCGGCAGGCTGCCCCGCACCCACAGGGCCACGGGGTAGGGCAGGGGCGCCAGCAGGGCGTCGGCGCCGGGATCGCCGGGCAGCAGCAGGCGCGCGCCCCTGGCCTTGGCCTCGGCCACGCGGGCGGGCAGGGCAGCGGCCACCCGGGCCAGGTCGTCGGCCAGGGGGCCGGGCAGGTCGGGTTCGCGGCCCGCCTGGAGCTCGGCCCAGAGGGCGGCCTTCTGGCGCTCGGGCCAGTCCAGCACGGTGAAGGCGAACGCCCAGGGGCGGAGGTCCATGCGAAGCCGGGAGTGGATGTCCCCATCCTCGTCCCGGGGCGGCGGCGGGCGCAAGTGAGGTGTGCCGGGGCCTTTCCCCTTGCGTTCCGGGCCCGGGCCGCTAGACTGGTTCTCTTGGCTGTTCCGCCCTTTGGCCCGTGAGGTTCCCATGTCCCGTGAATGCGAAGTCTGCGGCAAGAAGCCCCAGTTCGGGAACAACGTCTCCCACTCCAACAACGTCACCAAGCGCCGCTGGAATCCCAACATCCAGCGCGTCCGCGCCCTGGTCGGCGGCGCCCCCAAGCGCATGCGCGTCTGCACCTCCTGCATCCAGGCCGGCAAGGTCCTGAAGGCGGTCTAGGCTCCAGGCACGATCTCGAAGCGGCGGCCTGTGGGCCGCCGCTTCGCGTTTCGCCGGTAGACTCATCCGATGCTGCTCGCCCTCGACACCACCACGGAGATCCTCCACCTGGCGCTGATCCAGGGGGACCGGGCCTGGACGCGCCGGGTGACCTCCGGGCCCGGGCGGGGCCACAGCGAGCGGCTGATCCCCGCCCTGGACGCCCTCCTGGCCGAGGCCGGCGGCCGGCCCGCGGACCTCACGGGCGTGGCCGCCTGCGTGGGGCCGGGCGGGTTCACGAGCCTGCGCATCGGCGTGGCCACGGCCGAGGGCCTGGGCCTCACGGGCCTGCCCACCTGGGGCTTCTCCGCCTTCGCCTTCCGGGCCGAGGCCCTGCGCCAGGCGGGCGTCACGGGGCCCCTGTGGATCCTCCTGGACGGCCAGCGGGGCGAGGCCTTCCACCAGCGCTGGGAGGCGGAGGCCACCGAGCCCGCCGGCAAGCATCCCCTGGCCACCCTGGCGGAGCGCGTGAAGGGCGAGCCCTGGTGGGCCCCGGAGGCCTTCGCGCCCGCCGTGGCGGCGGCCCTGCCCGCGGGACGGATCCCGCTGCCGGACGAGGGTGCGGCCATGCTGGACGGCCTGGTGGCTGTGGCGCGCCGCGTGGAGCAGGGCGCCCCGGAGAACCCCCTCACGCCCTTCTACCTGCGGGAGACGGACGCCGAGCTGAACTTCCCCCACGCCGCCGCCCACCTGCCGGAGACTCTGCGCAAGGGCGTGGCGCGATGACCGAGGCCGTCCGGCGCCTGGCGGACGGCGAGCCCCTGCCCGGCTGGGTGGCGCGGCTGGACCGCACGGCCTTCGGCTCGGCCTGGAAGGATCCCGCCCCCCACGAGGCCCTGTGGCTGGTGCCCGAGGTGGCCTTCGCCCGCTGGAGCCGCGTGCCCGCCGCCGGGGAGGCCGAGCTGCTGCGCATCGCCGTGGATCCCGCCCACCGGGGCCGGGGCCTGGGCCGCCTGCTGCTGGAGGCCTGCCAGCGCGAGCTGGCGGAGGAGGGCCTCGTCCACCTCTTCCTGGAGGTGCGCGTGTCCAACGCCGCCGCCATCCAGCTCTACCGGACCTGCGGCTGGAAGCCCTGCGGCCGCCGCCCGGGCTACTACCCCGATGGCGAGGACGCGGCGCTGTTCCAGAGGACACCATGAGTCTGTTCGATTCCCTCCGATGGGCTCGCGAGGGTGTGGGGGGATTCCTGCGCGGCCTGCGGCGGAACCGTCTCGCGGAGATTCGCGCCGCCTGGGGCAAGCCCGTTGACCAGGAACGGGACATGGATTTCCTCCGGATGTACCACGACCTGGTGGCGGAGTCGGACGCCACGGTGGACGAGATTACCTGGCGGGACCTGGCCCTGGATGAGGTGTTCGCCCAGATGGATCGCACCCAGAGCCTGCCGGGGCGCCAGGTGCTCTACCACCAGATGCGCACCTACCTGCGCGACGAGGCCCCCCTGACGGAACGGACCCGGCAGTACCGCCTGTTCCGGCAGGATGCCGCCCTTCGGGAGACGATCCAGCTGGCGCTCCGGACTCTGGAATCCCGCCAGGCAGGCTGGCTGGCGCCGTTGCTGGTGTCGCCTCTTCCGGAGCGGCCGCGCCATGCCTGGCGCTGGTACTTCCTCAGTGCCCTGTCCCTGGGCTGCCTGGTGGGGACGTATTTCTTCCCGCCGCTGTTCCTGGCCGCCCTGGCGCTGCTGGTGGTCAACCTGGTCGTCAACGAGACCTACGGGCGGAAGGTCACGCCCCACTTCCGGGGGTTCGCGCAGATCGACCACCTGCTGACCGTGGTCCGGGATCTGGCCCGGATGCCGGATGCCCATGGCCTGCCGCAGCTGGCGCGGGTCCA
>DASVZU010000094.1:0-4225 GCA_036391515.1 Holophagaceae bacterium
GGCGCCCAGAGCACCGGCGGTAACTTCAGCCGCTGGTGGGAGGTGCCCGAGCTCTGGAACGTGGGCTACCCCATCGCCGAGTGCGCCGAGGACGGCACCTTTGTCATCACCAAGCATGCGGGGACCGGCGGCATGGTCACCGTGGACACCGTGAGCGAGCAGTTGGTCTACGAGATGGGCGACCCGAAGAACTACATCACCCCAGACGTGGTGGCCGACTTCACCAGCATCCGCCTGGAGCAGGCCGGCCCCGACCGGGTGCGGGTCCACGGGATCAAGGGCAAACCCCGCACCCCCTTTCTCAAGGTGAGCGGGGCCTACCTGAAGGGCTACAAGGCCACGGGCCAGCTGGTGCTGAGCGGCCCCCGGGCCCTCGAGAAGGCCCAGCTCTGCGCCGACATCGTCTGGAAGCGCCTCAGGGCTGCCAGCTGCGAGTACGAGCACACCGATGCCGAGTTCCTGGGCGCCAGCACGGTCCACGCCGGCATCGCGCCTGCGCCCGCGGAGCCCGCCGAGATCGTCCTGCGCCTCAGCGTGAAGGACCCGGATCGGAAAAAAGTGGAGCGCTTCGGCCGCGAGATCGCCCCCCTGGTCACCGCCGGGCCCGCCGGCGTGACGGGCTTCGCCGGGGGCCGGCCCAAGGCGCAGGAGATCGTGGCCTACTGGCCGGCCCTGATCCCCCGGGAGCTGGTGACCTGGCGGGTGAGCGTCGAGGAGGTGTGAGGGAACCTCCCGTCCGGCTCGCGCCATCCTGGGGCGTCCCTCAACCCTTCGCCCCGGGGCCGGGTCCAATATCCGCCCCCTTGCCGGTCACGACAGATATCCGCACCCTTGAACCGTCCCCCGGAGTTCCCATGCGGCGCCCCACCCTCCTCCTCGCTTCCCTCGGCCTCGCGACCCTGCTGGGCTGCTCGGGCTCCGACACCACCTCGGGCCCCTCGTACGGCTACCTCGTGAACGGCATTGCCGTGGCCGACCTCGACGGCAACGGCCTGCCGGACATCCTGGGCATGGTGTCCACCAGCATGGACGGGAGCGCCACCCCGGGCTATATCAGCGCCCGGTACCAGATGTCCGCCGGCCAGTTCGCCCTGCCCCCCACCCGGTTCGGCGTGGGCCGGAGCCCCGCCAACTTCGTGCTGGCGGATGTCAACGGCGACGGGCGCCCTGATCTGGTCGTGGCCAACGCCAGCGATGCCACCGTGAGCGTGCGGCTGGCCGACGCCGCCCATCCCGGCTCCTTCCTCCCCGCGACGGTCCTGTCCACCCCGGGCCGTACCCCCCTGGACGTGGCCGTGGGTGATCTCAACGGGGACGGCCTGGCGGACATCGTGGTGGCTGCCAGCGGCGCCAACAGCGTGCTGGTCTTCAACCAGATCGCGGGAGGGACCTTCGCCGCCCCGGTGGCCGTGGCCGTGGGCGGGGATCCCCAGGCCGTGGCCGTGGGGGACCTCGATGGGAACGGCCTGGCGGACCTGGCCGTGGCCACCTCTGCCAACACCGTCTCCGTCCTGCTCCAGACCAGCGCCGGCGCCTTTGGCTCCGCCGTGGACTATGCCACCGGCGTGAACCCCTCCGCCATCAAGGCGGTGGACCTCAACGGCGACGGGAAGCTGGACCTGCTCACCGCCAACTACGGCGCCGCCACGGGCCCCAACACCCTGGGCCTGAGCGTGCTGCTGCAGGGGGCCACCGCGGGCACCTTCCAGGCCGCGGCGACCTATGCCACCGACTACCGCAGCGCGGCCCTGGCCGTGGGGGATCTCGATGGCGATGGCCACCTCGACGTGGTGGTGGCCAATGCGGGCCTGCCCGGGTCCCCCGGGAGCGTCTCCGTGCTCCGGCAGGACCCGGCCCACTCCGGGGCCCTGCTGCCGGCCTCGAACCTCATGGGGCTCTGGGGCCCCCTGGGCGTGGCCATCGCGGACATGGACGGCGACGGCCATCCGGATCTCGTCGTGGCCGACGGCGACATCACCGTGCGCTACCAGTCCGCCACCACGCCCCTGACCTTCGCCGCTCCCGTGTCGTTCTACAACTGAGCGGTCTGCCTGGACGGAGAAGGCCCCGCCGGAGCGGGGCCTTTCCGTGTCGCCCGAGGGTTCAGCCGAGGCTGACGGAGATCTTCTTGGGCCGCACCTCGGGGCGCTTGGGCACCATGAGGGTCAGCACGCCGTTGCGCAGCTCGGCCACCACCTTCTCCGAGTCCACATCCTCGGGAAGGGTGAAGGTCCGGCTGAAGCTGCCGTTGCTTCGTTCCGCCAGGTGCCAGCGCTCGCCCTCCTTGAGGGACTCGGACTCGCGCTTGCCGGCGACCGTGAGCCGGTTGCTCTCAAGGCTGATCTCCAGGTCAGCCTCCAGGATGCCCGGCAGGTCGGCCTTGAACTGATAGGCGTCCGCGCCCTCCTTCACGTCGAAGCTGGGCATGAAGGCGGCGGTGGGGGCGCCGAGGTCGTAGTCCCGAAGAGGGTCCCAGCGCAGGAAGTCGCGCATGAGGCGGAAGGGTTCCAGGCTGGCGGCCGTGGCGGGCAGGACCTGGGGTTCGCGGGAGCGAAGGATGGTCATGGGGTCCTCCTAGAAAGGTGGGAGTGAGGGGAGATTCATGCCTCCCGTCCGCGGACGGGAAGCATGAATCAGATTGCGAATAAAATCTTAGTCAAAGACAATCAGCTGTCAAGCCTCCCCAATGATTCAGGTTAATGACAGAAAACTCCATGGTCTTGTGAACTGAAATCAACCCTTCCCTTCCCTGGCCGAATAAGTGGCCACCTGCCTGGAGTCAATCATGGCCCGCGTCCGGTTCCAGTTCCGTTCCCTTTCCGGCAAGGTGCTGGCCCTCGCTCTGCTTCCGGTGGGCCTGTTCCTGCTCTTCTTCGGGTTCTACGTGCTGCCGACCCTGCGGGAATCCGTGATGTCGGCAAAGCAGGATGGCGTCCGGCAGGTGGTGGAGAGCGCCCTGACCCTGTTGGACGAACAGCAGGCCCAGGTTCTGGCCGGAAAGCGCCCCCTTGAGACTGCCCAGGCCCGGGGGAGGGAAATCATCGACCACTTGCGGTACGACAAGACCAACTACCTCTGGATCCAGGCGGCGGGGCCCCGCATCGTGGACCACCCCATGCGGCCGGAGTGGATCGGCAAGCAGACCGACGATCTTGGCGATCCTGTCCTGGTCAAGCTCTACCGGGACCTGGACCGGGTGGCCCAGGATCCGCAAGGCGGCTTCCTCCATTACGAATTCACCAAACCCGGCCAGAAGGGCCTCTTCCCCAAGGTCGGCTACGTCAAGACCTTCGCCCCCTGGGGCTGGACCGTGGGCACCGGCATCTACGTGGATGACGTGGATCGGGAGGTGCGCACCATCGCCCTGGTGATGCTCCTCGGCATGCTCGCCATCTCCGCCCTGGTCTTCTTCCTCGCCCGGGGCCTGGCGCGCCGGATGGTGCGTCCGCTCCTTCTCCTCGTGGAAGGGCTCCAGCACAGCGACCTCTCGAAGCAGATCCCCATCACGGCTCAGGACGAAGTCGGGGAAGCCGCCCAGGCCTTCAACACCTACAACGGCGGCATGCGGAAGACCGTGCTGGACGTCTCCGAATACGCCTCCCGGGTGGCCTCCGGCAGCACGGAACTAGCCGCCTCTGCCGAGGAGATGTCCCAGGCCGTGGCTGAGATCGCCCGCGTGAGCGAGGACCTCAAGACCGCCGGCGAGCAGGTCACCGAGGCCATGCGCGGCCTCGGCCTCAACGCCGACCGGGTGGCGGGCCGCACCCAGGAGGCCGAGACCCGCAGTCGGGACGTCGTACAGGAGACGGACCGCAGCGCCGAGGCGGGCCAGGGCACGGCCCGGGGCATGACCGACATCCAGCAGGTCACCAGCCAGATCGTGCAGGCCGTGACAGTCATCCAGGAGATCGCCCGCCAGACCAACCTGCTCTCCCTCAACGCCGCCATCGAGGCCGCCAAGGCCGGCGCCCAGGGCATGGGCTTCGCCGTGGTGGCCGTGGAGGTGCGGAAGCTGGCGGAGCGCTCCGCCACCGCCGCCCGGGAGATCGAGGCCCTCATCCTCCGCACTCAGGAGGTGGTCTCCGGGGGCGTCCAGAGCGTGGACGCCACCCTCGCCAGCCTGGAGGCCATCCGCGAGCGCATCGGCGGCATGGCCCAGAGCATCACCGAGATCGGCGGGCTCTCCCGCCAGCAGGCCGCCACGGGCCAGGAGGTCGCAGCCATG
>DASVZU010000095.1:0-2399 GCA_036391515.1 Holophagaceae bacterium
GCGGTGGTGGTGTCGAGGGGCACGCCATTGAGGCGCAGCACGACGGTGGCGCTCTGGGTGCCGCCCACGTCGCCGGCCAGGGGGCCGGAGAACTCGAAGGCGCTACGGGCCTGGAGGGCGGGCACCAGGTCGGTGTCGGGGGCGAGGGCCGTGCCGCCGATGGCGAGGTGGAGCTTGAGGTTGGGGGTGCCCAGCAGCGAGGCGGGGATGGGGGGCATGCCCGTGCCGCCGAGCTCCACGGCGTAGAGGCCGTTGACCACGGAGACATCCTGGGGGCCGGAGTTCCACAGCTCGTGGCCCTGGGCATCGAGGATCGAGAAGACAAAGCTGCGGGTGCCGGTGACCGGCAGGCCGGCCTCGGTGAGGCGGCCCTGGGTGGCCACGGCGGGGCTGGGTGGCGCGGCCGCGGCGGGGGCGCCCTGGGCCTGGAGGCCGGGGGCCAGCGCGGCCAGGGCCAGGGTCAGGAAGGTGGCTCGAAGGGACATGGGCGGCTCGTCGGGGAGGGGCTGCGGGGGCGGCTCAGTGGGAGGCGGCGTTCGGATCGAAGCCGTGGCGCACGGCCACGACCTGGGCCGTGTCCGTGGCGGACCGGGCCGCGACGGGCTCCTGGATCACCGGCGTGTTGGCCAGGGTCCCGCCCGTCTGGGCCCGCCCGCTGGCCTGCACCAGGTCGGCGCGGATCTGGCCCGGGGGCAGGGGCGGGGCGATGGTCAGGGCGAAGGCCACTTCGGCCACGGCGCCGCCGCCCACGGCCTTCACGCGCAGGGCCTGGATCACCTGGGGCGGCACGGCGGCGTCCACCTGGAGGGCCAGGGTCCCCGAGGTGTGATCTGCCGTGATGCTGCCGCTCCCCGTGATGCCGGCAGGCGCCCCATCCAGGGAGAGGGTCAGGGGACCCTGGTAGTCCAGGAAGTGGGGCAGGGGCCGGGTCGTCGTCACCGTGACAAAGCCGCCGCCGCCGGCGGGGATGATCAGGCCGGCGGGCGTTGCCTGCACCTGGAAGGAGCCCGCCGAGCGGGGCCCATCCTCGTGCTTCCCGCCGAAGCAGCCTGCGAGAGGGAGGGCCAGAGCGGTCACCAGGGCCGCAGCCGCAAAACACCTGTCTTTGTGCATGGGTGGCTTTCAAAAAAGAGGATGAGTCACATTCTTCCAACGTCTTCTGACGGCCGTCAAGCCTGTGGTGACAGGTTTATCGGGTCTCCCCCCGACCGGCCCAGGGCTTGGGTTCCCCCGTCTGGATAATAGGGATGACCTGGTTTTTAATTGGAATAAAACAGTTTATAAATCATGTTCACACATAAAAAGACTGGTTGACCACAACCTGCCGGGACTAATCTCGGGGCCGCCCTCTGGAGGTGGGCTCCCATGACGCACACCACGCTCCGCTCCGTCGTCGTCCGGCTGGCCTTCCTGACGGCCCCGGCCCTGCTGGCCCAGGGCGGGCCCATGCCGCCGCCCCCGCTCATGCTGTTCGTCCACGAGGCGGTGAAGCCCGGCCGGGGGGCGGCCCACGAGGCCACCGAGTCGGCGTGGTCCCGCATCCTCGCCCAGGGCAAGGCCACGGACCACTACCTGGGCATGAGCGCCCTCACGGGCCCCTCCGAGGCCCTGTTCATCATGGGCTACGGGTCCTACGCGGACTGGGAGGCCAAGCAGGGCGAGCTCGACCGGAACCCGGCCCTCAAGCAGGAGGTGGAGAGGGTCGCCCAGCAGGATGGTGAGCAGCTCAGCGGCACCCGGAGCGTCCTGGGGACCCTGCGGCCGGACCTGGGCTTCGGCCCGTCCGTGGAGATCGGGAAGATGCGCTACATGCGGGTGCGCACCTTCCGCCTCAAGCAGGGGCAGGGCAAGGCCTTCGAGGCGGGCGTGAAGGTGGCCCTGGCCGCCTACGGGAAGAGCCACTACCCGGCCTCCTTCGCCTTCTACGAGGTGGCCGCCGGTGCCTGGTCGCCCACCTTCATCGTGCTCCGCCCCCTGAAGTCCCTGGGGGAGATGGACGCCTTCGACACCGCCGACAAGGCCTTCATGGAGGCCCTGGGCGAGGAGGGCCAGAAGGCCATGCAGAAGGTCTTCACCGACACCGTCGCCGGCGTGGAGAACCAGCTCTATGCCTTCAACCCGAAACTGAGCTTCCCCGGCCCCGGCGTCGTCGCCAGCGACCCCGCCTTCTGGACCCCGAAGCCCGGGAATTAGGCGGAGCGGGCCGGCGCATTCCCCCTCCCCCGCCCCGGGCTCACAGGCAGAACTCGGATCCCTGGAGGAAGGCCCTGGGCGGGGCGCCCACGGCGGCGGCGAAGGCGCGGGTGAACTGGGCCTGGTCGTAGTAGCCGGCGTCCAGGGCGAGGCGGGTGAGGGAGGCGCCCTGGCCGTGGGCGCGGAGCACCCGGCGCAGGCGGAGG
>DASVZU010000096.1:0-11895 GCA_036391515.1 Holophagaceae bacterium
CGGTCCAGGTCCCGGAGGATGGCCTCGGGCGCCTCGCTCCCGGCGGCCAGGAAGGTGTTGCGCATGCGGGGGATGGGCAGGTGGCGGTAGCTCTCCCGGCGGCCGTTGCCCGTGGGCTCCGCGGCCATCTTCCGGGCGGTCTTGCGGGACTGAAGGTAGGCCTTGAGGACGCCGTTCTCGATGAGCACCACCCGGCTGACGGGATTCCCCTCGTCGTCGATGGCCTGGCTGCCGCGCTTGTGGGGCAGGGTGCCGTCATCGATGATCGTCACGCCATCGGCGGCGACCTTCTCTCCCAGTCTTCCGGCGAAGGCGGACATGCCGGCCAGGGCAAGGTCCGCCTCCAGGCCGTGCCCGCAGGCCTCGTGGATCATGGTGCCGCCGGCGGAGCTGCTGAGCACCACGGGGAAGGTGCCAGCCGGGGCGGGCTGGGCGTCGAGGGCCTGCATGGCCAGGCGCACGGCCTCCTTCACGGTGCGGGCCACGGCCTCGTCGGTGAAGAGCTCGAAGCCGCGGGTCTCGCCGAGGGCCTGGTAGCCGGTCTGCAGCTGCTGGCCATCGCCGGCGGTGACGTTCAGGCGGAGCACGCCCTGGGTGCGGTGGTCCTCGGTGGTGCGGGCCAGCCAGCCGCTGCCCTCGGGTTCGGCCGATGCGACCCACACGCGCTGGGTGCTGTCGCCGTAGCCCACGGACACCTGCTTGAGAGCGCCGGGGCGGAGGTTCGCGGCGTGGTCGCGGGCCAGGGCCTCGGCGCGGCGGACGAGGGCCACCTTGTCGGCGAGGGGCACGGTGTCCGGATCGACGGCCACGGGGCTGGGCGTGGGGAAGGCCTCGAGCACGAGGGCCGGCAGCTCGGCCGGCAGCCCTTTCCCAGGCGCGGCGAGGGTCCGCGCAGCCTCCTGAAGCTCCTCGAGGGTCGGGGCGATGAGATCGGCGAACCGGGTGGTCTCGCCCTCCATCAGGCGCAGGCTGGCGCCGAACGATTCCGAGGCCAGCACGTCCTCCATGCGGCCGTCGTCCATGCTGAGGGCATGGGCCTTCCGCCGCTCCACGAACACCTCGGCATAGTCTCCGCCCCGGGAGAGCAGGGCGGCGAGGACCTCGTGGAGCTGGTCGGGCGTGAAGGGAGCGGCCATGGTCGTTCTCCAGGTCCGCGCGCGGCGGATCCTCCAGTCTGCCAGAAGGGCGGCTTCCGCCTCGTCGAGGATTCCTGACAGGTCCCCTCCGTCGTTGAGGATCACGCGGTCCGCATGGAGGGCCCGCTCGGGAGCCGTGGCCTGGGCGCGAAGGCGCGCGCGGGTTGCACCCGCGTCCAGGCCATCGCGGGCCGCCAGCCGCGCGAGCCGGAGATCCTCCGGGGCGTCCACGGTCCAGAACGCGTCGAAATGGTGGGCCCGGCCCCGCTCCACCCATAGGGCCGCGTCCAGCACCGCGCCGCGCGTGTCGGGGGGAAGGGCCGCCAGCCGGGCCGTCAGCAGGGCCTCGATGCGCGGGTGCAGGAGCGCATTGAGCCGATGGCGGGTCCGGTCGTCTGAGAATACTTCCGTCGCCATCCGCACGCGGTCCAGGCCGCCGTCAGGGCCCAGGATCCCGGGTCCGAAGGCAGCGAGGACCGCAGCCAGGCCCTCGCTGCCCGGCGCCACCGCCTCCCGGGCCAGGGCATCCGCGTCGATCACGGTCCAGCCCCGCCGCGCCAGTTCCGAGGCCACGAAGCTCTTGCCGGCGGCGATGCCGCCGCTGAGGCCGAGGAGGGGGAAGGGCGTGGGGTGCATCCGGGAGGACCTCCGCCCCGATTCTGACCGGAGCTCAGCCCCGCGTGATGGTCAGCGTGTATTCCTCGCCCTGCACGGGGGTCATGGTGGTGTCCACCACGATGAAGACAGTGTTCGGCTCGGCCTTGGGGTTCTTGTAGGAGGCCTCCGGATTCCCCGTGGGGATCCGGTTCTGGAGCATGCCTTCCTCCAGCGTGCCCCACCGGTTGAGCACCTTCACCACGAACCAGGCCTGGTGGTTGCCGTGGAGGCGCACCTTGAAACTCCCGCCGGCGGGAACCTCGATGCGGTAGGCCCGCCACCCGCTGATGTCGGCGATGCGGTCCTTCAGCCGCAGGGAACCTGCCGGAAGGGCCGCAGCCGGGATATTCACCCCCCGGCGGGCACGGGCCCGGATGGCCGCCTCCATGCCGTCGGAGCCGGGGCCGCGGCTGGGATCGGGATAGTGGGGCACCAGGGGGCCCGGGACCCCGGGAAGGGTCTTGGCGTCGACCTCAGGGAGATCCTGGGGAGGCGCCGCCACCTGGGCGGGCGCGAGGAGCAGCAGGGAGGCGAGGGGCAGCATGGGAACCTCCTGTCCGGTATCCAATATGCAAGATGGACCGGCACCAGCAAGATGGGCGCGGCCTGTTCAAGGTTCCCCGGCCCCTCTACACTGGGACCTCGCACTTGATCCCCCCGAGGCCCCATGAAAGACGCGTCCCCCGAACAGGCCATGGATCTCGCCCAGCTCGAGAAGCCGGTTCTCGAACTGGAGGCCCAGATCCAGGCCATGGCCATGGATCCCTCCCAGGCGCGGGAGCGGGAGAAGCTGGAGAAGAAGCTCGACAAGCTGAAGGCTGAGCTCTTCTCGAACCTTACGAACTGGCAGCGGGCCCAGCTGGCGCGCCATCCCAAGCGTCCCTACACCCTGGACTACCTGGAGCGCATCTGCGAGCGCTTCGAGGAGTTGCACGGGGACCGCCGCTTCGGGGACGATGCCGCGGTGGTGGGCGGCCTGGGCTGGATCGATGACAACGCCGTGATGATCATCGGCCAGCAGAAGGGCCGGGATACCAAGCAGAAGATCCTCCGCAACTTCGGCATGCCCAAGCCCGAGGGCTACCGGAAGGCGCTGCGCCTCATGAAGCTGGCCGAGAAGTTCAAGCGGCCCATCCTCTGCCTCATCGATACGCCCGGCGCCTATCCCGGCGTGGATGCGGAGGAGCGCGGCCAGGCCGAGGCCATCGCCCGCAACCTGCTGGAGATGGCCAAGCTGGAAGTGCCCGTGGTGGCCGTGGTCATCGGCGAGGGCGGCAGCGGCGGGGCCCTGGCCCTGGGCGTGGCCGACCGGGTGCTCATGCTGGAGAACGCCATCTACTCGGTGATCTCCCCCGAGGGCTGTGCGTCCATCCTGTGGAAGGATGCCACGCAGGCCCCGAAGGCGGCCGAGGCCCTCAAGCTCACGGCGCCAGACCTGCTGGACCTGGGGGTCATCGATGGCATCGTCAAGGAGCCCCTGGGCGGCGCCCACTCCGACTTCGACGCCGCCGCATCGGCCCTCAAGGAGGCCGTGGTGGACGCCTTCTCCGAGCTGGCGGAGCTGGATGCCAACCAGCTCGTGGAGGAGCGGTACCAGAAGTTCGCCCGCATGGGCAGCGTGGGCTGATGGGTCCCAAGGCCTGGCGTCTCCGCCGGGAGGCTCCGGCGGGCGCCGCGCCCTGGCGGGCCCTGGCGGCCGCGTGGGACCTGGAGCCCCGGCTCGCCCGGCTGGCGTGGCTCCGGGGCGTGGATCATCCGGAGGACCTGGCCTGGCGCCTCGATCCCTCCTGGGAGCGGAGCACCGATCCGCACCTGCTCCCGGGCGTGGACGCCGCCGTGGCGCGGATCCGCAGGGCCATCGAGACCCGGGAGCGCATCGTGGTCTACGGGGACTACGACGTGGACGGCGTCACTGCCACGGCCCTGCTCTCCCGGGTGCTGGAGAAGCTGGGCGCCGATACCAGCTTCTTCATCCCGAACCGGTTCTCGGACGGCTATGGCCTGCACCTGGACTGCATCCAGGAACTGAAGGTCCAGCGTGACCCGGGCCTGCTGATCTCCGTGGACTGCGGGGTGCGGAGTGTGGCCGAGGTGGCCGCCAGCGCGGAGCTGGGCATGGACTGGGTCGTCACGGACCACCACGCCCTGGGGCCGGAGCTGCCCCCGGCCTGCGCCGTGGTGCATCCCCACCTGGGTGGCTACGCCAACCGCCACCTGGCGGGCGTGGGCGTGGCCTTCAAGCTGGCCCAGGCCCTCCTGGGCGCCGTGCCCGTGCCCAGCGGCGGGGATGCGGCCTTCCTCGACGGCCTGCTGAAGCTGGTGGCCATCGGCACCGTGGCGGACATGATGCCCCTCACCGGAGAGAACGCCCTGCTGGTGCGGAGGGGCCTGGCCTCCCTCGCCGAGAAGAACGGCCCCGGCCTCGCCGCCCTGCTGCGGGCGGCCCGGAAGGAGGGGCCCCTCTCGGCCCAGGACATCGCCTTCGCCCTGGGCCCCCGGCTCAATGCGGTCGGCCGCATGGGGGGAGCGGAGGACGCCGTCCGGCTGCTGCTCACGCGGGATGCCGCCGAGGCGGAGCGCCTGATGGTGCGGGTGGAGGACCTCAACCGCGAGCGCCGTCGCATCCAGCGGGAGCTGGCGGCCCGTCTGGATCCGCCCGGGCCCGAGGCCTTCGACCTGACGCTGGATCCCACGGCCCACAAGGGCGTCATCGGCATCGTGGCCGGCCAGCGGATGCGCGCCAGCGGCCGGCCTGCGGGGGTCTGCACCGTCGTGGACGGCGTGGCCCACTGCAGTCTCCGGGCCCCCGAGGGCTACGATCTGGGGGAGTTGCTGGCCCTGGCCCAACCCTTCCTCCTGGGTGGGGGCGGGCACAGAGCCGCGGCGGGCCTCAGCTTCGAGGCGGCGAGGCTGCCCTTCGTGCGGCAAGCCCTCCAGCGGGGGGCCAGCCTCCAGGCCACCGGCCGGGCAGTTCCCCCCCTGCTGCTGGACGGAACGGCCGCCGAGCTCCCCGGGGATGCCGACCTGGCCCGCCTGGAGCCCTTCGGGCAGGGCTTCCCGCCGCCGCTGGCACGCCTCTCGGGCTCCCTGGCGGCCCGGGACGTCTTCGGCGAGGACCACTGGAAGCTCCGACTGGCCGGCCATCCGGATCCCATCACCTGGTTCGCGGGAGCGGAGCGGCCCGAACTGCCGTCGGCAGGGGCGGCCCTGCATCTGGCGGCGACGCCCCAGGCCAGCCAGCGCTGGGGCCGCTCCTGGCTGGTGGAGGCGGAACTGGCCGCGGAGGACGCGGGTTGAGGTCCCTGGTCCTGCCCCCGGCCCGGCATCCCCTCTGGCGGGGGGCAGGGGCCGCCCTGCTGGCTTCGGTCCTGGGCCTGACCATCCGCTTCATGCTCACCAGCCCCAGGGAACTCCCCGGCCGGGCGGCGGCGGGTGATGCTCTCTTCTCGGAGCGGTCCCGCGGCTCTCTGGGCACCCTCACGGAGCAGCTGGGGCCCAACCGCATGGTGCTGGACTACAAGACCATCGCGGGGTCCGAGCAGGACCTCCGCCTGGAGGATGTGACCGGGCGGCTCGAGGAGCAGGCGGGCCTCTGGCGGATGACCTCCCCCACGGCGCGGCGCCGGGAAGGCGTATGGACCCTCTCCGCCCCCATGGACCTGCAGGTGCTCGATCCAGCCTCCTCCCAGGTGCTGGGAAAGGGTCGCGTGGAAGGAACGGCCCCGGCGCTCCGATGGACCGGCGGGCTGTGGGAGGGGCTTTCCCCCCTCCACTGGGAATCGCTCCAGGGATCGGCCCAGGGCCAGTGGGACCTCCCCGCGGGCTGGCGGCGGGACGCGGCTGGCCTGTTCCAGGTGGATCGGGGGCCGGTGGTCTGGCACGCCCCGGAGGGAGGGCCCACCCGGGCCACCCTCCTGGGCATGGAGGCCGGGCGCCTGTGGGCCACGCCTGGCTTCCAGACGGGCCACCTGGAACAAGTCCGGGCCCACCTCACGGAGGGATCCCTCCAGGCCACGGCCGCCGATCTGAGGCCAGACACTGTGAGCTGGCCGGCTCCACTCTCCTTCGAGCGACAGGACGGGTGGCGGGGCGAGGCCCAGGGAGGCCGGGCGCCCCGGCCAACCCCGGGGTCGAGCTTCCAGCAGGTGGAACTGCGGGGCTTCCAGGCCCACCGGGCCCTTCCGGGCGGTTCGGAAAACCTGGCCGCCGAAGGGGTCCGCTGGACTCCGGCGGGCCTTCGCCTGGAGGGGAACGTGGTCTGGGACCAGCCCCTGGATGGCCAGCGGCTCACCTTGAAGGCGCCCCGGGTGTTCATCCGGGAGGCCGCAGGGCCGGATCTTCCCGCCTCCCTGCCGGTGGGCTACGCCGTGGCCGAGGGCCAGCCCGTGCTCCTGTGGGGCTCCCGCAGCCTCGCCTCGCCGAGGATGCAGGTGCAGCGCGCCACCCGGCGCTGGCACCTGCAGGCTCCGGTGCTGGGGCGCGGGGAGGACGGCACCTTCAGCAGCGGCGCAGGCAGCGGTGATCCCCGCTCCTGGACCTTCGACGGGCCTGTCCAGGTGAACCTGGCCTCCGGGGGCAGCCTGCGGGGCAGCCGCCTCGTCTGGGCGGACTCGCGCTGGACCCTCACCGGCCAGCCCGCGGCCTGGTCCCGGCTGCGGGAGCGCCTCAGCGGCCCCCGCATCCTGCGGCAGGGCGAGGTGGTGGCCTTCCCCGAAGGCCTCAACGGCACCCTGGCAGCCCCGGACGGGGACCTCTTCCTCCGGGCCGAGCGGGGCCAGAGCGAGGCCGAGCGGGTGGTCCTCTCCGGCGGGGTGGAGTGCCGGGGCCAGGGGTGGAACCTGGCCGCCCAGTCCGTCACCGTGTCCGTGGGATCGGACCGCTCCGTGAAGCTGATCCAGGCCCAGGGGGCCGTGTCCCTGCGCGGGCGCCTGGGGGAGGGGCAGGGCGAGGCCCTGGAACTGGAGCCGGGCCCCCGGATCGTGCGCTGGCAGGGGCGGGTCCGCGGCAAGGGTGCGGGGCCTTCGTGGTAAGGATGAAGGCGTGATGGACGCCCAGACCCCCTGCCTCGAGGCCGCGAACCTCCAGAAGCGCTACGGCGATCGCACCGTCGTGCGGGACGTGAGCCTCTGCGTGGGCATGGGCGAAGTGGTGGGCCTGCTGGGCCCCAATGGCGCGGGGAAGACCACCACGTTCTACATGGTGGTGGGCGTGGAGGCGCCGGACCGCGGCCACATCCGGTGGCTGGGCAACGACGTGACCGAGGCCCCGATGCATCGCCGGGCCCGCCTGGGCATCGGCTACCTCGCGCAGGAGTCCAGCGTCTTCCGCGGACTCACGGTGTGGGAGAACCTGATGGCCCTGGCGGAGCTGCAGCCCATCCCCAAGGCCGAGCAGCAGGAGCGCTGCGAGCGGCTGCTGGCGGACTTCCACCTGGAGAAGGTCCGGAACACCCTGGGCATGAGCCTGTCCGGCGGCGAGCGCCGGCGCTGCGAGCTGGCGCGGGCCCTGGTGACCGAGCCCCGCATCATGCTGCTGGACGAGCCCTTCGCGGGGGTGGATCCCAAATCCGTGCTGGAGATCCAGGGGCTGATCGATGACCTGAAGGCCCGCGGGATCGGCGTGCTCATCACCGATCACAATGTCCGCGAGACCTTGCAGATCGCCGACCGCGCCTATATCTTGGCGGATGGAATGATCATGAAGCACGGTTTGCCCAGCGAGATCGCGGAGGACCCCGACATCCGGCGGGTCTACCTGGGCGATCGTTTCAGGCTCGACTGATGGCTGCCGGTCCTTTCCTCTCCCAGCGCCTGGCCCAGAGCCAGACCCTGGCGTTGACGCCGGCCATGCAGCTGAAGCTCAAGCTCTGGCAGATGAACCTGCAGGAGCTCAGCCAGACCATCGAGCGGGAGCTGGAGGAGAACCCCCTCCTGGAGCTGTCGGAGGATGGCGATGAGGTGCCCACCCTCGAAGCCATCGAGGAGGGTCGCGACTCCGACGTGGCCGAGGCGCCCTCCGAGCAGGTGGCCGAGGGCGTGGAGCTGCCCGAGGGCGTGGACACCATGGACCTGGGCCCCCTCCTGGACGCTGCGGGCGAGATGAATCCCGAAGGCGACCTCGAGAAGTTCACCGAGGAGGGCGTGGCGCAGGTCCAGGAGACCGACTGCGGCGCGGAGAACAGCTGGGACACGGATCTTCCCCGCACCAGCGCCCTGCCGGAGGAGGACCGCCTCTCCTGGGAGGACCGCCTCAGCGCCACCGAGTCGCTGCAGGACCACCTCATCAGCCAGCTCTACGAGACCCTGGAGCACGATGATCCCCTCGCCGCCCTGATTGAGCGGCTCATCGACCGCCTGGACCCCAAAGGCTTCCTGCGGGTGGATCCGGACCAGCCCGGCGTGGAGACCACGGCGGCGGCCCTGGCCCAGGACATGGGCGTCACGGAGGAGCTCCTCCGCCGGGCCCTGGATGTCCTGCAGGAGTTCGACCCGTCGGGGGTGGGCTGCTTCACGGTGCAGCAGAGCCTGCTCCTCCAGCTCCGGCACGCCGGCGCCGAACCCGACGACCTCGCCGTCCGCATCATCCAGGACCACTCCGAGCTGCTGGGCCAGCGCGACAGCATCAAGCTCCGCCGCGTGCTCGGCTGCAGCGAGGAAGAGCTGGCCGTCGCCATGGACCACCTCAAGCACCTCAACCCCTCGCCGGGCCGGGCCTTCGACCCGGAGGGCGACCGGGTGGTCAAGCCCGATGTCGTGGTGCTCAAGGGCGAGGACGGCAACTGGAAGGTCTACCTCAACGATGAGGGGCTGCCCAGGCTGCGCGTGAACGGCGACTACCAGCGCTTCCTGGCCTCCACCGACGCCAAATCGGACAAGGACTTCATCCGGGAACGGTTCCGCAGCGCCCGGGACTTCATCCGGGGCGTGGAGGACCGCAACCGCACGGTGCTGCGCGTGGCCGCCCAGATCGCCGAGCTGCAGAAGGAGTTCCTGGAGCACGGCATCGAGCACCTGCGGCCCATGGTGCTGCGGGACGTGGCCGAAGCCACGGGCTTCCACGAGAGCACCATCAGCCGCGTGGTGAAGTCCAAGACCATCCACACGCCCCAGGGCCTCTACGACCTGAACTACTTCTTCTCGGCCCGCCCGAAGGATTCGGACGTCTCCGCCACTGTGGTCAAGCACCGGATCAAGGCCTATATTCAGGCCGAGGATGCGGCCAAGCCCCTCTCCGACGAGGCCATCGCGGGCCTGCTGGAGCGGGACGGCATCAAGGTCGCCCGCCGCACCGTCAACAAGTACCGCGAGGAGTTGAGGATTCCTCCAGCTTCCCAGCGCCGGCGCCGATGAGCCGCCATGGGCTTGGCCCATGGCTCAGCCCCGATCCAGCGCCCCCGCCTTTCCGGGCCGCCCGGCCCACTTTGAGGAGTGTCCCATGAAGGTCAACTACACCGGCCGCCACGTGGAGCTCACCGAGCCCCTCAAGACCCATACGAAGGAGCGGTTGGAAAAGATGGCCAGTTACCTGGACGACATCATCGACGTCCACGTGATCCTGGGCGTCGAGAAGCACCGGCACATGGCCGAGATCACCCTCAAGACCCGTGCGAGCGCCCTCGTGGCCTCCGCCACGACGGACGACATGTACTCCAGCATCACCCAGGCCGTGGACAAGCTGGAGGCCCAGGCCCACAAGCAGCAGGGCAAGCGGAACACCCGCCCCCACGAGAGCGCCAAGGCGGCGACCGCCGAGGAGTAGCGGCTGGCCCATCCACGGAGAAGGCGGCCCTCCTGGGCCGCCTTCTCCGTACCCCGGCTCCGGGCACCGGAGACGCATCCGCGCTATCCTGGAGGCTGCGGAGTGCGCCATGCCAGATCCCACCCACCTCTACGCCCCCAAGACCGCCACCGAGCCCACCAAGGTCTGCGAGAAGTGCCGCAACCCCTACACCCTGGATCACTTCCAGCACGGTATCGAGGGCCAGGACTGCGTCTGTCGGCGCTGCCTCCAGGTCATGGGCTACCAGGTCTAGGCCGGACATGCCCACCCTCGCCACGGACGCCATCCTCGAGGGGGTCCTCCAGGGCCGCCGGATCACGGAGGAGGAGGCCCTGCACCTCCTGGAGCAGGCCGACCTGCCCGACCTGGCCGTGGCCGCCACGGCGGTCCGCGACCGGCACAACGACCCCTCCCGCGTCAGCTACGTCATCGACCGCAACGTCAACTACACCGATGTCTGCAACGTCTACTGCACCTTCTGCGCCTTCTACCACAAGCCCGGCGACTCCCGCGGCTACGTGCTGACGAAGGACCAGCTCCGGCAGAAGGCCGAGGAGACCAAGGCCCTCGGCGGCACGGGCTTCCTGCTGCAGGGCGGCGTGAACCCCGACCTGCCCTGGGACTACTACCTGGACCTGGTGCGCTACCTGAACCAAGACCTGGGGATCTGGGTCCACGGCTTCTCGCCGGTGGAGATCCAGATGATGGCGAAGCTCAGCGGGCAGGACCTCGGCAGGACCATCGCCGACCTGCGCGACGCCGGGCTGGGCTCCATCCCCGGCGGCGGGGCCGAGATTCTCGTGGACCGCATCCGCAAGAAGATCGCGCCCCTCAAGGGCGGCCGCGAGAAGTGGCTGGAGGTCATGGAGGCCGCCCACGAGGCGGGCGTGAAGACCACGGGCACCATGATGTTCGGCATCACCGAGACGATGGCGGAGCGCATCGACCATTTCCGCGTCCTGCGCGAGCAGCAGGACCGCGCCCTGGCCCGGGGCAACGGCGGCGGCTACACCGCCTTCGCCGCCTGGCCCTTCCAGAGCGGCCACACGGTGTGGGAGGGCAAGGTGCCCAAGCCCACAGACGCCGAGTACCTCCGCACCATCGCCGTGGCCCGCATCTACCTGGACAACTTCGCCCACATCCAGAGCAGCTGGGTCACCATGGGCCGGAAGACCGGCCAGGTGGCCCTGCACTACGGCTGCGACGACATGGGCAGCCTCATGCTCGAGGAGAACGTCGTCAGCGCTGCCGGCACCTGCTACAGCGTGAACAAGGACGAGATGACCCGGATGATCCGCGCCGCCGGCTACGAGCCCTGGCAGCGCGACAACGTGTACGGCGCCGTGAAAGCCTGATCCAGGAAGGCGCTGGTCGCGGAGGGCGCGGAACGTTCGCAGAAGGCAAGGAAGAAGACAGGCTTGTTTTCCTCGTCTTCCGTGGCCTTCCTTGCCTTCCGCGACCCGCCTTTCCAGGATCTGTTCAGACCCGTTCGTTCTTCACGCCGCTGACGACGTGCCCGGTGGGGCCCACCTTGGCGGCGGTGTCGCAGTAGCCGGTCTGGTCGTCGAAGAAGAAGTCGGGCTCGAACTCGCGGAGGAAGTCGGCCTTCTCCAGGCCCCCCAGGAACATGGCCTCGTCCACCTGGATGTTCCAGGCCATGAGGGTGCGGATGGCGCGCTCGTGGGCCGGGGCGCTGCGGGCGGTCACGAGGGCGGTGCGGATGCGCATGGGAGCGCGGGGGCCCATATGCTGAAGCGGCTGAAGTGCCTCAAGGAGAGGCTTGAAGGGGCCAGGAGGGAGTGGAATCGCTGCGCGTTCGATTTCGTGGGCCTGGAACGCCTTCAATCCGCCCTCGACGTAGATGCGCTCTGCCTCATCGCTAAAGAGTACGGCGTCACCATCGAAGGCGATGCGGATCTCATCTGGGTGGCGGTCCGTAGCAATAGTGCTGTCGGTATAAACCCGGGCGGCAGCGAATCCGGCATTCAGAGCGGAACGGACGTCTTCCTCCTTGGCCGACAGAAACAGGTTCGCTCGCAGGGGAGTCAGGTAGGGGTAAGGATTTCGGCCTCGGGTGAACACCCCGCTCTCAAGTTTGAGTTCGGCTTCCTGTGCGCTACGAAATACTCTTAGGCCGCTCACGGGATCATTGCGGGAAAGAATGACCACCGCCACGCGATCGAAATCTTCGGTGTTGAAGGCCAACAGCTTCTTCACCAGCGGGTAGGCCACGCCGGGCTGGGCGGGCACCTCCAGGCGGGAGAGCTGAAGCTCCATGTAGGCCCGGTCGTCGGTCTCTTCGAAGACCCGGTTCTCCTCCTCG
>DASVZU010000097.1:0-18130 GCA_036391515.1 Holophagaceae bacterium
AGGGCCTCCTGGGTGACGCTCACCAGCAGGGCGCCGGCGGCGTGGACGGGGCCGGCCAGGGCCGCGAGGTCCTCCACGGCGCCCAGGAAGTTGGGGTAGCCCACCAGCACGGCGGCCACGTCGGGGCCGAGCTTGGCTTGCAGGTCCGCCGTGTCGGTGACGCCGTCCTTGAGGGCCACCTCCACGAGCTTCAGGTCATCGTGGGGGGCGAAGTTGGTCTCCAGTACGCGCCGGTAGAAGGGGTGGATGCCCCGGCTCACCAGCACGGTGTGCCGCTTCTTCTGCACCCGGACGGCCATGAGCGCGGCCTCGACGCAGGAGGTGCCCCCGTCGTAGAGGCTGGCGTTGGTGACCTCGAGGCCCGTCAGGTCGCAGATGAGGGTCTGGTACTCGAAGATGTGCTGAAGGGTGCCCTGGCTGATCTCCGGCTGGTAGGGCGTGTAGGCCGTGAACCACTCCTGGCGGCTCACCATGGCGTCGATGGCGGCGGGCACGAAGTGGTCGTAGGCCCCGGCGCCGAGGAACTGGGCGCAGAACCGCGTGTTCCGGTTGGCCATGCGCATCATCTCCCAGGCCACCTCCTGCTCGGAGCCCTGGGGTGGCAGGTCCAGCGGCCGTTTCAGCCGCAGCGGCTCGGGGATGCCCGCGAGGAGATCCTCGGCGCGCGAGACGCCGATGGTGTCCAGGAGGGCGCGGTCTTCGGCAGGGGAAGAGGGCAGGTAGCGCATGGCGGCCTCGGTCAAGGAGCGGAGGGAATTCCAGCCTTCAAGGGTATCAGGCGGAAGCCATGCGGCGGTCCGGGCCGGTCTGTGGTCCGGGTCACAGATCGGCCCCATCGGGGGGGTTTTCTGGGGAGGTTCCACCCCCCTGTCAGTGGCGTCGCCAGAGGTCGAAGGGCTGGGTCCCGATCAGGAGGTTGAAGTGGCCCGTGGCGGGCTGGTGGAAGCCCGGCCCGTCCAGGCGGAGGAAACCGTAGGACAGCTCCAGGTAGTAGAGGTTCACCAGGGTGGTTCGGAGGAGGATCCCCGCCCCGTGGGCCTGGATCCGCGTGCCGTTCTGCCACACCCCGGCGGCCTCCGGGGCCACCTGGGCGAAGTCGAAGCGGGGCTCCACCTCCAGGGTGAGGCCCAGGCCCGCATCGAAACGCATGGGCAGGCCCGCCCGCGCCGCGGCGAAGTTGGGGGCCAGGAAGCTCAGCGAGTCGCTGCCCAGCACGAAGGCCGGCCCCCCCAGGGCCCACCAGCGGTCCAGGGGCAGGCGGTGGCCGTAGCCCCACTCCAGGTCCAGGTCCGCCCCCAGGTGCTCCCCGAAGGGCTGGAGGCCCCGGGCCCGGAAGTAGGCCTGCTTGAAGGCCCCCCCCTGGTCGAAGGAGGGCTGGGCCTCGCCCACCCCGAACCGGGCCCGGAGGAGGAGCCCCTTCCGGGGGAGGGTGTGGTGGTCGTCGTTGTCCCACTCGGCGCTGAGGAAGGCCGCGTCCTCGTCCCGGCTGCGGGTGAGCCCGGCGCCGAGGTAGTCCGCCCGGCGCCGGTCCAGGTCCAGGGTGGCCTTGCCCGTGCCCAGGTTCCCGAAGCGGAGGTAGCCCAGGAGCTCCAGGTCGGAGGCGGTCATCCGCGAATCCGGCTGGCCGGTCTGCAGTTCCGGGGTGGTCCACGGCAGGGGGTTCTCCAGCCGCTGGCGCCAGGCCCCGGCCCGCAGCTCCAGCCCCGCGCCGGGGGCGAAGCCGAAGGGCCAGCGCAGGGCCAGCCCGCCCTGGGACTGGAGGCGGTTCTTGGCGCCCCGGACCTCCAGCTCCGTCCCCTGGAAGCCGAGATCCAGGCCCCGGTAGACAAGGCCCACCTGGCCGCCCAGGTTGGACTCGTAGCCCAGGGAGAGGTCCAGCCGGTGGCTGGGCAGGGGCACTGGCGTGACCTCCAGCCGCGCCGCGTCCATGGCCGGATCCGCGGGCACCACCTGGCTCCGCAGGTGCTCCAGGTGGGTGCGGTGCTCCGCCAGGGCCATCCGCTTCTGCAGGACGTCCGTGCGGAGGGGGGCCTGCTCCAGGGGCGCGAGGAGGCGCCGGAGGATCTCCGCCGCCACGGGGCGCCCCTCGGAGGGTCGGATGTCCAGGGTCGCCACCCGGGGCTCCCGCGCCACCACCCGGAGGCGGCCCGTGGCGGGATCGAAGCCGGAGCCCCGCACGTCCACCAGCGGCGCGTCGTCCATCACCAGGCTGTAGACCAGCTCGCTGAGGAAGTGGCCGAAGGCCTCGGGGTTGAAGGGCTGCCCGAGGGGCACCCGGGCCGCCAGGCCCCGCTCGATGCGCGCCCGCCAGGCCGGCGGCGCGTCCACCTCCACCGTCCGCACCGGGGGGTAGGTCGTCAGGTGCACCACCAGCCGGGGCCCGCCCGGGGCCGGCACCACCTCTGCCCAGGCCTCCCGGGCCCAGCCGTGCACGAGCACCTGCTGGAGGAAGGCCTCCACGTCCTGGACGTGGAAGGGCCAGTCCGCGGGGATGAAGCGGTCCCGCAGCTCGGGAACCGCCGGCGGGACCGGCCCGTCGGAGCGGAGGTCCACCCCGGCCACCGCCACCGTCTCCTGCCCGCCCATGGCCTTCCGCAACCGCTCGTGGAAGGTGGACTGCATGGCGTCGAAGCCCCGCCGGCCCTGTCGCACCAGGGCCGGGAGGAAGCCCGTGTAGTCGAGGAAGGGCACCTTCTGGTTGTCGATCCGGATGAGCAGGTCCGCCTGGGCGCGGCTCTCCCACTGCCGCCGCTCCACCACCAGGTCCAGGCTCCGGGCCGCCACCGAAAAGAAGTTGCCGGAGGGCCGCAGCTCCAGGGGGGAGCTCACGTCCACCGCCAGCACCAGGTCGGGATGGAAGGCCTCCTTCGCCACGCCCACGGGCAGGTTCTCCACCAGGGCGCCATCCACGTACTGCTGGCCGTCGATGATCACGGGCTTCAGGGCCCCGGGGATGGCCATGGAGGCCCGCACCGCCTCGGCCACATCCCCCCGTCCGAAGACGCGGCCCTGCCCCGTCTCCAGGTTGGTGGCCAGCACCCGCAGGGGAATGCGCAGGCGGTCGAAGTCGCCGCCCGAGAAGAAGCTGGCCCGGACGAGCAGGCTCTGGAGCACCCGCTGCAGCTCCGCCCCTGAGCGCAGGCTCTGGGCGAACCCCAGGCGCCCGCGGTCGATCTCCGCGGAGAGGAAGGTGTCGCTGTGGTCCTCCTGTTCCTCCAGGGTCTCCCCGGGATTCCGCACGAGGGGATCCAGCACCGTCCGGCCCAGGTCCAGCCGGCGGAAGAGATCCTCGATCTCGTGGCCCGAGAAGCCGCCGGCGTAGAGGGCCCCCACCAGGGCGCCCGCGCTGGTCCCCGTGACGCTGCCCAGGGGGTAACCCACTTCCTCCAGCCGCTGGAGGACGCCGATCTCGGCCAGGCCGCGGGCGCCACCTCCGCTCAGCACCAGGGCCACCTTCGGCATCCCCGGCACCTCCACCCGCGGGGCGAAGCGGAAGACCATGTCCGGCGGGACGACCTTCACCTCGAAGCGCCGCGCCGCCGCGGGGGTGCTTGCGGTCGGCTGGGCCGCCAGCAGGGCCGGAAGGCCCAGCAGCAGCGCCCCCCGCCTCATCCCAGGGCCTCCCGCTGGGCCGCCATGAGCCGCTCGCAGGCCGCCAGGCCCAGGTCCATGAGGGCCCCGGCCTCGGCGCGGCTGAAGGGGCGGCCCTCGCCGGTGCCCTGGAATTCCACCAGGGCCGTCTCCCCGCCCGCCAGGGGCCGCGCCGCCACGAGGTTGGCGTCCACAGCGGCCAGGTGGTCCTCCTCGTACTCCAGATCCACCACGAGGCCCCGGCGGCCCTCGCCGGTTTCCACGATCCCCGCGCTCACGGCCGCCACCTGGCGCACCAGGGCGGCCTCCAGACCGCGGCTCCGCAGGGCCAGGGCCGCGGCCACCCAGGCGCCCGTGATGGCCGCGCAGCGGGTGCCCCCGTCGGCGTTGAGCACATCGCAGTCCACCATGAGGGTGCGCTCGCCCAGGGCCGCCAGGTCCACGGCCTGCCGCAGGCTCCGGCCGATGAGCCGCTGGATCTCCACGGTGCGGCCCTGCTGCTTCCCCTTCGCCGCCTCCCGGTCCGTGCGGGTGTGGGTGGAGGCCGGCAGCATCCCGTACTCCGCCGTGAGCCAGCCCGTGCCCCGCCCCTTCATCCAGCCGGGCACCTTCTCCTCCAGGCTGGCGGCGCAGAGGACGTGGGTGCGCCCCAGTTTCACCAGGCAGGAGCCGTCGGCATGGACCTGGGCGCCGAGCTCGAGGGACAGTGGGCGCAGCTCAGAGGATTCCCGCATCACAGGCATCCGCCTTCGATCTTCTCCACCCGTCCCTGGTGCCGTCCCCCCTCGAAAGGTGTTTCCAGGAACAATTTCAGGTAGTATTCCGCCTTGAGCGGATCCGTCAGCCGCTGGCCGAAAGCGATGGCGTTCGCGTCGTTGTGCTGCCGGGCCAGTGCCGCGTGCTCGGGGGAAGTCACCAGCGCGCAGCGGATGCCGGGATGGCGGTTGGCCGTGATGCTCATGCCGATGCCGGATCCGCAGACCAGCACCAGACGCTCCCACCGATCCATGCCCTCCGCCGCCCGGTGCGCGTAATCCGGGTAGTCCACCGAGGCCGATCCGTCCGTGCCGAAATCCACCACCTCGTGTCCCTGCTCCCGCGCCCAGGCCTTCAGCCGCTCCTTCAGATCGAACCCCGCATGATCGCTGGCAAACCCGAGTCTCACGGAACACCTCCCCGCGGGGCCGGCCCGGCCTCCGCCTCCGACTTCCAGCCTACATGCTGACGCCCTTCCTCCAGTACCGACCCCTCGACCGGGGATTCCTGCTCTGCCTTCCCGAGGCGGTGGGACCCGCCGAGTGGGCCCGGGCCCTCCGGGGCCTGCCGGGCGATCTCCAGGGCCGGGAACGGCTCACCCCCGCCAAGGCGCAGATCTACCTCGCCGATGGCGCCCAGGTGGAGATGCATGCCGTGCCCCTCCGCTGGCAGCGGGCCTATCCGTGGCTGTCCTCCCTGGCCCTGAAGCCCGGCCACGCCGGAGCCTCCCTCCAGTACTGGGCCACGGCCCTGCGCCTCCTCCAGTCCCTGGTGGTCCGAGGCGCCCTCCTGCCCCAGCTGGATACCCGCACGAACCCCTGGCGCGCCCGCTGGGGCGTGAGCCTCACCAGCCCCGCCGACCGCGCCGCCCTGGCCCAGATGACCCAGGCCATGCCCCCTGCGGCCCGGGCCTTCCCGGAAAACGATACCTGGGGATTCACCAAGACCGTGGCCCTGGGCGAGCTGGACGCCTTCGACATCGAGGACGACCAGGCCCTGCCCCCCTCGGCCGAGGCGGTGCTGGGCGCCTTCCTGGAGGACGGCGCCGACTTCATCATGCGCTTCGTGGCCGGGGGCCTCCGGGCCGGGGACGACCCGCGCCTGGGCCTCATCCACCGGCTGCGGGGCCACAAGCGGGACCGCCTGCCCTGGGACGAGCGGCTCATGGTGGCTCTCTCCCACCAGCTGCCGGAGTTCCCCACCACGGGCGTCACCGAGCGCACCCTGGGCGAGCAGCTGGAGCAGTGGAGCGAGGGCGCCCGCCCCCAGTGGGTGCGGCCGGGCCTGCGCCTGGAGGCCCCGCCCGTGCCCACCGGCCGGGACCAGAGCGTGCAGGAGGCCGACCGCCTCGCCGAGGAGGGCTGGATCCTGCGCGTGGGGCTGGAAACCGAAGGCGGTACGGAGATCGGCGTGGCCCGCCTCTGGGAGCCCTCCACGGAGCCCGAGGTGCTGCAGGCCCGGCAGGCCCTCCTGCGCGGCCTGGCCCGTGCCGTGCCCTTCTTCCCCCCCCTGGAGCGGGCCCTCTCGGGCCAGAAGCCGGAGGACCTGCTGCTCCGCCCCACCGAGGCCTGGAGCTTCCTCACAAAGGGCGCGGCCCAGCTGAAGGAGGCGGGCTTCCTCGTGCACATCCCCGAGGCCCTGGCCGAATTCGGCGGGGCCCGTCGCCTGCGCGCCAAGGTGCGCCTGGGCGCCCGCTCCGTGGAGGAGGGCGCGCCCTCCGTGCAGGCCGGCCTGGACGGGAACGTCAGCGCCGACTGGTCCCTCATGCTGGGCGACGACGCCCTCAGCGTGGAGGACTTCGCCCAGATGGCGAGCCTCAAGCACCCGCTGGTGGCCTGGAAGGGCAAGTGGGTGGCCCTGGATCCGGAGACGCTCAGGCAGATCTCCAGCGTCATCCAGGCCAGCCGCGGCGCGGGCTTCGAGAGCATGACCAAGGGCGAGGCCCTGGCCGCCGCCCTCACGGGCACCGCCCGCATCCCCGGGGTTTCCGAGGCCATCGAGGTGGAGGTGGCCGGCGACTTCGGCGCTGCCCTGGCGGACCTGAGGGTCCTCCCCGACAAGCCCATCACCCAGCCGGCCTCCTTCAAGGGCCAGCTGCGCCCCTACCAGCTGCGGGGCCTCGCGTGGCTGGAGGGCCTCTCCCGCCTGGGCCTGGGCGGCATCCTGGCCGACGACATGGGCCTGGGCAAGACCATCCAGGTGCTCGCCCTGCTCCTGCATCGCCAGACGCAGAGCCCCCAGCACGGCCCCGCCACCCTACTGGTCTGCCCCACCTCGCTGCTGGGCAACTGGGAGCGCGAGCTGGCCAAGTTCGCGCCGAGCCTGCCGGTCTTCGTACACCACGGCAACAACCGTGACCACCTGCCCGCCCATTTCCGACCCCACACCCTCGTGCTCACCACCTACGGCGTGGTGCGGCGCGAGGAGGAGACCTTCGCCGCCCGCACCTGGGGCATGGTGGTGGTGGACGAGGCCCAGGCCATCAAGAACGCCGGGGCCGCCCAGGCCAAGGCCGTACGCCGGCTCAAGGGCGGCTTCCGCCTGGCCCTCACGGGCACGCCCATCGAGAACCGCCTCACCGAGCTGTGGGCCATCCTCAGCGCGGCCCTGCCCGGATACCTGGGCAGCGAGTCCGCCTTCAAGGAGCGCTTCGCCACGCCCATCGAGAAGTACCGCGATCCCGATGCGGCCAACGAGCTGCGCCAGCGCATCGGCCCCTTCATTCTCCGTCGCCTGAAGAGCGACAAGGCCATCATCCAGGACCTGCCGGAGAAGCAGGAGATGAAGGTCTTCACCACCCTCTCCCGCGAGCAGGCGGAGCTCTACCAGTACCGCGTGGAGAAGATGGACGAGGAGCTGGCCGTCGCCACGGGCATCGAGCGCCGGGGCCGCATCCTGGCCCTGCTCACCCACCTCAAGCAGATCTGCAACCACCCGAGCCAGTTCCTCAAGCAGCAGGGTCCCTACCGGGGCCGCAGCGGCAAGCTGGACCGCCTCACGGAGATGCTCGAGGAGGTGCTGGAGGCCGGCGAGCGCGCGCTGGTGTTCACCCAGTTCAAGGAGATGGGGGACCGGCTCCAGGTCCACCTGCAGGAGGCCCTGGGCTTCGAGCCCCCCTTCCTCCACGGCGGCACCACCCGCGAGGGCCGGGACGAGCTGGTGCGGGCCTTCCAGGAGGACCCCGACTCGTCGCCGGTGCTGCTCCTCAGCCTCAAGGCCGGCGGCGTGGGCCTGAACCTCACCGCCGCCACCCACGTCTTCCACTTCGACCGCTGGTGGAACCCCGCCGTGGAGGACCAGGCCACGGACCGCACCTACCGCATCGGCCAGACGAAGAACGTGCAGGTCCACAAGCTGGTCACCATCGGCACCCTGGAGGAGAAGATCGACGCCCTGCTGGAGAGCAAGCGCGACCTGGCCGACCGCGTGGTGGGCACGGGCGAGGGCTGGCTCACGGAGCTGGATGACGATGCCCTGCGCCGCCTGGTGGCCCTGGATCCCGACGCCGAGCTCCTGGACGCGGACGAGGGCGACGGCGAGGCCCCCGCCAAGGCCCGGAGGAAGGCGAAGGAGGTGGCGCCATGATCACCACCGCCGACCGCTTCGGCGCCACCTGGTGGGGCCGCCTCTGGATCCGGGGCCTCGAGCAGCTGGGCGACGACTACGAGAACCGCCTGCCCCGCGGCAAGAAGTACGCGGAGGAGGGACACGTCTCCCACTTCGGCGTGCAGCCCGGCGAGATCCAGGCCCGGGTCCATGGCCGCAAGACCTACAACGTGACCCTGGGCCTGCCGGCCCTCACCCCCGCCCAGTGGGAGAAGGCTCTGTCCCGCATCGCCCAGGAGAGCCGGTTCGTCGCGTCGCTCCTGGCCGGCGAGATGCCCCAGGGCCTGGACGAGACCTTCCGCGAGGCCGGCGCGAGCCTCTACCCCCGCGTGCCCAAGGAGCTGCAGACCCACTGCGACTGCCCCGACTGGGCCAATCCCTGCAAGCACGTGGCGGCCGTATGCTACGTGATGGCCGAGGCCCTGGATCGGGATCCCTGGCTGCTCTTCGACCTCCGCGGCAAGTCCCGGGAGGAGGTGCTGCAGGCCCTCCAGGCGGCCCTGGATGCCGCCGCCGTGGCCGCCCCGAAGAAGCGGGGCCGCCCCCCCAAGAAGAAGCTGAGCGTGGGGGACCTGCTCCGGCGGGACCAGGAACCCCCCCAGCGCTGGGCGGCCCTTCCGGAGGACGCCTACGACGCCCTGCCGGAATCCCTGCCCGAGATCGCCATTCCGCGGGCCATCCCACCGGATCCCTCCGTCTTCACCCAGCTGGGCCCCCTGCCCCATGCGCGCATCGAGGCCAGCCTCTGCCTCGCGGCCCTCATGCATCGCACGGCCCAGTGGGTGCACCAGCAGATCGAGGACGGTCCCGGGCGCCTGGAGGACGAAGAGGGCGAGGGCGAGAGCCTGGCCTCGCCCTTTGACGCACCCATCCAGCCCGTGGCCCGGCCGGGCCGCGCCTGGCGGCACAAGAAGAAACGGTGGGGCAAGAAGGGCGGACAATAGGCACGCGGACAGCCGTCAGCCGGCAGTTGTGAATCCAGGAGCAGCCATGCGCACGATCTCGACCCCGAACGCCCCCGCCGCCATCGGCCCCTACAGCCAGGCCCAGATCTCCGGCGGCCACCTCTTCACCTCCGGCCAGATCCCCCTGGTGCCCGAGACGATGGAGATGGTGACCGGCCCCATCGAACCCCAGGCCGAGCAGGTGCTGAAGAACCTCGCCGCCGTGCTGGCGGCCGCCAACACCGGCTGGGATCGCGTCGTGAAGACCACCGTCTTCCTCGCCGACATGGCCGACTTCGCCGCCTTCAACGCCGTCTACGAGAAGGCCCTGGGAGGCGCCAAGCCCGCCCGCAGCACGGTGCAGGTCGCCGCCCTCCCCCGCGGCGCCAAGGTCGTGATCGAGCTCATCGCCGAGGTCTGAGGACCCGGAGGGCTCCCTGGTCCGCTGGGCGCTCGGCTCCGCCTCGACGCACGCGGACCTGGCCGCCCGCGATCGCACAGGGCCCCGCCCTGTGCTCCCACTCGCCTCCGGCTCGCGGAGCGGGTCCCCCGGTCGCCGCCCTCCCCCGCGGCGCCAAGGTCGAGATCGAGCTCATCGCCGAGGTCTGATCCTTCGAGCTCGACCCACTCGGACCGTTTTCCCACCGCAGAGGCCACAGAGGGCACAGAGAAAGGCAGACGATCTTCCTCTGCGCACTCTGTGTCCTCTGTGGTTGGCGTTTTTCATCCCACGAACGGCACCCGCCTACTCCTCCTCGGTTTCGCCGATGTCCTCGTCGATGGCTTCCCAGCGCCGGCGGGCCTGGAAGGCTGGCTCCTCGAGGCGGGCCAGGAAGGCGGCCATGCGCGGGCCCCAGCTGGAGCCCGCCACGCAGCCCACGGGGGCGTGGGGCAGCAGGTCGGCGGGGGCCTCCTCGAGGCAGAGCTGCGTGAGGATGAGGGCCTGGCGGTAGCTCTCGCCCACGGGCGTGAGGTTGGCGGCAAGGGTGTCGAGAACCTCGCCCAGGGGATCATCCCCGGAAAGGGCCTCCGAATCCGCCTCCAGCACCTCCACCACCTTCAGGCGGGCCGCGATGAGCTTGAGGTGGAGCCGTTCCAGGTCGCCTCGGGCAGCGCCCCGCGCCAGGGCGTGGGCCGCGTCCTCGAGGTGGGGGTGCAGCTTGCGGAAGAGCAGGGAGAGGGCCCGCTCGGCGGGGGAGGTGGCGGCCGCGTCCGACATGGCTCCAGCGTACCAAGGAAGCCCCCAGCCCGCTCCCCGTTGGACGGATCTCCCTTCCTGTTGCAGCATGGTTCCCGGAGTGCCCGATGTCCCCATCCGACCTGCTGGACCTGACCACCCTCCAGAACCTGGTGGATCTGGACGATGGCGGCTTCGGGCTGGTGGCCGAGATGACCGCCATCTTCCGGGACGACACCCCGCGCCGCCTGCGGGACATCTTCCTCGCCCTGGAGGCCCGGGATGCCGAGGCCCTCTCCCGGTCGGCCCATGCCCTGAAGGGGGGTGCCGGCGCCATTGGAGCCAAGGTGCTGCGGGCCCTGGCTGCGGACCTGGAGGTCCTGGGACGGAGCGGTTCCGCCGAGGCTCCCGAAGACACCGCCGGAGCCCTGGAGACAGCCTTCCGGGAGGCCCTGGGCGCCCTGGAACACTACGTCCAGCACGAGGGGAAGTAGGGTTCAGGGATCCCCGAAGGTCTTCACGCCGGGGGTGCCCTTCGGCGGCGGCTGGTCGCTGATCTGCAGACGGCCGTGGGCATCCACCCACTGGTAGATCCGTGTGGAGGCCCGCTGCTGGACGGTGGGCTCGGGGACCGTCTTCTGCTCGTCCACCTTGAAGCCGCCCCGTCCCTTCTGGAGGAGGGCCATGCTGCCCGCCAGCTTCGGGTCCGGCTGCACGGCCCGGCGCCGGTAGAGGTCCAGCACCTTCGGCACGTAGGCCCGGGTCTCCCGGTAGGGAGGGACGCCGTTGTGCCGGTTCACGGCCCCTTCGCCGGCGTTGTAGGCGGCCACCACCTTGGTGAGGTCGCCCTGGTAGTAGTCGTGGAGCCACTTCAGGTACTTCACCCCGCCCTGGATGTTCTGGCGCGGGTCGAAGGGGTCCAGCACCCCGAAGCGCTCCGCCGTAGAGGGCATGAGCTGCATGAGGCCCAGGGCCCCGGCCTTGGAGCGGGCCTTGTAGTTGAAGGCGCTCTCGGCCTGGATGATGGCCCGGGCCAGGTAGATGTCCACGCCCTCGGCCTTCGCGACCTCATCCACCAGGGCAATGAGCTCGGGGCTCTTCAGGGCCCTGGCCATCTCTGCCGGGGTGACGGCCAGACGCACCCGGCCCACGCCCACGTGCTTGAGCACCAGCCCCTGGCCCCGCAGGAAGCTGGGCGGCAGGTTGTTGATGACCAGGCGCCCCTGCCGGTCGTAGTAGGTGTAGAGGTAGGTCTGGCCGGACCGCGGCCCCCCGGCCCACAGGGTCAGGGCGGCGAGCGGGATGAGCAGGCCGGGACGGTTCATGGTCCTTCCATGATAAGCCCCCAGCAAGAAACGGGCCGGGCGTACGGCCACTTACATGTTCCGGCGGTACTGCCCGCCCACTTCGTAGAGGGCGCTGCTGATCTGGCCGAGGCTGCAGACCTTGGCAGCGTCGAGCAACTCCTCGAAGAGGTTGCCGCCGGTGCGGGCCACCTCCTTGAGCCGGGCCAGGGCGGCCGGAGCGCGGTCGGCGTTGCGGGCGTGGAAGGCCGCCAGGTTGTCGATCTGCTGGCGCTTCTCGGCTTCGGTGCTGCGGATCAGCTCGATGGCGCCCATTTCGGCCGGGGCCGGGTTCAGGAAGGTGTTCACGCCCACGATGGGGAGCTCCCCGCTGTGCTTGAGGTGCTCGTAGTGCATGGACTCTTCCTGGATCTTGCCGCGCTGGTACATGGTCTCCATGGCGCCCAGCACGCCGCCCCGGTCGGAGAGGCGCCGAAACTCCGCCAGCACCGCCTCCTCCACCAGTTCCGTCATCTGCTCGATGAGGAACGCGCCCTGGAGCGGGTTCTCGTTCTTCGCCTCGCCCAGCTCGCGGTTGATGATGAGCTGGATGGCGATGGCCCTGCGGACGCTCTCCTCGGTGGGGGTGGTGATGGCCTCGTCGTAGGCGTTGGTGTGCAGGCTGTTGCAGTTGTCGTAGATGGCGTAGAGGGCCTGCAGCGTGGTGCGGATGTCGTTGAAGTCGATCTCCTGGGCGTGGAGGGAGCGGCCCGAGGTCTGGATGTGGTACTTCAGCTTCTGGCTGCGGTCATTGGCACCGTACTTCTCCTTCATCGCCACAGACCAGATGCGGCGGGCCACGCGGCCGATGACGCTGTACTCGGGATCGAGGCCGTTGCTGAAGAAGAAGCTGAGGTTGGGCGCGAAGTCGTCGATGTGCATCCCGCGGGACAGGTAGTACTCGACGAAGGTGAAACCGTTGGCCAGGGTGAAGGCCAGCTGGGTGATGGGGTTGGCCCCGGCCTCGGCGATGTGGTAGCCGCTGATGCTCACCGAGTAGAAGTTGCGGACCTTCTGCTCGATGAAGGTCTGCTGGATGTCCCCCATCACCTTGAGGCTGAACTCGGCGCTGAAGATGCAGGTGTTCTGGGCCTGGTCCTCCTTGAGGATGTCGGCCTGCACGGTGCCGCGCACGGCCTGCAGGGCCTCGGCCTTCAGCTTCGCGTAGACCTCCGCCGGCACCACCTGGTCGGCCGTGGCGCCCAGCAGGGCCAAGCCCAGGCCGTCGTTCCCCTCCGGGAGCGTGCCCTCGTAGCGGGGCCGGCGCAGGCCCTTGGCGGCGTACCGCGCGTCGATCTTCGACTGGGCGGCCTCCAGCTGGCCGTGCTCCTTCAGCCAGGCCTCGGCCCGCTGGTCGATGGCGGCATTGAGGAAGAAGGCCAGCATGGTGGGCGCGGGCCCGTTGATGGTCATGCTCACGCTGGTGCTGGGGCAGAGCAGGTCGAAGCCCGAGTAGAGCTTCTTGGCGTCGTCCACGGTGCAGATGGAGACGCCGCTGTTGCCGATCTTCCCGTAGATGTCGGGACGGACGTGGGGATCCTCGCCGTAGAGGGTGACGCTGTCGAAGGCGGTGCTGAGGCGCACGGCGGGCTGGCCCTTGCTCACGTAGTGGAAGCGCTTGTTCGTGCGCTCCGGCGTGCCCTCGCCCGCGAACATGCGGGTGGGATCCTCGCCCACGCGCTTGTATTCGAAGACGCCGGCCGTGTAGGGGAAGCGGCCGGGCAGGTTCTCCAGCAGCTGCCAGCGGAGCAGTTCGCCCCAGCCCGAGAAGGGCGGCAGGGCCACCTTGGGCACCATCGAGCCGCTGAGGGACTGGGTGTAGTTCGCGGTGCGGATCTCCTTGCCGCGGACCACGTAGACGTTCTCGGGCTCGGTGTAGCTCCGCTTCAGCTCGGCCCAGTCGTGGATGAGCCGGCGGCTCTCGCCATGCAGCTCGCCCAGGTGCTCCTGGTAGCGCTGGCGGAGGACGAGGATGGCCGCACCCTGGTCGCCCTCGCCGGCCTCCGTGAGATGGGCGGCGTCATAGAAGGCACCGGCCGGAGGCACGTGGTCCCCCAGGCTGGCCAGGCTGGTCCAGAGGGCGTGGGCCAGCTCGGCGGTCTCCGCCTGGCGGCGGGCCCAGGCCTTGTAGCCCTGCACCGTGTCGGCGATCTCCGCCAGGTAGCGCACCTTCTCCGGGGGGATGATGGCCGCGCGGCGGGGTCCGCCGGGCTCGGCCTCCAGCTTCGGTTCCCAGGCCAGGCCGGTCTTGGCCGCGAGGGCCTTCACCAGGTTCACGAAGAGCCAGTTGGTGGCGGGATCGTTGAACTGGCTGGCGCAGGTGGCGTAGACGGGCATGTCCTCGGGAGCCTGGTCGAAGCGCTTGTGGGCCCGCTGGTACTGCTTGCGCACATCCCGCAGGGCGTCCTCCGCGCCGCGCTTGTCGGCCTTGTTCAGCACCACCAGGTCGGCGAAGTCCAGCATGTCGATCTTCTCGAGCTGGCTGGCGGCGCCGTACTCCGGCGTCATCACGTACATGGACAGGTCCACCAGGTCCGCGATCTCGCTGTCGCTCTGGCCGATGCCCGCGGTCTCCACGATCACCAGGTCATAGCCCTCGGCCTTGGCCGCCGCGATGCTGGCCACGAGCGCCTCGCTGGTGGCGCGATGGGCGGCGCTGCGGGTGGCAAGGCTGCGCATGAAGACGCGGGGGCCCAGCTCGGGGTGGTAGAGGGCGTTCATGCGGATGCGGTCGCCCAGGAGGGCGCCGCCGGTCTTGCGCTTGGTGGGGTCCACGCTGAGCACGGCCACCCGCTTGTCCGGGAAGTCCACCAGGAAGCGCCGCAGCAGCTCGTCGATCAGGGAGGACTTGCCGGCGCCGCCGGTGCCGGTGATGCCCAGGACGGGGATGCGCCGGTCCGCGGGGACCGTGAACCCGTTCGCGGAGCCGAGCTCGATCTCGGTGATGCGGCGCGCCAGCCGGTTCGGGGCGGCCTTCTCGCGGGGATCGAAGTCGCAGCGCCTCACCACGTCGTCGATCATGCCCTGGAGGCCCAGGTGCCGGCCGTCCTCGGGGCTGTAGATGCGAGCCACGCCGTAGGCCTCCAGCTCGCGGATCTCCGCGGGGACGATGACCCCGCCCCCGCCGCCGAAGATCTGGATATGCCCGGCCCCGCGCTCCCGGAGCAGGTCCACCATGTACTTGAAGTACTCCACATGGCCGCCCTGGTAGCTGGACACGGCGATGCCCTGCGCGTCCTCCTGGATGGCCGTGTCCACGATGTCCTGCACGGCCCGGTTGTGGCCCAGGTGGATCACCTCGCATCCGGTGGACTGCAGGATGCGGCGCATGATGTTGATGCTGGCGTCATGGCCGTCGAAGAGGCTGGCAGCCGTCACGAAGCGGACCTTGTGCCGCGGGACGTAGCCCTCCTCGGGGGAGGCCCCGGCGACGGAAGGTTGGGCGGGCGCTGCGATGGTCGGCATGGAACCCCCGGGCGAACCTCCAGTCTACCGGGCCGGTGGTTCCCGCTGAACCGCATGGTTCTTCAGGCAGGATTCTCCACCAGGCTCGCCGGGAAGGCGTCCTCCATCAGGCTCTGGCGCTCCCGGAGGTGCTGCATGAGGGCCTTCCACCGGGGCAGGCCCCGGAGCGGCGCCAGCAGCGGGCTGCGCTCGTACCAGGCGGTGCAGCCGAAACCCCGGGCGAAGGCGCGGGTGGCCATCTCCATGGCGCTGGCCCGGTCGCCGATGAGGGCATAGGCCTCCGCCAGGCGGATGGTGAACTCCCCGTCGGGCTCCCGCATGCCCAGGCGCTCCTGGTCGAAGGCCCGCAGCGCCTTCCAGGCTTCGTCCACCCGGCCGTCCAGGATCAGGTCGAAGACCTCGCTGAGCCGGAGGATGTTGGGATAGCCGTGGGGCGCTTCGCGCGCGGCGGTGAACTCCGCGTGGGCCTTCTTCCGGTCCCCCTGCACCAGGGCCAGGTAGCCCCGGTAGAAGGCCAGCACCCCGGTGGTGTTCCGCAGATGCCCCGGCCGGTCCTGGAGGCTGGCCTCGAAGCGCGGGATCTCGCCGGTGTAGAGGCAGGTGATGTCCACGGCCTGGGGCAGGTACTCCGAGAAGGCGAGGCTGTCCCGGAGGTCCATGGCGCGGCGGGCCAGGGGGAGCAGCCCAGCCCCGCGCGCGGCGTAGGCCAGCCCGGTGAGCAGGAGGGGATTGTTCGGCTGGTAGCGGCGCGCCTGGATGAGCAGGTTCAAGGCGTCCCGCTGGTTCCCGCTGTCCGATTCCATGAGCGAGAGGAGGAGGGTGGCGCGGGGATGGCCGGGGACCAGGGCCAGGGCCCGCTGGAGGAGATTTTCCGCCTCCGCCTGCTCCTGGCGGAAGGCCGAGGGGTGGTTGAGGAGCCTGCGGTACTGGATGTTCCCCAGCAGTACCCAGCCCGTGGCGCAATCGGGCTCCCCCTCGACCACGGCCCGGGTCAGAGCCGCGGCCTCGCCCAGGCGGTCGTTCTGGAGGCGGAGGGCCGTGGCGCGGATAAGGTTCCAGAACCGCCCGGGATCACGAGGGGTCAGGTAGCCCGGAACATCCTGGCGTACCAACCCCACCGTCCGGTCGAAGGCCGCGAAGGCCTGGACCGGGGGGAGGGGCCGGGCGGGGTGCCGAACCCAGGGCGTGCCTTCCCCGGCCTGCATCCGCTCGCCCGGGACCTCCCGGAGAGCCAGGACCAGGTCGTCCCCCTGGCGCCGCGGTTCCAGCACCAGCACCCGGGTGTGCGGCCGGGTGCGCACGGGGCCGGGGTCGGTGGGCAGCTCGGTGACGCTCGTGACAGCCATCCCCCCGTAGCACTCGAGGCGATCCTGAACCAGGGCCCCGATGGCACGGCAATCTGCGGCATCCAGTCCCGAGGCCGGCCCCTGGGCGGGGGTGACCAGCAGGATGTGCATGGGTCCGCGGGTTCCGGCCCGGGCCAGCATCCAGGCCAGGCCGGAGCCGATCGCCAGGATCAGGCCGAAGGCCAAGCCCAGCAGGAGGGCTGCTTGGCGCGACTTTCCGGCATGGGCTTCCATGGAACCCCGAGTCTACAGGCCGAAGGCCGAGGGCGGGAAGGAGGCCTCCAGCAGCCGCTGGCGGTCCTCCAGGTGCTGGACCAGGGCCTGCCAGCGGGGAAGCCCCCGGAGCGAGGCCAGGTACGGGCTCTCGCGATACCACCGTGCGCATCCGAACCCCTGGCTGAAGGCGCGCTCTGCCAAGTCCAGCGCGTCGCTGCGATCCCCCAGCCACGCCAGGGCCTCAGCCATCTTGAAGGTGAATTCCCCGTCAGGAACCCGCAGGCCCGTCCGCGCCTCCTCCAGGCCCCGGAGGCGATGCCGGGCCTCGGCCTTCTCCCCTGCGGCCAGGGATTCGTAGACGCCCGCCAGCGGCCCGAACTGGGCGAAGCCCCCTGGCCAGGCCTGGGCCCCTGCGAAGGCCTTACGGGCTTCCTCGCGGTTCCCGTCCGCCAGGGCCAGGTAGCCGCGATAGAAGCGCACCACCGTGTTCCGGGCATCCCCGGGCACCTCGACCAGGCTCGCCTCGAAGCGGCGGCGGTCCCCCAGGTAGAGGTAGGTGTTCTCCGCGCTGGCGCTCCAGAGCCCAGGGACAGCGAGGCGGTCCCGGCGGGCCAGGGCCTTCCGGGCCAGGTCCAACAGGCCGGCCGTGCGGGCCGCGTAGGCCAGGCCCGTGTGGAGGGTGAGGGCGCGGGGGTTCTCTCGCAGGGCCTCGCCGAGCACGCGGAACGCCTCCCCCTGGTCTCCGGCGTCCACCTTGAGCTGGGCCAGGAGGTAGGCCGTCTGGGGGTGGCCCGGGGCCAAGGCCAGGGCCCGGCGGAACTGCTGTTCCGCCTCCGACTGGCCCTGAGGCAGGCCCTGCGGGTCGATGAGCAGCCGGCGGTACAGGAGGTCCCCGTTCAGCATCCAGGCCAGGGCGCAGCGGGGTTCGATATCCAGGATCTGGTGGATCTCCGCCCGGGCTTCCTCCAGGCGATCGTTCCGCCGATGCCAGCCCTGCGCCTCCACCAGTCGCCAGAACAGGTCAGCCCGGCGGGGCAGGAGCGTTTCCGGCGGGTTCCGGCCCTCGGGGAGGGGCAGCTCCCGGTGGAGGCCCCGGAAGGCCTCGACGGGGGAAGCGAAGGCTGCCGCGTGGGCCTCCCAGGCCTCCTCCCCCCGGAGGGCCAGGCTCCGGGCGCGGGCCATCCGGAAATCCAGGGCCAGGTCCGTGCCCTGGCGGCGGGGGCGCAGCTCCAGCACCAGGGTGTGCCGTGGAAGGCCGGCCCAGGTGGAGGCGGGGGGAGGTTCCACCACGCGGGTGATCGCCACGGCACCCAGGGCCTCCAGGTCATAGTGCACCAGGTCCGCCAGGGCCCGGCGACTCTCGGGGTCCAGTCCATCCGCGACCCCGGCGGGCCCCTGCACCAGCACCAGGGACAGGGGCTGGCCCCATCCGTGGCGATGGAGGATCCACCCCCCCAGGACCAGGGCCGACACCAGCATCAGCGCGCCGGCCAGGTAGCCGGGGCGGCGTCGGGGCTTCGGACGTTTTCCTGGGGCCATGCGCACCCATCGGGAGGGGATGGTCATCGAGATCTTCCCACCGTACTTCAGGGGGAGGGAACCCACGGGGAAAACCTCATACTTCAGGGGATGGAGCGTCCATGATCCGCCCGAGCCTCGCCCTCCTGCTGACGTCCCTGACCCTGG
>DASVZU010000098.1:0-2734 GCA_036391515.1 Holophagaceae bacterium
GCAGTTCCGCGGCATGGTGCGCGGCGAGCTGGATCCCGCCACCCAGACGCCCCTGCTGGGGAAGCTCACCCTCTTCCAGGGTGTGAAGGACCTCCCCAGCCGCGTGAAGTGCGCCGTCCTCCCCTGGGCCACCCTCCACGCCGCGCTCAAGGGCGAAGAGGAAGCAAGCACAGAATGAAGTCTCACCACGGAGAACGCAGATGACGCCGAGATAAGAACCCGGTCTGCCTCTGCGTTCTCCGCGTTCTCTGCGGTGAATGCGATGCCTAAGATTGCAGAAATCGAATACACGCCGAACCCCAACGCGGTGAAGTTCGTGCTGAAGGAACCGGTGGCGGTGGGCTTCCCGAAGTCCTTCCCCAACGCGGAGACCGCCGAGCACGACGAGCTGGCCAAGGCCCTCTTCGCCGTGGGGCACGTTACCTCGGTCTTCATGCAGGACAAGTTCCTCACGGTGAGCAAGACCGAGGACAAGGGCTGGCCGGAGATGCTGCCCCTCCTGGCCGCCCCCATCCGCGCCGCCGCGGGCGCGGGCGGCGCCGCGAGCGCCCCGGCGGCGCCGCGGGTCTTCAGCAAGATCGACGACGAGAATGATCCCCTGCTCAAGGACATCCGCATGGTGCTGGAGAGCGGCATCCTGCCGGCCCTGGCCGCGGACGGCGGCGGCCTGGAACTGGTGGGCCGGCACGAGAAGCAGGTGATGATCCGATACATGGGAGCCTGCGGCAGCTGCCCCGCCAGCCTCACCGGCACCCTCATGGCCATCGAGGGCATGCTCCAGAAGGAAGTCGATCCCGAGATCGTGGTGATCTCGGTCTAGGCGCCCTACTTCCCAGGTTCCGGCGGCTTCCCGACCAGTTCGCTGAGAGCCCGGCTCGTGGCGTCCTCGGCGTTGTCCGAGAAGGTCAGGTCCCATTTCCAGGCGTGATGCCGGCGGATGAGGTGAGCCCTGCCCCGGAAGGCCACCTTCTGCCCCCGCAGGTTGATCGTGCAGGCCGTCGGCAGGGTGGCGTAGTCACCCCGGATATCGGCGTCGCCCACGGTCACGTCCGACATGCCCCCGAACACCTCGTCCACGGCCCCCTGGTTCTTGCCGATTCCCTTGCGCACATCGGCGGCGAAATCCTCCGCCCGGGGAGGAAGCCCGTCCGCCGCGCCTTCGGAGAGCGCCACGGTGGAATAGAGGGTCACCCAATCCTGCCGCTGGAGGATCCTGAACACGGCAAGGGCCGCCTGCCGGGCCTCGGCGGCCCCGACGGGAGGACCGGCCTGGGCGAGGGCACCCGTCCCCGCCAGGCACAGCACGATCAGGACCCTGCGAATGCCGATCATGGAAACCTCCGGGATGAGTGGGGCAAGACTAGCACTCCGGGAGACCGCCGGAGCGGGTGAACACCACCTCCGTGCGTCCCTCCCTGCCCTCGGCCGTGAACCGCTGCTCCAGGACAGACACGGTCTCCCGGCCCAGCCGGAGGAGGGTGGAGACCCTCGTCCCGTAGGCCGGCGTCCGGACGAAGATCGGGGACAGGGCCCGCTCCCAGTCCAAGGGCACGCCCGTCCGCGGAAGCTCGGCCTCCGGGAAGGGCCGGTCGTCCTCCAGCAGGGCCAGGAGGGCCTCGTCGTCCTCCGGGGCGGCGGCCAACCGCCGCCGAAGGGCCTCGGCCTTGGGCCAGGGCTCGTCGAAGTCCCCGTTGGAGAGGACGTGGAGGCCCGGCCCCAGGGGAACCACGCGGTCGTTCCGGCTCTGGTAGCCCAGCGGGGTCCCCCCGTCGGAAAGAAGGAGGTTGAAGGGAGCGTAGCGGCTGGCTTCCCCCTGGAGGGCCTCCAGGAAGGCCGCGGCGGAAAGGCCCCCCTCCAGGAACCGCACGGGGAGCTGGCCCCGGCTCGGAGCCTCCGGCCTTGGCGGCCCGGCCTGCCGGAAGTTCGTGACCGCGGCCCAGCGTCCCTCCCGGGTCACCCCCAGCCAGGTGCCGCCGGCCCGGAGATCGCGTCCCGCCAGGAGCCGGCCCCCCGCCCACCAGCCCAGGGGGGCGGACGGACGGTCGTAGAACTCGTCCCGGTTCCCCAGGAGGAGGAGGGGCTCGCCTGATCCGGGGGCCCAGCGGAAGCCGATCAGGCACATGATCCGCCCCGCCGGCGGCCGTCCGCTCCATTCATTTCCTGGCCTCCCTTCCGGTTCCAGGGTAGTCTGTCCGTTCTGCCGGACTTCGTGTGCCGGGATTCCAGCGCACCGCCAGAGCGCGGGCGCAACCAAACGAGGTGGACTTCATGTCCAAGCTAGAAGCAATCATCAGGGGCAAGGCCTCCAAGCAGATGGGCCGCATCACCGTGCTGGACGCGGGGCTCGTCGAGGACGAAACCCCGGAAAGCCAGGAATTCCTGGCCGCCCTGCAGGGCGAGACCCGCGGCCTCCGCGAGGAGGAAGTGGTCCGCGGCGTCGTCGTGGAGATCCGCGGCAAGGACGTCATCGTCGACATCGGCTACAAGGGGTCGGGCACCGTCAACCTGGACGAGTTCAACAACCCTGACGGCACGCAGGGCGTGCAGGTGGGCGACGTCGTCGAGGTGCTGCTCGAGATGCTCGAGGACGCCAACGGCAACGTGCGCCTCAGCCGCGAGCGCGCCGAGAAGATGAAGATCTGGGACGAGGTCGAGAAGGCCTTCCGCTCCAACATGACCGTGCACGGCACCGTGCTCGAGAAGGTCAAGGGCGGCCTGGCCGTGGACATCGGCA
>DASVZU010000099.1:0-9389 GCA_036391515.1 Holophagaceae bacterium
TCGCGACTGTCGGCCAGGGCCCCCAGGCCCGAGCCCAGCACGATGGCCAGCTCCGGGACGAAGGGGAGGCGGGCCTGCAGGGCCTGGAGGGCGGCGGAGACGGGCATGGCGGCGACCTGGGTCAGGAGACGGGAACGAGGCTGATCGTCACGGTGGTATCCGGCTGCACGGCGGTCGGGCTGACCATGCGCACGCGGACGGGCTGGAACACGGGCGTCGTGCTGTTGCCGGTGAGCACCACGCGCTGGCTGCCTCCGCTCCCTGTGAAGGTCAGGGGGGCGGCCTGGAAGGAGGGCAGGATCAGTTCCAGTTGGGCCGTGCTGGCCAGGGCGGGGCTGGCCGACACCGTCAGGGTGTAGGCCCGGTCGGCGCTGAGGGTGAAGCCTGCGTAGGCCACCTCGCCGGGGGTATTGTTCGGGTAGGTCCCCCGCACCTGGACCGCCTTGGCCATGCTCAGGGTCATGGGCGGAAGGGCGGTGGTGGCAGAGTTCGGGTCGGCGCCCCAGGCGGCGGCGAAGGAGGCATAGGCGCCGGTGGTGGGCCGGGGCCAGGTGATCCCGAAGGGGGAGAGCAGGGGGGTGAGGGTGGCGTCCGTGAAGATGGTGGCCAAATCCACCGGCTCCGTCGAACCCACGACCCGGCCTTCCTGGAGGCGGCCGAGCTGCCGGAAGATGTTCAGGGGTTCCGTCTCGTAGTTCGGGGTCGCGGTCGGGTAGGCCGGGCCGGCCGAGAAGAACCGGACCATGACCAGCGGGCTGATGGTGGTCCAGGTGGTGGCGGTGCCCGGGGAGGCGATTCCGTTCGCCTTGAGGATCAGCTCCCAGGCGAGGGCCTGGAGGGCGGGCGCGGAATCGGGTGTGAGCTGGGCCGTCGTGTAGGCCGAAAGATCGCGGATGTCGGTGACCGGCGCCGCCAGGGCGGTGCCCTGGGTGTCCGCCAGGTAGGGGGACTTGAGCAGGTTGGCGGCCATGGCATTGGCGAGCCCTTCGATCAGGGCCTGATCGGGGCTCAGATCGGGGAGGGTGGCGGCCTGGGGGAACAGGGGCTTGCCCGTCATGCCGAAGGTCCGGCCCTCCACGATGCCGTAGAGCACGTTCCGGGCGAGCATGGGGAAGATCACCCCCTCGTCCCAGGCGTCGTCGTTCGCCCCGCCCTGGAGGGAGCCGAAGTAGCGGTTCGTGAAGGTGTAGGTGTTGGGATTCAGGACGGCGGAGAGGGGATAGACCGTCGGATCGTATTCGATGAAGGAGCCGCGGGGCTCGGAAACCCCCGGAGCGTAGTGGAGATCCACGCTGAGGCCCGGAGTCGCGTTGCTGTAGGCGGCCACGAAGGTGGCCACGGAATCGCCGATGGCCAGGATCCGGCTGCCGGTGCCCGTGGTCCGGCCGGGCAGAGTGGTCTCGTCCACCGCGCTGGTGGTGAGGGGGGCCACCTTGGTGTTGGGATCGTAGCTGGGATTCACCAGCCACCATTTGTCCGTGAGCCCGACCGTGAAGTTCAGGAGCGTGTCCCCCGTGGGGAGGGAGGCCGGCACGGGGTTGCCGGCGGGCGCGGTGCCGTCCAGGGCCTTGCGGATGGCGTAGCGGACCCGGTCGGCGGCCGGCACGGTGCTGTTGATGCCCGCGGGATCACCCACGACATTGACCTGGTGGCCGTTTCCCCCGTCGAAGGAACTCATGACCTCCACCATCAGCGGCTTGTCCTTCGGGAGGGTCAGGGTGTAGATGCCGTTCAGGTCCGTGTAGGTGGCGCCGGCCACCGCCCAGACGGAGGCAGTGCTGCCGTCGGGGAGGGTCTGGTCGATGCGCTGGTAGGCCCGGACCAGGACCTTCCGGGCCGGAAGGGTCTGGAGGTTCGCCGCGACGCTGCTGTCCACCAGGCCCGTCGGGACGCCATTGGCATCCTTGGCGAGGGGAATGCGGACGTACTTGACGGCCCCGGCGAGGTTGAAGGAATTGTCCGCCGCGGATCCGCCCTTGCTGCCCTTGCAGGCGAGGCCCAGGCCCAAGCCGAGGACGGCTGTGACCCCCAGGGCCCGAAGGAAAGCTCGGTACAGCAGCATGGCCACCTCGATGCGGCGAAAAGGTCAAGTCTAGCACGCGAAAGCCCCTCCGCCCCGCGCGGGAACGGGGAGGCACGCGTTCATCCAATGCCGCGGGCGGCCGGGAAGTTCAGGGGCGGAGCGGTTCCGGAATCAGCGCCGGGCGTCATCCAGGGCGGCGTTCTGCGCGGCCACTTCGGCCGGGATTTCCTCTTCATCGTCCAGGGACGGAAGCGGGTTCCGCTGCACGCCGTCCACCCGGAGCTCGAAGTGGAGGTGGGGCCCGGTGGCGTTCCCCGTGCGGCCCACCTCGGCGATCTTCTGGCCCCGGCGGACGATGTCGCCCTCGTGGACCAGGGTCACCTTGGCGTGGGCGTACAGGGTCATCACGCCGTTGCCATGGTCGATGATCACGTAGTTGCCGTACTGGCGGTGCCGGGCGGACATGACCACCTTGCCGTCCATGGCGGCATAGATGGCCGTGCCCATGGGGGCGGTCAGGTCCACGCCCTTGTGCCGGCCGCGGTAGCGGATCCGCTTCTTCCGCTGGTTCTTGACTCGGACCATCTTCGTCCGCATCCGGGGGCCCCAGGCGGAGCTGATGGTGCGGGTCTCCACGGGCCAGAGGAGGTCCAGGTGGTCCGGGTCGGCCGGGGTGAAGGTGGGCAGGAGGGCGGCCAGTTCGGCCTCGCTCACGGGCGGCACCACGGGGCGCATCCGGGCGAGCAGGTCTTCCGTGGACTCGGGGGCCAGGTGCAGGGTCCGGTGGGCCGAGGCCGTGGAGGGGAGGGGGATCCGCATCAGGTAGGGCTGGAGGCCCTCCAGGTGGGGCATGGGAGCCGGGGTGATGTCGGGGCCGGCGGGCAGGGCGGCCAGGGGCGTGACCGGCAGGACCGGGGCCGCGGACGGGGTCGGCTCTGCCGCCTCCGTGCGGGCCTGCGCGGCCGCTGCGGGGCCGGTCCCCACCTTCAGCCGGGTCCCCACGGACAGCCGGGCCAGGTTCACGTGGGGATTCAGCTCCTTCAATTCCTGGATGCTCAGGCCGTTGTCCCGGGCCACCTTGGCGCCGGTCTCGCCCTTCCGCACCACGTGCCAGGTTCCGTCCGCCGCGTGGTGGGAGGCCCGCCTGGTTCGGCGGCCCTTGGGCGCGGCATGGAGGTTGAGGGTCAAGGACGCGAGTACAAGGGTCAGAACGGCAAGACGCATGGGTAAACTCCCGGCTGGAACGGAAAAGCCTGCTTCGCTAGGCCTCCTTGGAGGGGTGGTCACCCCGGGGTCGAATGGAAGGAACGGGTCCGTCCCCATCCTACCGGGGGGATGGCGACTTGAAAATGCAAATGTTTTCCAACTAGCCTGCCCCGGGAATCAGGGTTCCCAGGGACAGCCCGCCCAGGGCAGGGTGACGGTGCCCCGTCGCCCTCCCTCCTTCCGCAGGAGCCGTGCCGGGCCGAGGGCCATCCCGTGGCTGACGGCCTTGAGCATGTCGTAGAGGACCAGCAGCCCCACGGTGACGCCCGCCAGGGCCTCCATCTCGATGCCCGTGCGGCCCTCGCAGCTCACGGCCACCCGGAGCCAGGCCCGCCGTTCCACGGCATCCCAGTGATGGGTTACGTCCACCGCCTCGAGGACCAGGGGGTGGGCCAGGGGGATCAGGTCAGCCGTTCGCTTGACGCCGCCCACGGCGCCGATGCGGGCCACGGACCAGGGGTCGCCCTTGGGGCCGCCGCCCCTGGCCAGGGCCTCCGCGGCGGGGGCGTCCAGCTCCAGGTAGCCCGCGGCCACGGCCCGGCGGCGGGTGATCGCCTTCGCAGAGACATCCACCATCTTCGGGCGGCCTTCGGGATCGAGGTGCGTCAGCTCAGCCATGTCGGCTCCTGGGTTGAGGCTGGTCCCCGGGGGACATCGCGAGCGAGGCGAGCAGGCGGTCCCCCCCGGATCATAGGTAGGCGAGGAGGATGTCGCGCAGCGCCGCCGTGTCCGGGGCGTAGGCCCGGGGGCCGCAGGCGGCCAGGGCCGGTTCCGGGTAGAAGCCGTGGCCCACGGCCAGGCTGGGCACCCCGGCGGCCCGGGCCATGTCCAGGTCGAAGGGGGTGTCCCCCACCATGAGGATCTCCTCGGCCCCCAGCCCGGTCAGGGCCTGCATCTTCTCCAGGGTCTCCGGGTGGGGCTTGCCGTGCGTGACCTCGTCGGGGGTGATGATGGGGTCGAACCAGGCCTCCCAGCCGAAGCGGGCCATCTGGCGCATCAGGGGCACCCGCCGCTTGGAGGTGGCCACGCCCATGCGCTGGCCCCGGCCCCGCAGCTCCTGGAGGAGCTCGGGGATGCCCTCGAAGGGCTGGAGCAGGTGCTCGTGCTCCACGTGCCCGAAGCTCCGGTAGGCCTTCAGGACCGTGGCCCCGTCCAGGCCCAGGGGCCCGAAGGTGTTCCGGATGCCGTCCTCCACGGGGAGCCCCACGTACTTCAGCCACTCGGCCATGACCGACCGCGGCTGGCCCAGGGCGTCCAGGGCGTGGGCCATGCCCGCCTCGATGAGGGGGCGGCTGTCCACCAGCGTGCCGTCGAAGTCCCAGGCGATGAGTTTCAAGGAGCCCTCCCCCTCCATCATGGCAGGGGGAACGTCCTCATCCGATGCCTGCGGCCGAAGGCAGATGCAGGGCCTTGATGAAGCCCGCCTCTGTCTCCTGGCCGATCTCCGCCACCACCGCGGGGGGCACCGGGGAGTCCACGGAGAGGATGACCATGGCCTCGCCCCGCTTCTCCCGGCGGCCCAGGTTCAGGAAGGCGATGTTGACGTCGTGGGCGCCCAGCAGCGTGCCGATGCGCCCGATGCGGCCCGGCTTGTCCTCGTAGTGGAGGAGCAGCATGTGCTCCTGGGGCGTGAAGTCCATGGCGTAGTCCCGCAGGCGGACGATGCGGGGCGTCCCCTCAAAGAGGGTGCCCGCGATCAGGCGGGAGGAGCCGCCGCCTTCGAGGGTGAGGGTCACGAGGTTGGAGAAGGCGCCGCCCTCCGTGGACTTGTGCTCCTCCACCACCAGGCCCATCTGCTCGGCCACGAGGCCGGCGTTCACCATGTTCACGGGCTGCTCCACCATGCGGTCCAGCAGGGCCGCCAGGCCGCTCACGGTGAGGGGCGTGCAGTCGAGGTGGGAGAGGCCCCCCGCGTAGCCGAAGGTGGCCCGGTCCAGGTTGCCCTTCATGAGCTGCAGGCCGAACTCGCTGAGGATGGCCATGAGGCGGAACCAGGGCCGCATCTGGCCCATGAGGGCCGCGTCGAAGCGGGGCAGGTTCACGGCGTTCTCCAGGGGGGCCTTGTCGAGGTAGGCGAGGATCTCCCGGGAGACGTCCACCGCCACGTTCACCTGGGCCTCCTGGGTGTTGGCCCCCAGGTGGGGCGTCACCACCAGCCGCTCGTGGGCCACCAGGCGCTTCAGGGTGTCCGAGGCCGGGGGCTCCTCCGAGAAGACATCCACCGCCGCCAGGGCCACCTTGCCGGATTCCAGGCCCGCCAGCAGGGCCGCCTCGTCCAGGATGCCGCCCCGGGCCACATTGAGGAGGATCACGCCCGGCTTCATCTTCGCGATCTCCGCGGCGCCGATCATGCCCCGGGTCTCGTCCGTGAGCGGCGTGTGGACCGTCACGATGTCGCAGGCGTGGCACAGCTCGTCCAGGCCCACCAGCCGCACGCCCAGGTCCTGGGCCCGCTTGGCGGAGACGTAGGGATCACAGGCCAGCACCTCGCACTCGAAGGCCTTGAGGCGGGTGGCCACCCGGCCGCCCACCTTGCCGATGCCGATCACCCCGGCGGTGCGTCCCCGCAGCTCCACGCCCGTGAACTTCGCCCGCTTCCAGTCGCCGCCCTTGAGGCTGGCCTGGGCCGCCGGCACGTTCCGGCAGGCGGCGAGCAGGAGGGCCAGGGTGTGCTCCGCCGCGGCGTTGGTGTTGCCGAAGGGGGCGTTCACCACGATCACGCCCTTGGCCGAGGCGCATTCCACGTCCACGTTGTCGATGCCCACTCCGGCCCGGGCCACGAGCTTCAGGCGGATGGCGGCGTCGAGCAGGGCCTTGTCCACCGTGGTGCCGCTGCGGGTGATGATGGCGTCGTAGCCGCCGATGATCTCCAGCAGCTCGTCCCGGGGGATGCCGGCCCGCAGGTCGAGCGTGATGCGGGGGTCCCGCTGGAGCAGGGCGAGGCCTTCGCCGGTCACCTCGTCGGTCACGATGATCTTCATGGGCGGGGGGCCTCCGCTCCCAGCTTACGTGCTACTTCTTGTAGATGCCCGCCCCGAAGATGCAGCCATTCCAGACCTCGATGTAGCTGGTCTTGGGCTCCTTCACGCCGGACTTCGGGTTCAGGTACTTGTAGTCGTGCCAGCCCTTCCCCTTGGCCTTGGCCAGCTCGATGCGCTCCTTCACGAACTCCCGGCCGTCCGGGTCCTTGGCCTTGAACTGGTTCACGCCCACCTTGGCGGCGCCCTGGCCGTGGGCCAGCACCTTGCCGTCCATGTCGTAGACGAAGACGTAGAGCTCGCCGCCGTACTTCTGGAAGCGCCCGCCCTGCTTGGTGATCTCCTTGAAGGCGGCCTCCTTCCCGTTGGCCTTGGCGTAGGCGATGGCCTCCTTCACGAGGGCCTCCGCCTCGGCCGGGGTGGCGTCCTGGGCGGCCAGGGGCAGGGCGAGGGCGGGAAGCAGGAGCAGGCTGCCGGGGTGGCGACGCATGGTTCCTCCTTGGTGGGAAACCGATCCCGATCTTTATTTCGACCGATCCCACCCAAGGATAATTCCTGAACCTCCCGCGGCCCGCCTCAATCCGGCAGGGGTTCCGTGTCCGTGCCGAAGACGCCCTCCCACTTGGCGATCACCACGCTGGCCAGGCCGTTGCCCACCACGTTCACGGTGGTGCGGGCCATGTCCATGATCTCGTCCACGGCCAGGAGCATGGCGATGCCCGCCTCGCCCGGCAGGCCGAAGCTGCCGCAGGTGCCCGCGATGATGACGAGGGTGGCCCGGGGCACGCCCGCCACGCCCTTGCTGGTGAGCATGAAGGTGAAGACCATCAGCAGCTGGTGGCCCAGGCTCATGTGGATGCCCGCTGCCTGGGCGATGGTGAGGCTGGCCAGCACCAGGTAGAGGGTGGAGCCGTCCAGGTTGAAGCTGTAGCCCGTGGGGATGACGAAGCTGGCCACCCGGCGGGGCACCCCGAAGCGCACCACCTCCTCCAGCAGCTTGGGCAGGGCCGCCTCGCTGCTGGCGGTGCTGAAGGCCGTGAGGGCCGGATCCTTGATGGCCTTGATGAAGCCCAGGATTCGGATGCCCGACAGCCAGGCCACGGGCACGAACACCAGCACGAAGAGGGCCGCCAGGGCGAAGTAGAGGCTGCCCACCAGGAGGCTGTACTGCTTGAGCAGGTGGAAGACCGCGGGCCAGCCCTTGAGGATCGACCCGTTCACCGCGTGGCCTGCGGCCATGTGGCTCACGTTGTAGGCCATGGCCCCGAAGACGCCCAGGGGGGTGAGGGTCATCACCATGTCCGTGTAGCGGAACATGGTCTGGGCCACGCCATCGAAGAAGGCCAGCACCGGCTTGCCCCGCTCGCCCACCCGGGTGAGGGCCACGCCGAAGAGGCTGGCGAAGATCACCACGGGCAGGATGTCACCCTCCGCGGCGTGCTGGATCAGGTTCGAGGGGAACAGGTGGAGGCCGATCTCCCAGCCGCTCCGGGCCTTGGCGGCGGCCACGGCCGTGTGGGCGGAGAGGTCCATGGGCAGGTGGGCCCCCGGCTGCAGCCAGTTGCCGATGGCCAGGCCGATGAAGAGGGCCAGGGTGGTGACGATCTCGAAGTAGAGGAGGGCCTTGCCGCCCATGCGTCCCACGGCCTTGATGTCCCCCGTCTGGGCGATGCCCACGATGATGGTGGAGAGCAGCAGGGGCACGATGAGGCCCTTGATGAGGCTGATGAAGGCCTTGGAGAGGAACCGGAAGGTCTCGTAGGCCAGGGGGTGCTGGTCCCGGGGCAGGAAGCCGCCCAGGACCACCCCCAGCAGGAGGCCGGCGAAGATCCACAGGGTGCTGGAGCGGTACCAGGGGCGCAGAGCGGTCACGGAAGCCTCGACAGGGGACGGGCCAGTGTCCCAGGGCGGGCCGGTGGTGCAAAGCCGGCATGGTCAAGACTGAGTCCACCCTTCCCGATACACTGGACTGTCCGCTTTCCGAGCGGCTGGAGAACCCTGGATGACGCAGCCCAAGCGCTGGAACATGCTCAACACCCTCTTCCTCACCGGGACCCTGGCCCTGGCCCTGGTCCTCGTGCCCTGGCGCCTGGTGGTGGCCCGGCCCACCTGGGGCGAGGTGGGGGTGTTCCTGGTGATGATCTCCCTCGTGGGGACGGCCATCAGCGGCGGCTACCACCGCCTCTTCAGCCACCGGGCCTACAAGGCCTCCTGGCCCGTGCGCTTTCTCTTCCTCTGCTTTGGCGCCGCGGCCTTCGAGAATTCCGCCCTGAAGTGGTCCAGCGACCACCGCGTGCACCACCAGCACGTGGACACGGACCAGGATCCCTACGAGATCGGCAAGGGCTTCTGGTACGCCCACTGGACCTGGGTGATGGAGGCCAAGAGCCTGCCCATCGCCGGCGTGGCCGACCTGGAGCGGGATCCCCTCGTGCGCTGGCAGCACCGGCACCACTTCCTCATCGGGGCCGTGGTGAGCACGATCCCCCTGTGGATCGGCCTGGCCGTGGGCAATGTCTGGGGCTACCTGGTGTGGGGCGTGGTCCTGCGCATCGTGGTGACCCACCACACCACCTTCTTCATCAACAGCGCCGCCCACATGTTCGGCAGCCGGCCCTACACCGACAAGAACACCGCCCGGGACAACTGGCTGCTGGCCCCCCTCACCTACGGCGAGGGCTACCACAACTTCCACCACCTCTGGCAGTGGGACTACCGCAACGGGGCCCTCTGGTACCAGTGGGACACCACCAAGTGGATGCTCAACGTCCTGGCCTGGTTCGGCCTGGTGAGCGGCTTCCGCCGCGTGCCCGCCGCCGCCATCGAGCGGGCCCGCCTCCACATGGAGGAGAAGCGCCTCCGCGAGCGCCTGGCCCTGGCCAGCCCCGGCGTGGCCACCCCCATGCGGCAGCGTCTCGAGGCCGCCCGGCTGAAGCTGGATCAGGCCCTGGCCTCCCTGCACGAGCGCCGCGAGGCCTGGCAGGCCAAGAAGGCCGACTGGAAGGCCAAGGGCCATGCCCGGGCCGAGGCCTGGCGCGAGGCCCAGGCCGAGTGGCAGGCCGCCCTGGCCCAGCACCGCCTGGAGCTGCGCGCCGCCTGGGCCGAGTGGCGGGCCGCCCGCA
>DASVZU010000100.1:0-3988 GCA_036391515.1 Holophagaceae bacterium
GCCCACGGCCATGCCCAGGTTCACCGCGAGGCGGTGGAGGGCGTAGACAGCTTTGCGCTGCTCCGGAGCGGCAAGGCCCGCCAGCAGGGCCATGGCGCTGGGCCAGAAGGCCTGGGTGAGGGCGGCCCAGAGGAAGATCAGTGCGAAGAGGAGGGGCCGGGCGGACGCGAAGGGCAGGAGGAGGAGCAGGGCGCCCGAGGTCCACAGGCTGGCCTTGAGGATGCGGGCGTGACCCTGGGCATCGGCCAGGCGGCCCGCGAAGGGGCCCGCCACCAGGGCGCCGGCGCCGTAGATCATCATGGCGGTGCCCGCCTCGCCGGGGGTCCACCTCCGCCCGGTGGTCAGGTAGAGCACCAGGAAGGGCAGGGCCATGGTGCCCAGCCGGTTCACCAGGGTGCTGGCGCAGACCAGCCACACATCGGCGGGAAGGCCCTTCAGGCCCTGCCAGGGATGCCTCATCGCGCACCCTCTGGCCGGCGGGCGCCCGGCGTCATCTCGCGCCCGCTGCGGCACCACTCGCTCCAGCTGCCCACGTAGAGGGCTGCGCCCGAAAGGCCCGCGTGCTCCAGGGCCAGCAGGGTGTGGCAGGCGGTGACGCCGCTGCCGCAGTGGACGGTGAGGCGGTCCACCGGCGTTCCGTCCAGGAGGTCCAGGTAGAAGCGCCGCAGCGCCTCCCGGTCCCTGAACCGGCCGTCCGGGCCCAGATTGTCCATCCAGTAAGCGTTCAGGGCGCCTGGGATGTGCCCGGCCACGGGGTCGAGGGTCTCCGATTCGCCCCGGTACCGCTCGGGGGCGCGCACATCCAGCACCTTGGATCCGGGATCCCGGCGTCGGGCCTCGACTTCCTCGATCCTGGCCTGGGGCCAAGTCCAGCCTGCGGCGGGGTAGGGCGGTCGCGGCGCGGGGGCCGTCACCCCAGTGGTCAGCGGCAGGCCCACCGCCAGGGCGGCGGCAAGGCCGCCGTCCAGCACGAAGACCCGCTCGTGGCCCAGGGCCCGCAGCATCCACCAGAGGCGGGCGGCGGCGTTGCCCCCGCCGCTGGCATCGTAGACCAACACCTCGGTGTCCGGTCCGATGCCCCATGCGCCGAGCTGCGCGGCGAAGCGGACCGGGTCCGGCAGGGGATGGCGCCCACCCCGGGCCGGATCGAAGCCCGGGTCCGAGGCGGTGCTGAGGTGGCGGTTCAGGTCGGCGTGGAGGGCCCCGGGCAGATGGCCCGCGGCGAAGTCGGCAGGGTCCTGCCGGGCGTCCAGCAGGCGGACCGAGGACATGCGGGCGGCGAGGACGGCGGCGTCAAGGAGCGGCATGGAGGGATTATGGGGCCAGACCCGGATACCCTGGTGCGGTACCCCGCCCCGGGTCCGAGCACGAGGAGGCTTCCATGGCCCAGGTTCCTGAATCCCGATGGCGGATGGTCGCCGCGGCTGTGCTGGTGGTGGGTGGCCTCCTGCTGGGCGGCGCGGCCCTGATCCGCGGGCTGGGCACCGGCGAGTCCGGGGAGGGCGCCAAGGCTGGCACGGACGTGGGCGCCGTGGCCTTCACGGATGCCCAGGGCCAGCGGCACACCCTGGCCGAATTCAAGGGGAAGGTGGTGCTGGTGGATGTGTGGGCCACCTGGTGCCCGCCCTGCCGGAAGTCCCTGCCCGAGGTGGCCGCCCTCCAGAAGGCCGGCGGCGAGGGCTACGTGGTGGTGCCCATCTCCGTGGACAACGGCGGCTGGGGCGACGTGAAGCCCTTCCTGACCCAGCACCCGGAACTGGGCCTCGCGGCCTACGTGCCGGATGGGCCCAAGGCCCTCGATCCCTTCGGTCCCATCTCCGGCATTCCCACCAGCATCGTGGTGGACCGTGAAGGCCGGCTCCTCAAGCGCTGGTCCGGCTATGGCGAAGGGATGGCCAAGCGGGCGCTGGATGAGGCCCTGAAGGGACGCTGAGGTGGACCGGCGGGCCTGGGCCCTCGGCGCGGGATCCCTGCTGGCCCTCCTTTTCGGGCCGCTGCTCCTGTTCCCGACCCCCCTGTCGAAGCTCGCCGAGGCCTGGGCGGGGGTCCTCCTCCTGGCCTTCTGGACCTACCTTGCCGCGACCTTCATCGGCCTCATGGCCAGGGCGGGCACCCCGCCCCTGGCGCTCCTGGAGCGGGGGCTGCGGAGCTGGGTGGCGCGGTTCTCGAAGAACCCCGAGGCCCTCTGGCTCCGCTGGGCCCGCCACGCCCACCATCCTGACCAGGCCTGGTGGTGCCTGGGCCGGGCCGTGCGCCTGGGCGGCACCGACGCGATCTTCCAGGAGGGATTGGCCTACCTCGAGGGCGGGCTGGGGGCCGGCGGGACCATCGACGGGGTGCGCCGCCTGGCGGAGGCGGCGCGGCGGGGCCATCCCGAGGCAGCCTTCCGCTTCGCCGAGGCGCTGCGGACCGGCCAGGGAACGGCGGCGGATCCCGGGGAGGCCATGGCCTGGTACCGCCAGTCCGCCCAGGCCGGCTTCGGCCCCGCGGCCGCCTGGCTGGCCCGGGCCTTCGCGACCGGCGACGGGGTGGCGGCTGATCCGGAGGAGGCCCGCCGCTGGTCCGCGGCCGCCCTCCGGCTGCTTCCCCATCCCCCCTTGTCCCGCAGCCCCCTGCGCCACGACGCGGCACCCGGGGATCCCTTGGTGCACTTGGGGGGACGCATCGCGGGACGGGTCGAGGCCGCGGCGGGCCGGGCGGTGGCCCATCGTGCCGGACGGTGGACCCTGCTCCTGGGGGTGATCCTGCTGGGGGGACTGGCCCTGGTCACGGTGGGCGCCTTCTTCTGGGCGGGTTCCTCGGCCCTCCACCACCTGCCGCTGATCATGCTGGCCCCGCCGCTCCTGCTGCTGGGCTGGCAGGCCTGGCGGCTGCGCCGCGAGGGGCCCGCGCGCCGGCGGGACCGGCTCCGGGAGGCCGCCGAGGCCGGAGACCTGGAGGCCTACTTCCGGCTTGGCCAGGCCTTCCTCCGCGGCGATGCGCACCGACCCAAGGACGACCTCAGCGCGGTCCTGTGGTTCCGGAAGGCCGCGGAGGGCGGGCACCGGGGGGCCATGCGGGCCCTGGCGGAGGCCTACCGGGGGGGCCACGGCGTGGTGCGGGATCCCCGGGCGGCTGCCCGCTGGGAGGCGGCGGCGGGGCACTGAGGCGGGGTTCAACTTCCGGACCCGGCCATCCGATGGTTGGGGTACGGAGGCCCCATGTCCCGCGCCTGGTCCGGTCTGCTGCTGGTCGCCGCCCTGGTGGGCTGCCGGGAGGAGCCCCGCCGCGTCGAGAACGCGAACCTGGGCATCGCCGCCACCTTCCCCGGCGAACCGAAGCTGCACCGCCACACGGAGCCCGGTCCCTACGGTGAGGTGGAATGGTTCGATCTGGCCATGAACCCGGCGGGGCGTCTGGACGAGACCTTCTCCGTGGCCGTGGGGAACCTTCCCCCTGGGGACCAGGGCGGTACCACGCCCAGGGAGATCCTGGGCACCTTCCAGAACTGGCTCACCTACCGCCTGGGCCCCCTCGCGCGAACAGACCTCTCCGAGGCCAAGGGCCCCGGCTTCCGCTACCGGGTGAACCTGGTGAACGGCGGCGTGGCCGAGGGCATCGTCGTCTACCGATCGGGGCGGATGTACCACGCCCAGGCCATCATGCCGAAGGCCGACGATCCGGACACCCGTGCCTTCCTGGACGGCTTGGAGGTCACGGCCCGCTGAGGAGGGCCTCCACGGCCTTCACCAGGTGCCCGGCCTCCGCAGCCGCGTCGAGGAGGGGGTGGTCACCGGGCACGGCGCCGCCGATCCCCAGGAAGGGCACGCCGGCCTCCCTGGCCGCGGCCAGGTCGTGGGGGCGGTCCCCCACGTAGAGATGCGGGCCCGGGCAGCCCTCCAGAGCCCGGCGGATGAGCCCGGCCCGATCGTGGCGGGGCAGGGAACCCAGGCGGGGGATGGCCGGATCGATTCCCAGGGCCTCGGCCTTGAAGGCCAGCAGGGCCGGC
>DASVZU010000101.1:0-11954 GCA_036391515.1 Holophagaceae bacterium
TTCTTGATGGCGTACTGGGGTGGCCAGACGGTCTCGTGCTTCCCGTCCTGGATCTGCTCCACCAGCATCTGGTGCCGGTTCTGGTTGGTGTAGCCGCTGTAGTCGATGAACTGCACGTCGCCCATGATGCCGTTCCACTTCCCGGCATCCAGCGCGGCCCGCAGCTTCTCCCGGTCGCCGCCGACCTTGGCCGCCGTCTCCGCCATGACCATCAGCGAGGCGTAGGCGTTGGCGGCATGGTAGGGCACCTCGTCCTTCCCGAAGGTGGCCTTGTAGCGCTTCGCGAAGTCCTTGGCGCCGGGCCAGTTCACGTCGGGGGTCCACTGGGTGCTGGAGAAGACGTCGTTCGAGATGGCCTTCTCCCGGGCGAACTCGGAGGAGGCGAACCCGGCGCCGGCCCCCAGGAAGGCCTGGGGCGAGAGGCCCACCTCCCGCGCCTGCCGCATGAGCAGGATGCCGTCCGCCACGTAGGACACCATGAACACCAGGTCCGGGTTCCTGGCCTTGATCTTGGCCAGGGTGGAGCGGTAGTCGGGGGAGCCGGCGGCATAGGCCTCCTCCGCCACCACCTGGATGCCCACCTGGCCCGCGTAGGCCTTGGCGGACTTGGCACCGGAGGTGCCGAAATCGGTGTTCTCGTTGAGGATCGCCATCGTCTTCGGCTTGCCCAGCTTCTGGGCCATGGAGATGAGGATGGAGGCGTAGTCCTCCGTGGTGGCGCTGAGGCGGTAGACGTATTTCAGGTTCTGCCGGGTGATCTCCTCCTTGGAGGCCACCGGCACCAGGAGCGGCACCCGGTACTTCTCCGCCAGCTTGGAGGCGGCGCTGGCGCAGGCGCTGCTGTAGGGGCCCACCACCGCGGCCACCTGGTCGCGCGTCACCAGCTTCTCCATGGCCGACATGGAGACCTGGGGCTTGCCGGTGTCGTCCTCGATGACCAGCTGCACCGGGATCCCCTTCTTCTTGAGATCCTCCAGGGCCAGCTTGTAGCCGTTGCTCATGTACTCGCCGATGGGCGCCTGGGTGCCCGTGAGGCAGTTGATGATGCCGATCTTGACGGGCGTCTGCGCCTGCAGGGCCAGGCCGAACGCCACCAGCGAAGAAAGGATGCCCTTCCTCATGCGTGCCTCCGTGGGGGGTGTGGTGGACCACGCTACCACGGACGCCCACTGGATACCTCACTAGGTGATAGTCTCAATCTCATAGCCTTAGGAGAGCCCATGCGGATGCCCCTCGCGAACCTCGCCTCCCTTCTCCTCCTTGCCACGGCACCTGCCCCTGCCCAGGGCCTGCACGTCCTCAAGACCCTGCCCGTGGGCGGGCCCGGCGGCTGGGACTACGTCACCCTGGACAGCGCCAACCACCGCCTCTACGTGCCCCGCTTCGACCGGGTGATGGTCCTGGACCTCGAGGGCAAGGTGGTCGGCACCATCCCCGGCACGGAGGGCGTCCACGGCGTGGCCCTGGCCCCGGACCTGGATCGCGGCTTCACCAGCAACGGGGGCAGCCAGTCCGTGACCATCTTCCGCCCCTCCACCCTGGAGGTGCTGGGCCACATGAAGGCCACGGGGGCCGGCCCGGACGCCATCCTCTACGACCCCTTCACCCGCCGGGTCTTCTCCTTCAACGGCCGGGGGCAGGATGTCACCGCCTACGACGCGGCGAAGGGGACGGTGGTAGGTTCCATCCCCCTCGGACACAAGCCGGAATTCGCGGTCGCCGACGGCAAGGGGCGGATCTACGTGAACCTGGAGGATGCCTCGGAGGTCGCCGTCTTCGACGCCACCACCCTGAAGGTGCTGCACCGCTGGCCCCTGGCGCCGGTGGAGGAGCCCTCCGGCATGGCCATGGACCGCCTCCACCGCCGCCTCTTCATCGTGGGCCGCAACAAGCTGATGGCCGTCATGGACGCCGACAGCGGCAGGGTGGTGGCCACCCCCGCCATCGGGGCCGGCGCCGACGCGGCGGCCTTCGACCCCGGGACGGGGACTGCGTACAGTTCCAACGGCGAAGGCACCCTCACGGTGGTCCGCCAGGATTCGCCGGACGCCTACGCCGTGCTGGAGCAGGCGCCCACCCAGCGGGGCGCCCGCACCATGGCCCTGGACGAGACCACCCACCGGCTCTACCTGCCCACCGCCGACTTCCAGCCCGTCCCTCCCCAAGCGCCGGGCGCCCCCCGGCCGCGGCCCGCCCTGGTGCCGGACAGCTTCCGGATCCTCGTGGTGGGACGCTAATCCACCCTCACCACGATCACCGCGGTCCCGCCGCCGTAGCCCGGCACGAGGGCCAGGTCCCCAGCCCCCCCATCGATGCGGAGGAGGTGGCTCTGGCCCAGATGCAGGTCCAGGGCAGGAAGCGAAACGACACCCCGGACCCCGAACACCAGGACCGTTGGGGCATCCAGGGCCAGGCGCCGGGAGCCGCCGAGCCGCAGGACCTCCAGCCGGGCCCGGCAGCGGGCGGGGTCGGCCATGAGGTTGAAGTCCACGCAGGCCCCGCCCAGGAGGTCCGCCCGGGTCGGCCAGTCGCCGGAGAAGCGGACCGGCTTGAGCGGCTCGTCCAGGATCACCTCGCCGTGCCCGCCGAAGTCCATGCGGAAGCCGTCGCCGCCGAGCAGCAGCAGGGTGCGTTCGATCCCCGGGAAGGCCGAGAAGGGCCCGGACGTGGCCACCTCGGCGCTGCTGAGGCGCCAGGCGAAGCCGGTGTCCAGCGTGGCCCCCGGAGGCTCCACGGCCAGCTCCAGGGTGGTGCCGCCGCCGTTCTTCCAGAGCATGCGGCGGGCCTCGCGGGGCGTCACTCGGGTCCAGCGCATCCGGCCTCCAGGTCCCGGGCCTCGGCCCGGCTCAGGGTCTTCCAGGGGAGGGGCACCAGGCCGGCCACCCGGGCCCGGTAGCGGCGGTAGCGGTCGCCATGCGCCGCGAGGAGCTTCCCTTCCTCAAGCCGCGAGCCGACCAGGAAGTAGGCCGTGATCCACAGGCCCGACACCAGCCGGAGGGCCGTCATGTCGCGGGTCCAGAGCAGGAGCAGCGAGAGCGCGTACCAGGGGTGGCGCACGAAGCGGTGGAGGAACCCGATGCGGAAGGGTTCGCCGTCCCCGGCGTCCAGGCGCCGCTCCTTCCAGGCCCGCCAGCCCAGGAAGGCCGCCGTGTCGTAGGGGCTCCCCGGCAGCAGGAGCCCCGCCAGGGCCGCCAGGCCCAGGCCATCGGCCACCCAGCGCCAGGGCCCCGACCAGCGCCAGAGCCAGGGTCCTGGATCCCGCAGCAGCCACCAGGCAAAGGGCGCCAGGGCGACCAGGGCCACCAGGTTGTAGAGCAGCCGGTAGGCCGGCATGAGGCCGGGCCAATGGCGCCCAACCCAGCGCTTCACACCGAGGGACGCCAGCAGGGAATGGAGCAGGCCGTAGCCCGCCCAGGCGGCGGAGAGGACCGGGAGCGAGACGGAGCCCATGGAGGCATGGTGGCCCCGCCGCGCCCCGGGCGGAAGCGGAACCCGGGCCCGTCCCGGGTTATCCTGGCGGGATGCCCTTCGACTGGCCCTCCCCCGCGCGCGCCGCGCTGGCCCTCGCCCTCCTCTGGGTGGCCTACGTGCTGCTCCGCACGCCAGGACCCCTGTCCCTCCGCCTGCTGGGGCTCTATCCCAAGCGGATCGGTTCCGCCGTGGTGGGCTGGGCCGCCCAGCGGGACCTGCCCCGGGCCTGGCGGGCCCCCCTGCTGGGCCGCTTCGCCCGGACCTACCACCTGGACATGGCCGAGGCCGAGCGCCCGCTGGAGGACTATCCCAGCCTCCAGGCCCTCTTCACCCGACGCCTGAAGCCGGGCCTGCGGCCCCAGGAAGCACCCATCTCCGGCTTCGTGAACAGCCCCGTGGATGCCCGGATCATCGCCTCCGGCCGCATCGCGCAGGACACGGCCATCCAGGCCAAGGGCCTGCCCTACCGGATCACCGAGCTGCTGAAGCACGACCCCGGCGCCCGGCGCTTCGAGGGCGGCCACTACCTCACCCTCTACCTGGCCCCCAAGGACTACCACCGCATCCATGTCCCCTTCGAGGGTCGCGTCACCGCCGTCTCCCGCGTGGAGGGCGAGCTGTGGCCCGTGAACGACGCCAGCACCGGCGCCGTGGCCCGGCTCTACGAGCGCAACCGCCGGGCCACCTGGACGGCCCTCGGCACGGGCCCCGACGAGGGCCTGGAGGTGGCGGCCGTGCTGGTGGGCGCCACCCATGTCGGCGGGGTGGTGATCGATCCCCGCTGGCTCGGCGGGAAGCTCCTGCCGAAGGACGGCGGCTTCCCCGTGGCCATGCTGCCCTGCGCGCCCGGGGACGACCTGGGCACCTTCGAGTTCGGCTCCACCGTCGTGCTGCTGGTGGGCGGCCCCCGGGCGAAGGACTGGGCCCCGATCCGCGGTTCGGGCGACGTGAAGGTGGGTCAGCGGCTGGGGGCGTACCGGTGAACGACGCGGAGATCTTCCACCACGATCCCCTCTGGGAGGAGGGCGGCGACCTGCCCGGCGCCCTGGAGGCACTCTTCACGGCGGCAGGCGAGGTGCTGGACCTGGCCCGTCTCCGGGAACTGACCGGCCTGGGCGACGGGGCCCTGCTCCAGGGCATCGAGAAGCTGCAGGAGCGGCTGCAGGGCGCCTGCGGGCTCCGCCTGCTGGAGGTGGGCGGCGGCTGGCGCATGGCCACCAGCCCCGTCTACAAGGAGATGGTGGCGAAGCTCGTGACTGTGACCCGCAGCGGCAAGCTCACGCCCGCCCAGATCGAGACCCTGGCCATCATCGCCTACCGCCAGCCGGTCACCATCACGGAGCTGAACGCCATCCGCGGCGTCACCAGCAGCGCCAACCAGGTGAAGAGCCTCATGGAGCGCCAGCTCATCACCTCCGCCGGCCGCAAGCCCGTGGTGGGCCGGCCCATGATGTACGCCACCACCCAGGCCTTCCTGCTGCACTTCGGCCTCAAGAGCCTCCACGACCTGCCCCAGCTCGGCGACTTCGGCGAGGGCCGCCTGGAGGTCGAGGCCCTGGCCGCCCTGGAGCCCCCGCTGCCCGAGGACGGGCTCTTCGGGGAAGGCGCGATGGGGATGCTGCCCGGATCCGCTGAAACCGAATCCGCCGAGGGGGCGGCCCCCGAGGAAGGTCCCGAGCCATGAGCCTCCACCAGCCCGCCGTCAGCCTGCAGGAGCAGCCCGCCAAGACCGAGAAGCCCTGGAGCCCCACGGGCATCGTCCTCCAGGGCTGGCAGAAGGGGCTGCTGCTGGTGATACTCCTGGGCGTGCTCTACCTGCGCCTGTGGCGCCGAAAGCAGGCCCGCATCCAGGTCTGCAGCCACTGCGGAGAGAAGAACCCGCCACACCTCTCCAACTGCCGGAAGTGCGCGGCGCCCATGCTCAACCTGAAGCGGTAGCCGGGGCCCGGCTCGGAGCGCTGCGCGGCAGCGCCCCTCCTAGCCGATCAGGGGCGGGCCAACCTGGGCGCGATGCTCAGCCTGACGGGTGCCCGGCTCGGAGCGCTGCCCCGCAGCGCCCCTCGCCACCCGTCTAGGCTTCGCCCCGGCGGTCGTGTGGCATAAGCTCCTCGCCGGGTCCCGGCTCCGGACGCTCCCTCGGAGCGCCCTCCGCCACCCGGCGGTCGCTTAGAACTCGATGTCGATGCCGGACTCTTCGGCCAGGTCGTTCTCGACGCCCAGCACTTCGCAGGCGGCGCCGTACATCTGGAGGACGGCGGTCTTCCGGTTGCTGAGGCTGGTGAGGAGATCCTTCACCCGCTGCACCTCGGAGGCGATGGTGTTGTTGATCTGCTCCACTTCCTGGCGGCAACGCTCGCGGGTGGTCTCGTAGAAGGCGTGCTGATCCTGGCTCAGGTCCATGGGGAACTCCGGATTGCGGGAAGGGGACAGGGGAATCGAAAGCCGAGTCTATCCTGAATCGGTTGTGCAGGGGATCAGCTCCGGGCGGCGATCCAGAGGAGGGTCACCAGGAGTACGGTGAGGACGAGGATCACCGGCAGCAGCCAGCGCGGACGGGGGCGTGGCGCGGCGATCGGCCCCTCCGGTGGGGGCTCCAGGCCAGGCAGGGTACCTGTGCGCGTCCTGGCGGTGGTCGTGGTCTCCCCGGACCTCCCCGCGGGCACCCGATAGGAGCCGCTGCTGAGGCTGGCCACCTGGGGGAAGCGGGCTGCCAGCAGCTCCTCCAGACGCTCCTTCGGACCCACCAGCAGGGCCTCCATGTACTCCGCCACATCGTGCTCGATGATGGGGGCGCCCTGGCGCTGGAGGAAATCCCGCAGGTCGCGTTCCATGAAGCGGGCCGAGGGGTAGCGGTGGTCCACCCCCTTCTGGAGGGCCCGGTTGACGATGGCCACCATGTCCCGGGACACGCCGGGGTTCAGGGTGTGCAGGTCGGCGATCCGGCCCAGGCGCACCTTCTCCAGCACGCCCAACTCCGAATCGGCCTGGAAGCAGCGCTCCCCCGTGAGCAGCTCGAAGAGCACGAGCCCGAGGGAGTAGAGGTCCGACCGGTTGTCCAGGGGCTGCCCCGTGGCCTGCTCTGGGCTCATGTAGAGCAGCTTGCCCTTGAGCGCGCCCGCCACCGTGTGGCTGGCCTTGCTGGCGGCCTTGGCGATGCCGAAATCCACGAGCTTCACCGCCCCGTCCGTGGACAGGAGGATGTTCTGGGGGCTGATGTCCCGGTGGACCAGCTTCAGCTCCCGGTCGTCGAAACCGCGCTTGCGGTGGGCGTAGTCCAGGGCCGAGGCCACCTTCATGGTGACGAAGGCCGCGACCTGCTCCGGGAAGGGGAGGCGGTACTCGCGCACCTTCTTGAGGAGCGTCCGGAGGTCCCGCCCGTTCACGTACTCCATGGCGATGTAGTAGGAGCTGCCGGCCTTCCCCAGGTCGAAGATCTGCACGATGTTCGGATGGGTCAGCTGGGCCGCCAGCTTGGCTTCGTCGATGAACATCGTGACGAAGTCCTCGTTGTCGCTGAAGTGCGGCAGGATGCGCTTGATGGCCACGATCTTCTGGAAGCCCTGCACGCCCCGCTGCTGGGCCTTGAAGAGCTCTGCCATGCCGCCCACGGCGATCTTCTCGAGAAGGTAGTAGTTCCCGTACTCCTCCAGCACGTCGGGATGCCCAGCGATGCCGGACACTGCGGTCCCGGCCGGGGGCGTCCCCGCAGGCACCCCCCCGCCCTCGCGGGAGGCCTCCCAGGAGAACGGATCGTTCACGCCGGAGATGCCGCTGAGGGTGAAGTCGGAGGGGCCCAGCGCCTCCGGGGCGGCCGGTTCCGGGACCGGAGCCGGGGCCGCAGCGGGCAGGGGGACGGGGGCCACGATGCGCACGGGCGCCTGCGGCAGCCGCCCGCTCTCGGGCGTGGCCAGGGAGAGGGCCTCCACCTCCTGCAGGACGTCCCCGAAGATGTCCTCGGTGCTGAGGGGCGCCTGGGGCGCCGGCGCCGGGGGAGGGGCCGATTCGTGCGGGGGCGGCGGGGCCGGCAGGGCCTCGTAGAGGGCGAAGGGGTCGCGCGGAGGGGCCTGGGCGCCGTCGAGATCGGCGAGCAAGTCCCCGAAGATGTCCTCGCTGCTGAGATGGGAGGTTCCCGGGCGGAACCGGCGGAGCGCCGCAGCCAGCTCCAGCTCGGGCTGGGTGCGCTCCAGGAAGCCCTGGACGCCCACGCCCCTGCGGTTCACGCCGCCGGACGTAGAGCCCTCCGTGAGCACCAGCACCGGCAGGTCAGGCTTCCGGACCCGGAGGCGGCGCGCGAACTCGTAGCCGGCCTCCTCGGAGGTGGCCGAGTCCAGCAGCAGCAGGTCGGGGTCCGTGCCCGAGGATTCGAAGGCGGGCGCATCCGAGGCCCGCACCCACTGCACCGTCCAGCCATCCCCCTCCATGGCGGAGACCAGCCCCGGAGTCCGGAGGGACTCGCCGTCCACGATCAGCAGGAGGGGGCGCGGCATGGGGGATCCAGAGTGCGGGGAGAACCAGGGTAGCGGCAGGCCGCGACCCGGTCCAATGCCCAGGCCGGCGATTCCGCCTCGCTCTGCGAGGGTTTCCGGTGTAGACTCGTTCCCTGGTCCCGTCCCGGTCTCCGGCGTCGGTGGCGAATCCCCTGCGGAAGGAGGTGCATCCCTATGCCTTTGGTCAAGGTCAAAGAAGACGAAACGTTCGAGTTCGCCCTTCGCCGCTTCAAGCGGAAGTGCGAGAAGTCCGGCATCCTCAGCGAGCTGAAGAAGCGTCAGCACTACGAGAAGCCCAGCGCCAAGCGCAAGCGGAAGATGCTCGCCGCCCGCAAGAAGACGCTGAAGCGCCTCGCGCAGGAGCGTCGGATGCTCGGCTGATCCTTGCGCAGCGCCTCCGCGCTGCGTTCAAAGGCCCGCGTGAGCGGGCCTTTTTGCTTTACTGGAGACTGAGGACTGAGGACTGAAGACCCAGGCGGGACTGAAGACTCAGGACCGACTCCCATGGACGCTCCCCTTCCCATGACCCCCGAACTGCAGGCCCTCGAATTCCCCGAAGCCGTGCGCCTCGTCCAGGCGGGGGCGCGCACGGCCGAGGCCCGGACCGCCCTGGGGGCCATGCATCCCTGGGATGGCCTGGCCGGACTCCGGCGCCTTCACCAGCTCGAACTGCAGGACCTCTGGGCCCAGTCCCCGGATCTGCTGCCGGTCCTGCCGTTCGACGAGGCGCTAACGGAGCTGCTCGATCCTGCCGGCTGGCTGCAGCCGGAGCACTGGCGGCAGCTGCGGGAGGGCCTCAGGGCCGAGGCCGTGCTCCTGCGGAGCCTCGCCGGCCTGGCCTGGCCGGAGGCCCGCCCCGTCCCGACCGGCGTCCACCTGGGCATCGACCGGCTCCAGGTGACCGCCGCCCTCCTCCCGGATCCCGCGCCCATCGCGGAGCGGCTGGCGAAGGCCTTCACCGCCGACGGGCAGCTGGATCCCCTCCGCATCCCCGGCCTCGCCGCGCTGCACAAGCAGCGGCAGTCGGCCCTCCAGGCCGTCCAGAACAAGCTCCAGAAGCTCCTGCGGGAGAGCCCCGACGCGTTCTCGGATCCCCTGGTGGTGGAGCGCAACGGCCGGCTCTGCCTGCCCGTGCGCCAGGAGCGCCGCGGCCAGGTGCCGGGCCTGGTGCTGGACCGCAGCGGCAGCGGCGCCACCGTCTTCATCGAGCCCATGGATGCGGTGCCCCTCAACAATGCCTTCGTGGAGGCGGATCGGGAGTACACCCAGGCCGTCCAGGCCTTCCTCAGGGAGCTGCTGGCCGAGCTCCGGGGCCGGCGGGAGGACTTCACCCGCTGGCGCGACCTGCAGGCCCAGGCGGACCAGGCCCTGGCCCTGCTGCGCTGGGCCTCCCTCTGCGACGGCCGCCTGCCGGAGCTGGAGCCGGACCCCAAATCCGGCAGGCTGTGCCTCCTGGAGGCCCGGCACCCGCTGCTGCTCCCCACGGTGCGAGAGGCCATGGGCCTGGAGCCCCTGCCCCATCCTGTGGTGCCCCTCAACCTGGTGATGGAGGCGGACAAGCCCGGACTCGTCATCTCCGGTTCCAACACCGGCGGCAAGACCGTCGTCCTCAAGACCGTGGGCCTCCTCACCGCCCTGGCGGCCTGCGGCTGCGCCGTACCCGCCCGGGAGGGATCCAGCTTCCCGGCCCTTCCCAGCCTCCACGCAGACATCGGCGACCACCAGACCATCACCGGAAGCCTCTCGACCTTCAGCAGCCATATCTTGCACCTGAAGGACATCCTGAAAAACGTCCATGATGGCGGACTGGTTCTCCTGGACGAGCTGGGCACGGGCACCGACCCCAAGGAGGGCGCCGCCCTGGGCATCGCCCTCCTGCAGACGCTCTCGCGGCGCCGCTGCTGGATCCTCTGCTCCACCCACCTGGGTGAGATCAGCCAGTGGGCCCTCCGCCACACCCGGTTCCAGAACGCCTCCGTGCAGTTCGACGAGGACCGCCTGGCGCCTACCTACCGGCTCCTGGTGGGCCAGCCCGGCCAGAGCCGGGCCCTCACCATCGCCGCGAAGCTGGGCCTCCCCGCCCCCCTGCTCGAGCACGCCGAGAAGGTGCTGGGCCGGCGGGAGCAGGACTGGCGGGATTTCCTGCGGCAGCTGGAGGCAGAGCGGGTGCGGATCCAGGAAGAGGCGGAGGTCCTCCGCCAGCGCGAAGCCGCGGTCGACAGGGATCGCGGGATCCTCCAGCAGCGGGAGGAGAAGCTCCGGTCCGACCGCGAGGCCCACCAGCGGGAATCCCGGGAGAAGGTGGCCCGTGTGCTCGACTTCCTGGACCACGAGGGCAAGCGTCTGGTCCGGGAGCTGAAGGAACGGCAGAAGACCGAAGCGAACGCCGACCGCCTGGGCACGGAGGCCCACGAGCGGGTGAAGCAGCTGAGGCGCATCGCCGAAGCCGAGCTGGGCCCCGGGCGCCCCCGGCCGGCCGCGGAGGAGGCCCCTCGGGTCCGGGAGGGGGGCCACGCCCGCCACCGGGGCCTGGGCGTGGAAGGGAAGGTCCTGGCCCTGAAGGGGGACCGGGCCACCCTGGAGACTCCCCAGGGCCGCCGGCTGGAATGCCGGGTGGGCGAGCTGGAGCCCATCGGGGCCCGGGAAGCCGCTCCCAGGCCCTCCGGGAAGGTCCGGGTGCGGGCCGAGGCGCTGGATATCGAATCCGAGATCAACCTCATCGGGCGAGCCAGCGACGACGTGGACAGCGAGATCTACCGGTTCGTGGAGGAGGCCCTGGCGGCAGGACGCCGGTTCGTCCGCATCGTCCACGGTCACGGCACCGGGAAGCTCAAGGCGGCGGTCCGGGAGGCCCTCCGGGGGCATCCGGGCATCGCCCGCGTGGAGGATGCCCCGCAGAACCAGGGGGGGGCCGGCGCCACGGTGGTGACGCTCCGGTAGGAATCCGATCCTGGCTGAAATTCAACCTCGCCGGTCCGCCTTCCGATGCCGTGGGCATCACGTTCTCCTCAGGGGCGGCCATGGCATTCTGGAACAACCTCAACATCCGAAAGAAGCTGCTCTACTCCATCCTCGCCCTGGCGGTGGTGCTGGGCGGCTCGGCCACCATCTTCTCCGTGTGGCGGCTCGACTCGGCCCTCAATTCGGGGCTGAAGCTCAAGGCCAGCAGCCTGGCCTCCCTGGTGGCGGACAACGTCCAGTCCGGTGTCCAGTTCGAGGACACGGGCCTGGTCGAGCGGGGCCTGGAGGCCCTGAAGAACGATGCCGACATCACCCAGGCCCTGGTGGTGACCTCCGATCCGGCCACCAAGGCGACGAAGGTGATGGCCAGGTCCAAGGCCAAGGCCGAGGCCGACGTCAACGCCATCGCCGACGCCTTCATGGCCGCGGCCGGCGGGAAGGACATGAGCAAGGAGAACCTCTTCCTGGACGCCAAGGGCTACCTGGTGGTGGGCTCCCTCGTGAAGATCGACGGGGCCCCGGTGAAGTCCTACCTGGTGCTCCTGGTGAACCACGACAAGCTGCGCCAGGACCAGCTCGGGGCCGTCGGGGGCATGGCCCTCCTCGGCGTATTCATGGTCGCGCTGGGCTTCGTCGCCGCCTGGCTGCTGGGCAACGCCATCGTGACCCCCCTCGAGAACATCCAGCGGCGCATGCGGGACATCTCCGAGGGCGAGGGCGACCTCACCGCCCGCCTGGAAGTGCACGGCACCGATGAGATCGCCCAGCTCGCCGGCCACTTCAACCGGTTCGTGGAGAACATCCACGGGATCGTGCAGCAGGTGATGGCCATCTCGACGAACATCGCCTCGGGCTCGCTGCAGATGTCGGCGGGCATGTCCGAGATGCACAGCACGGCCCAGAGCATCGCCCAGGCGGCGGAGACCCAGAAGGGCAGCGTGGGTACCACCACGAACAGCGTCCAGACCATCGCCGGCGCCTCCAAGGTGGTGTTCTCGAACGTGACGGACGCCCTCAAGGTGTTCGACCAGGCCC
>DASVZU010000102.1:0-31074 GCA_036391515.1 Holophagaceae bacterium
CTCCTTGTTGGAGGCGAACCGGCTGTCGCCCTGGATGCCAAGCGGGTTCACATAGAAGGCGTAGAGGGACTGCTGGTCGTTGAAGGTGTCCAGGTTGATGCAGACGAAGTCGTCCCGCACCATGTCGTCCCGCTTGGCGACAGAGGCCTTGATCTTCTCCGGATGGGGATCGAAGCATCGGAAGGCGAAGTACAGGTTGTCCCGGTCGTAGGCCATGTAGGCGATCGTCTCCTCCGCCTGGAGGTGGCCGAACTCCGGGATGAACGTCCGGAACCCGGTGACCCTGGTCGCGTGCTGCCAGACGGGATCGTCCAGACGGCCATCCAGGACGGGGGGCTGGTCCGTCTTGTACGGCCGGAGCAGGTGTCTCCCCCCTTCCTCCGGGACGGGGCCGGCGAGGAGGGGGATGGCGGCCAGGAGCAGGGCCAGAAGGAGGCGGACCGGGAACCGGGGCCTTTTTGTGGGAACAGGGGTATGCATCGCAATACAACATATATGAATGTGTTGGCATCCACAATCCTTCCGGGGCCCGGGCGTCGGCCGCTCCCGGCCCCGGCGCGAGGCGCCTCCGGTTCAGGCCAGGATGTGCTCCATGACGAGCCGTTCCCTCCCGTCCGGCGCCTGGACCGTCCGCACGGTCTTCGCGCCCATGAGCCTGTGGGTGATCTCGACTTTCCGGTTGATCCGGTCCACCTCGAAGCGCACGGTCCGGACGCCCCTCGCCTTCAGGTACTGCAGGAAGTGCTGCAGCAGGACCGTCGATTGTCTCGAAGCGGACGATCCCGGATCCCAGCACCAGAAGGAGATGCGCGACCCGCGGAGCCCGCCCCAGGCATCCAGCTGGGCGCCCTCCAGGCACTTGATCCGGGCATAGAGGTCGTGGACGAGCGCGGGTCTCCGCAGGAGGCGCGGCAGGCAGGACAGGAGCAGTGTCAATCTCCGGTGGCGCAACCGCTCCATCTCGGCCTGGGCGTCGCCGCAACCGGCCACGAATCCGAGGATGCGCCCGGAGGCATCCATGGCGGCGAGGACGATGGTGTTGGGGTCCGGCAGGAGGATCCGGTAGTAGGCGCGGAAGAACGGCTGTCCGAGCCTGTGCATGAACCCACCGGGCTGGAGCTGGGAGCATAGGTGATGCAGGCGGGCGATCTGGTCCCCGTCCGCCACCGTGGCCCGGCGGAAGGCGAGGTCGCCGGTCTCCACCGGGGCCGTGCCGGGGGGGGCGTGCGGGTTCGCGCGGGCACCTGGGAGGGCCTGGCCTGGGCTGGTCTCAGGCATCGACCTCCACCCCTTCCTCGACCAGCAGGGGACGTGCGTGCTGGTAGCGCGTGCTCCTCCGCTTGGCCTCGATGTCGGTGAAGACGCGGGCCACCTGCTCCTCCGTGAGGCCCGTTCCGGCCGCCGTCACGGTCGGCGTGAGCCGTCGGTCATGCGCCCAGAGGCACCGGTCCATGAGCCCGTAGGGGAGCGAGAAGTAGAACTCCTCCTGGCTCTGGGGCAGGGAATAGGTGTCCGTCGTCGGGGGGCGGTCGCGGATCTCGCGGGGAAGATCCAGGAACTCCGCCAGGGCATAAACCTGGGTCTTGTAGAGATGCGCGATGGGCTTGAGGTCGGCCGCCCCATCCCCGTTCTTGACGAAGAAGCCCTGGTCGTACTCCAGGCGGTTGGGGGTGCCGAGCACGGCGTAGACCAGGCGGTCGGCATGGTGGTACTCGATCATCTTCCGCACGCGTTGCTTGAAGTTGGTCGCCGCCACCAGTTCGAGATAGGCGGTCGGCGTGAGGCGGACGCGTACCTGCTCCCCCTCCGGCGACTGGGCGACCAGCGTGAACAGCCGGTAGCTGTCGCTGTCCACCACGCTGGGAAGCACGATCTTGGACCGCCATCCCTCGCCGTAGCCCGGGAGGACCCGGCGGATCGCGGCCTCCTGCCGCCGGTAGCATCCCAGGGCCTCCAGGACGGGGGTGATGTCCTCGATCAGGGTGGGGATGCCGAGATGGTCCGCGGCGAGCTGGCCGAGAGGCGTGCTTTCTTCCGCCGAGTGGCTCTCGGGCATCAGGAGGCCCAGGACCCGGTCCGGCCCCAGGGCGCGTGCCGCCAGCGCGGCGCAGACGGTGCTGTCGATGCCACCGCTCAGGCCCAGCACGACCCCCCGGCGGTGGAGCCGCTTCGTGACCTGCTCGCGGAGCGTCGACGTGATGCGCTCCACCGCCGCTTCCCGGTCGAAGTCGAGCAGGTCCTCCGCGAAGGCGGCGCCGGGGGCCTTCATGCGGACACCCTGTTCTCCGCCTGGCCCACGTACCGGACCAGGTTGTCGAGGGTGTCGAGATTCTCGGGCGTGATCTCGTCATCCGGCACCTTGATCCCGAACCGTTCCTCGAGGAACAGCAGGATCTCCATGACACCCGTGGAATCGATGATGCCCGAGCGGGTCAGCGAGATCTCCCCCCGGAGATCCGCGTCCTCGACGAAGAAGTTTTCCGTGATGAAGGTCCGGAGCTGCTGCTCGACGGGATTCATGGGGCCTCCGATCCTGCTGGGGTGGGGAAGGGCCCGGGACGGGCCGGGAGGTTCGCTTCCAGGAGATCCCGCTTCCGGACCTTCCCGGTGTCCGTCCTGGGGAGCTCAGGCAGGATCACGATCTCCTGGGGAACCATGAACCCCTCGAGCCGTTCCTGGCAGGCCCGCCGGATCTCCCGCTCGGTGAGCCGGACGCCCGGTCCGAGCGAGACGAAGGCCCGCACGGCCTCCCCGAGGGTGGGGTCCGGAACGCCGACCACCGCCGCATCCCGGACGCCCGGGATGCCATGCAGGACATTCTCAACCTCCACGGGGCTGACCTTTTCTCCGCGCGACTTGATGATGTCGTCGCTGCGCCCCAGGAAATACAGGTAGCCGTCGAGGTCCATGTGGAACAGGTCGTGGGTGCACAGCACGCGATCCCCCGGATGGCGCCCGGGGCGAAGCATCTCCGAGGTCCTCTCCGGCTGGTTCCAGTACCCCATCATCACGTGGGGCCCCCGCACATGCAGGATGCCGGTCCCGCCGGGCCCAAGGGAGCGCCCCTCGTCGTCCAGAAGGAAGGCCTGGGTGCCGGGGATGGCCTTCCCCACGGATTCGGGCCGGGCGGCCAGTTCCTCGGGCTCGAGGTAGCATACGCGCTTGCATTCGGTCAGTCCGTACATCCGGAAGATGAGCGCCTTCGGGAACAGGCGCTGGAGGCCGGGCACGAGGTCGGGCGAGAGGGCGGCCGCCGTGTTCGTCACGGCGCGCACCGATGGGAAGCAGAGGGTTCGGCCCGCGGTCCGGGCCAGGAGGGAGGTGAACACCGTCGGGACGCCCGGGAACACGGTGACCGATTCCTCGAGGATCCGCCGCTCGATGAGGGCGGGGTATTCGAAGCCCTGCTCGAGGACGAGGGTCGCGCCCAGGCGCACCGCCATCAGCAGCTGGTAGAGGCCGTAGTCGAAGGCCAGCGGCAGGAGGTTGAGGATGCGCTCACCGCTGCCGAGGCGCAGGTATTCGAGGAGGCTGTCGAGGGTGAAGGTGACGTTCTGGTGGGTGACCATCACGCCCTTGGGCTGGCCGGTGCTGCCCGAGGTGTAGATGAGCGCGGCGAGGTCGGTGGCCACCGTCCCCGGATCCGCCGGGTCCGCCGCGGGGCTGTCCAGGAGGCCTTCGAAAGACGCCTCCCCACGCCCGGAATCGCCGCCCGCCATGATCACGATGGGCGGGAGACCCGGCCGGAGCTCCTCCAGGGCGCGGAGGAGCACGCGTTCCAGCTTCGCCTGGGCCAGCAGGACCCGTGCGCCGCTGTCGGCCAGGAGGAAGGCCAGCTTGGTGGACTTGGTCTGGGGATTGAGGACCATCACCACGCCGCCCGCGATCCAGGCGCCGTAGATGGCGACGACGGCGTCCACCCCGTTGTCCATGAAGACCGCCACGCGATCCCCGGGATCGAGCCCCCGGTCCTGCAGGGCCCGGGCCAGGCGCTGGGCGCGATCCAGCAGCTCGGCGAAGGTCAGGCGCACCCCCTCCGTGACCAGGGCCTCCTTGTGTCCGGCGAGGCGAGCGGATTCGTAGAGGCCATCCTGGACCAGCCGGTGGTGATGCCTGGCCATCAGCAGACCTCCTGGCAGAGGCTTCCAGTCACGAGGCGGTCGCCCACGACCTGGCGGGTGACCTCGGGGAGGGCGGCCAGGCCGGGCGACTTCACCATGCGTTCGTGCAGGAGCTGGATGGAGAGGACGCCTACGAACGCCATCTCGTCCATCTCGCTGACCTCGTCCTCCCGGCTCCGGCGGCACTTGTCCCAGAGGAGTCCCACTTGGCGGTTCGCGAAGACGCCCGTCAGGGCGAGGCGGGACGGCTCGAAGAGGTCGGCGACGTAGTCCGGGGCTCCGGCACCCATGAAGGCGCCGAGGATCGGGGCACGGTACGGGCGCTTGGGGCGGGAGACGATGTCGATGGGCAACAAGGGAGCCATGGCCCTTCGCAGGATGCGCTTGTCCCGCAGGCCTTGGAGGCGCAGGGCGTCCGGAAGGGCGGCCGCGAACTCGGCGATGCGGTGGTCCAGGAAGGGGAAGCGCCCCTCCACGGAGCGGCCCATGAGCATGCGGTCCCCCTGGCTGTGGAGCAGGTAGCCCTGGAGGAAGGTGGCGATCTCGAGGTACTGGGCCTTGGCCAGATCGCTGAAGTCCTTGAATCCCCCGGGGAGCTGCCCGAGCAGGCGTGCCGTCGGGACCTCCTCCGGCCGGATGGAGCCGAGCAGGGCGGGGTCGAGGAAGCGGAGCAGCCGGGCGGTGGTCCCGAACCGGATGCGGTGGCTGTAGAGGGGATCCTCCGTGTCCAGAAGGCCCTGGCCGAAGAACTGGCGGGTGAACCCCGGCGCGTTCGAGACGCTCCGGGTGAGCCACGGATAGATGCGTTCGAACAGCCTCGGGCGTCGCGTGGATCGGGGCTCGCGAGCCCAGAATCGCCGGATCCGGGATTCCCGGAAGAGGTCGTAGCCTGCGAAGAGTTCGTCGGCGCCCTCCCCGGTGAGGACGACCTTGAAGCCGTGCCGGTGGACGAGGCCGGACAGGGCCAGCATCGGCGCAGGGGCGGTCCGGAGCAGGGGCTTCTCCGCGAGGGTGACCACCTCCGGGAACAGCGCCGCGATGTCGGGGGGCGTGATGGATATGCGGTTCAGCTCCACCCCCAGGGTGGCGGCGATCCGGTCCTGGTGGGGGGACTCGTCGAAGCGGGGATCCGTGAACCCGATTCCGAACCCGTGCAGCCTCGTGCCACTGGCCTTGCGTGCCAGGGCCGCGATGGCCGAGGAATCCAGGCCCCCGCTCACGTACGCGGCCACGGGCACATCGGCCCGCAGCCGCAGGCGGGTGGCGTCCTCCAGGAGCCAGGCCAGCTCCTCCGCCTGTTCCGGCTCGGAAACCGGACGCTGGTCGCCGGGAGGGGTGAACCGGAGGTCCCACCAGCGCCGCTCCTCCCTCCGGTCCCCGGGCCCGATCCGCAGCCAGTGGCCCGGCGCCAGCTCCCGGATCCCGGGGAAGGCCGTGCGGTCGGGCAGAGGCGCCCAGAGGGTGAACGTGTCCACCAGGCTCACCGGGTCCAGCTCCCGCCGGGCGCCTGGATGCCGCAGGATCGCCTTGGCCTCGGAGGCGAAGGCGAAATCGGAGCCGTACCGGGCGATGAAGAGGGGGCGCACCCCGAACCGGTCCCGGGCCAGGAAGAGGCTGCACTCCTGGCGATCCCAGAGGGCGAGGGCGAAGGGTCCGTTGAAGCGGTCGAGACAGGTCTGGCCCCAGGCCTCGTACGCGTGGACGATGACCTCCGTGTCGGACTCGGTCCGGAAGCGATGGCCGAGGGACTCGAGTTCCCGCCTCAACTCCGGATGGTTGTAGATCTCCCCGTTCTGGATGACCCAGTAGCGTCCGTCCTCGTTCCCGATGGGCTGGTCGCCTCCGGCGAGATCGACGATGGACAGCCGCGTGTTCACCATGCCGATGCCGTCATCGAGGTACAGCCCCACGCCATCCGGTCCCCGATGCCTCAGCTCACCGGCCATCGCCAGCAGGAGATCCAGGGCAGGTGTCCGGCCTGAATCGGAATGAAGGCCCGCAATCCCGCACATCGGTAGGTACCCGAGAGAGGTTCTTCGGAGAATATATTCCAAAGACGATCTTGTGCTCGTCATTCTTTTGTCCCAATTCCGCCTTGTGATGACGAGCTTCCCGGACTTCCTGATCGGATATTGAGTCGCGCAGTTGGACCCCGGGGCCAAGGGCGCTGCCGCAGGGGGCCGGACCGTCCACCCCGAGGGGCCATTTCAGCCACAATGGACTGGGACCTCCCATGACCCTCAGCGTCTTCGACCTCTTCCGCATCGGCATCGGGCCCAGTTCCTCCCACACGGTGGGACCCATGCGGGCAGCGAGGAGCTTTGTCCTGGCCCTGGAGGCGGAGGGCCGGCTCGGATCCGTGGAGGCGGTACGGGCCGAGCTCTTCGGGAGCCTGGGCGCCACGGGAAGGGGGCATGGCAGCGACAAGGCGGTGGTCCTCGGCCTGATGGGCGAGACCCCGGAAGGCGTGGACGTGGAGGCCGTGGAGGGCCTGCTGGCGGGGGTACGTGCCTCCGGTCGCCTTCCGCTGCTTCGCCGGCACGAAGTGGCCTTCCGGGAGGCGGAGCACCTGCTCCTGATCCCCAGGAGCCTTCCCTTCCACCCGAATGCCCTTCGGTTCACGGCGCTGGATGGCGCAGGGGTCTCGCTCGGGTTCCGGGTCTACTACTCGGTGGGCGGCGGGTTCGTGGTGGAGGAGGGCGCGACCCGGCCCGGGGCCACGCGTCCCGAGCCCCCGTTCCCTTTCAGGAGCGGCCGGGAACTGCTCGACCTCTGCCGCACCCACGGATTCGGTGTGAGCGAACTGGCCCTCCGGAACGAGTGCGCCTGGCGGAGTGAGGCGGAGGTCCGGGCCGAGCTGCTGCGGATCTGGGCCGTCATGCAGGCCTGTGTCGTGCGGGGGTGCGCGACAGATGGAATCCTTCCGGGCGGATTGAAGGTGGCCCGCCGGGCGCCCGGCCTCCATCGGCAACTCACGGCCAGCCCCGAGGCGGGGGAGCGGGATCCTCTCATGGCGATGGATTTCGTGAGCCTCTGGGCCCTGGCGGTGAACGAGGAGAACGCCGCCGGCGGGCGCGTGGTGACGGCGCCGACCAACGGCGCGGCGGGCATCCTCCCGGCCGTGCTGCACTACTATCGCCGCTTCGTGCCCGGAGCCACGGATGACGGCGTGGTGCGCTTCCTCCTCACGGCCGGGGCCATCGGGGCCCTCTACAAGGAGAACGCCTCCATCAGCGGCGCCGAGGTGGGCTGCCAGGGCGAGGTGGGCGTGGCCTGCTCCATGGCTGCCGGGGCCCTGGCCGAGGTGATGGGGGGCACGCCGGACCAGGTGGAGAATGCCGCAGAGATCGGCATGGAGCACAACCTGGGCCTCACTTGCGATCCCATCGGCGGGCTGGTGCAGGTGCCCTGCATCGAGCGCAACGCCATGGCCAGCGTGAAGGCCATCAACGCCGCCCGCATGGCCCTGCGGGGCGACGGCCGCCACTTCGTGAGCCTCGACAAGGTGATCCGGACCATGCGCGACACCGGCGCCGACATGAAGAGCAAGTACAAGGAGACCGCCCGGGGGGGCCTGGCCACCCACGTGCCCGAGGTCCCGCTGGATTTCCCCGTCAACCTTCCGGAGTGCTGATGCGACCCGCCGCCCTTCTTTTCCTCGCGCCCGCCCTGCTGGCGGCCCAGACCCTGGACGGGGGCCTGCTCGATCCCGCCTGGTTCGGCCCGGGGGTCCAGTTCCGGAGCCTCCCCAAACAGGGCTTCGAGTGGGTGAAGCCCGGGCTGGTCCTCCGTGGCCGCACCCTGAGGATCCAGGCCTGGGAGGCGCCGGCCTGGCTGGGGAAGACCCGGGATCGCGACGACCGAGCCTTCGTCGAGGGCCGGAAGGATGAATTCCGGGAGACGCTGGCCCAGGGCCTGCGCCGGGGGCTCGGCGGGATCGCCCGGGTCTCGACGGTCGAGGGGGATGTGCTGGTGGAGGCCCGGGTGGTGGATGCCGCGGCGGAAGCGCCGGATGCGATGTTCTCGGGCGCGGCGAGCCTGACCTTCGACCTGAAGCTGGTCGACGCGGTATCGGGGGAACTGCTGGCGGCCTTCCACCAGACCCTCGCGGGCGACGGCGAGCGGGAGGTGGTGGCCCGCTACGCCCCCTGGTGCGCCGGCCTGGGGCGCCGCCTGGCCGAGGCGGACCGAACCCCCGCGCCGCCTCCCCCGCCGGCCCGGCCAGCCCTGGACCTGCCGGCCACCCTGGACCGCCTGGAGGCCCTCCGCCGCGATGGCGTGCTCACGGAGGAGGGCTACCAGGCCCTGCTCAGGAAGGCCCGGGTCATGGCCGCCGGGAAGTGATCAGACCGGCCAGGGACCGGCGCCCTCCCGTACGAGGGCCGGTTCCTCGCCGGTGAGATCCACGATGGTGCTGCCCAGGCCCAGGGGCTGCCCGCAGTCCACGACGAGATCCAGGGCGTGCCCCAGCTCCTCCTCCAGCTCCCAGGCGGTATTGAGCGTGGGCTGGCCCGAGAGGTTGGCGCTGGTGGTGATGATGGGCTCGCCCAGGAGCTTCGTGAGGCCCAGGCAGAAGGGGTGGTCAGGGATCCGCAGGCCCACCACCTGCTTGTTCTGGAGGTAGCGGGGCACCTCGCGGCTGGCGGGCAGGAGGGCGGTGTAGGGGCCCGGGAGCATCTGCTTCAGCAGCCGGAAAGTAGGTGTGTCCAGGTGCCGCGTGTAGCGGCAGAGCATCTCCATGTCCGAGCAGAGGATGGACATGGGCTTCTTCGGATCCCGCCCCTTGATCTGGAGGATGCGATCCACGGCCTTCTTCCGGGAGGCCAGGCATCCCAGCCCGAAGAGGGTGTCGGTGGGATAGGCGATGACGCCGTCCCGCCGGAGGATCTCGGCGATGCGCTCCAGGTGGCGCAGCTGGGGCGTCTCGGGGTGGAGGGAGAGGATCATGGCTCACCCAGATTCTGCCAGCGCCTGCGGCCCGCGGAGGGATGCTCGTCGGGCCGCTGGAAGAACCGCTCGGCCAGCGCGGAGTCGAGGGCCGCCGCCACGCCGCTGCGGCGCGCCTGGAGAGCCAGGAGGGCCATGCACGTGAGGCTGTCGGTGATCTCGCCGGAGAGCACCCGCTGGAGGCACTGGGCGAAGGGCTCCCGGTGAAGCATCAGCTCCTCGTCATCCTCGGGATGGTGCCCCTCAGCGGCCGAGAGGCCCGTGGCGAGGAAGAGGAAGGATTCCTCCTCGGTGGAGGAATTGCTGGGGTGGAAGAAGCAGAGCGGCTCCCAGACCCGGGCCTGGAGACCGGCCTCCTCGGCCAACTCCCGCCGGACGGCCTCGAAGGGGCTCTCGTGGAGCTCGCCCCCGCCCTCGGGGATCTCCCAGGAGTAGAGCTCGAGCGGATAGCGCCACTGGCCCACGAGCACCACGCGGTCGGCCTCGTCCAGGGCCAGCACGCCGCAGGCCGTCCGGTGGAATCCGCAGATGGCGTAGCGCCCCTCGGCGCCGCGGCGGTGGCGGAAGCGGTCCTCCCGGACGCGGATCCACGGGGAGTCGTAGATGGGCCGGCGTCCAGTGGTGGTGTAGGGATTCGGATGCTCCGGGAGGGGCAAGGGCGGCAGATCCATCCCTTGAACATAACGAAAAACGCCCGCAACTGCGGGCGTTTTCGGGACGGCTGCGGTCTACCGGCGGAGGCCGAGGCGGTCGATCAGCGTTGCGTAGCGCTCCTTGCTCTTCTTCTTGAGGTAGTCGAGCAGGCGGCGGCGCTGGCCCACCATGATCATGAGGCCGCGGCGGCTGTGGTAGTCCTTCGCGTGGGTCTTGAAGTGCTCGGTGAGGTCGTTGATGCGCTTCGTGAGCAGCGCCACCTGCACCTCGGGCGAGCCGGTATCCGACTCGTGCTGCTTGAAGTCGTCGATGATGATCTTCTTCTGTTCCACGTTCAGGGCCATGTCCGGCTCCTTTTCGGGGGTTCACCCGTCACCCTGCCGCCAACGCTGCGCGTGGCCGGTATCGCCTTCGGCGAGGATCCTCAGTCCCGTACCGAGGATGGGTCGAGCCTGGGAAAGCCAGGCGCTTCGGTTTTCAAGACTTCGGCCCGCGGGGCGGGCCGAAGGGTGGTGCGGATAGAGGGACTCGAACCCCCACGTCTTGTGAACACTAGTACCTGAAACTAGCGCGTCTACCAATTCCGCCATATCCGCTTGAAAGAGCTGTCCGGTTCCCGCGGGTTCCGGCCATGCCGAACCCCAATCCTAGCGCGGTCCGGGGGAAGGTGCAATCCGCGAATTCACCACTCGCGGTAGGGGATTCCGTTCATGCCGGTGCCGGGGGCGAGGCTGTAGACATCATAGACATGGCCGCCGCCCCAGCTGGTGCTGTTGGCGTCGTCGTTGGAATTGCGAAGGCCCCACTCCGGCTTCCCGGTGAAGGGATCCATGGGGATCCGCCGCAGGTAGCGGATCTTGCGGGTGGAGGTCCCGGTTCCGGCGGCCGGCACGCCCTCCACCAGCATCTCCAGGCTTTCGGGGTAGAAGTTGGTCTCCGGTGCCGGGGCCTTGATCTTCTGCTGCTCCGCATCCCGCTTGTAGGCGTCGATGGCCGTGCGCATCTCCCGGAGATCGCGCCGCAGCTCGATCTCCTTCTGGCGCTTCAGGCCGTTCTTCACCAGGGGGACCGTGACGGAGGCCAGGATCAGGAGCACCGTGGCCGTAACGACCAGTTCGAGGAGGGTGAACCCGTTCCTCCGGCTCACTGCACGGTCACCAGGGCGTTGGACCAGCGGCCCGTGATGGGGTTGTTCCCGGCCATGAACTGGCCGCCCTGGATGAGCACGGGGGCGTTGCCGGGCGTGAGGCCCTCCAGTTCGAGGGTGGCGAACAGTCCGCTATCGATGCCGGCGGGGTTGCGCCTGAACACGATCTTCAGGGCGCCGTCCTTGCCCGGGTTCTGTTCGAAGGTGCCGCCCTCGTTGGTGATGAATTCGCCGGGCGTGACGGAGACCAGGCGCAGTCCCGGCGGGATGCGAAGGTCGAGGGAACCCGAGGCCAGGCCCTTGCCGCCGCTCACGGTCAGCGAGATCTGGACGTGCTCCTTGGGGTGGATCTCCGCGGCCACGGGAGACATGAAGAAGACCAGGTCGGAGGCCGTGGGCGGGCGCAGATCCTCGCCGGGCGCAGGGGCCTTCTTGTCCTGGATGGCATCAGGCTGGGGCGTCGGCACGGGTGCCTGGGCGGGAGCCTGGGGCTGGGCGGCGGGCTTGGGCGCGCCGGCGGTCGCTGGAGCGGCCGGCTGGGCGGCGCCGTTTCCAAGGACCGCGGCCTTGGCCTTGGGCGCGAAGGGGCCGCTGCGGGAGGTGGCATCATCCGGGTTGAAGGGAGCCATGTCCTGCTCGGTCATCACCGGCTTCCGGACCAGCACCGTCCGGATGGTGAGGATGACGTCCGTCTTGGCCTTGTTCTTCCGGGTATTGCCCAGGAGGCGGCCGAGGAGGGGGACATCCGAGAGGCCCCAGATGCCCTGGAGGCTCTTCTGCTCCTCATCCTTGAGCAGGCCGCCGAAGATGGCGGTCTCGCCGTCCCGCAGCCGGGCGGAGGTCTTGATCTCGCGGCTGCCCAGGTCCGGGCGGCCGGGCGTGGAGCCCGACTTCAGGGTGGTGACCTTGGTGTCGATCTTCAGCGTGATGTCGCCGTCGTTGTTCACGCGGGGCTCGACCTTGATCTTCACGCCCACGTCTTCGTAGGAGAAGGAGGTCTGGCCTACGCCGCCGAGCAGGGACGAGGCGCTGGCCGTGGTGCCGGTGGTGCCCGTGGTGGGCAGGGATAGCTGGCTCTGGGTGGTGGAGATCTTCTCGCCGATGTTGATCTCGCCCGACTCGCCGGAGAGCACCCGGATGTTGGGGCTGGCCACCAGGCGGGCATCGCCGCTGCTCTTCAGGGCATCGAGGGCCAGGTTCGGGAACAGCACGCGGATGTCGGCCCGCTTGATGTTCGTGAGGCCGGAGTTGGTGTTCATCCCGGTGGTGTTGTTCACGGTGGTGGCGCCGATGCGGTAGACCCCCGTGGTGTCGGTGGCATTGATGACCGGCAGCAGGCCCACCTGCTCCAGGCTGTTCTCCGTCACCTCCATCAGCTCCAGGTAGACCATGACCTCGGCCTTGGGCTTGTCGAGGGTGCGGATCACCTGGTCCACGATCGACAGCTCGGTGGGCTTGGCCTTCACGATGATGGCGTTGATGCGCTTGTCCGTGAACACCCGGAGCTGGGGGTTGAGCGTGGTGAGGATGGAGCGGATGGGATCCGGCTCGGCGTTCGACAGGTAGTAGGTCTTCAGGATCTGGTTCTCGTACTGCTCCCGGTTCTGGGGCGTGGACTTGAAGACCATGATGGTGTTCTTGTCGATCACCTTGTAGAACAGGTCGTTCTGCAGCATGAGCGTGTCGAGCACCTTCTGGAAGGGCAGGCCCCGCAGGTCGATGGACACGGTGGCATCCTGGAAGGAGCTGTGGAGGATGATGTTCACCCCCGTGGCCCGGCTCAGGGTCCCGAAGATCTCACGCAGGCTGGTGCGCCGACTGAAGTTCAGGTCGATGCCCTCGAGGCTGCGGGGATTCAGCTGGAGAGGGTTCTCGGCGTCGGCCTTCGCCTTCATCAGCTCGAGGTTGTCGGCGGCGTCCGCCTCCTCCTTGGCCTTGGCGGCCTTGTCGCGGATGCGGATGAGCCAGTCCTGGGCGATCTGGTTGTCGGGATCCAGCACCAGGGCCTTGCGCACCTCGGATTCCACGTTGCCATCCAGGCCCCGGTGCTCGGCCTCGCGGGCCAGGGCGAGGTGGGCCTCCGCAGCCTGCTGGGAAGCCCGGCGGATGCCGATGCGCGCCTTGACGTTGGCGGGGTCGGATTGCAGCACGTGCCGGTAGGCCACGACGGCATCGTCGTAGCGGCCCTCGTCGTAGGCCTGGTTGGCCTTGTGCAGGGCGCAGCCCAGGCCGAGGGCCAGGGCGGCGGTCACCAGGAGGATGCGGCGGGCGGAGGCGAAGGAGGGGGTCTGCATCGGGATCGTCCTTCGGATCAGAACTGGTTGGTGACGGGGCCGCCGGAGGCTTCACGCGCCTCGAGCACCATCCGCAGGTCCGGGTACTTGGTGTTCTGGAATTCGGCCTTGGTGTCGAGCACGGAGACCAGCTTCCAGCGGTCGCTGAGCACCGTCCCCTGGACCAGGGTGACGGGCTCCTCGCCCTTCATGAAGGCGCCGACGACGCCGGCGGGGCTGCCCTTGAAGAAGCCCAGGTAGCGCAGGTTCTGGGGGCGCCCGGCGTACTCGGCGGCCTTCTCCTGGGCCAGCTTCTGGGCGGCCAGCTGCTCCGGCGTGGGCGGCGGGGGCGGCGGGGGCGCCTTCACCTTGGCGGCCGGCGGCGGGGGCGGGGCCTCGAAGAGGAAGAGATCCCGCTGGACCTTCGCATCCCGGGGCAGCTCGCCTGCCTTGTCCAGGCTGGCGAGGTCCGGGAGCTTGCGCAGGCCCTGCAGCTGCCGCGGGTCCATGCTGCCGGCGGCGCGGTCCGGCCCGGTGCGGCGGGCCCTGGGGGCTTCCGGCCACAGGATGTAGGCCATGACGAGGATGAAGGCCACGAGGGCCGCCTGGGTCTTCCGGTTGCCGCGGAGCTCCTGCAGCATCACCTTGGCATCGAAGGGACGGGTCGCCGGGCTCATGACTCGTCCTCCCGCTCCTGGGTGCCGGCCTTGCGGAACGCCCGCAGGACGATGTCGAGGCGGGCCCCCTCGGGGCTCTCCTCCAGGCGGCCGTCCCGCACGGCGAAGGGAAGGCCCGAGCCCTCCAGGTCCAGCATGAAGGCCTTGTGGTTGGCGTAGAGGCCCACGGCGACGAATTCCACTTCGATGGATTCGAGGCCCGAGCCCTTGGTGCCCTCCCGGCTGGCCTGCCCGTACTTCACGGTCTGGAGCCGCAGCCCGTTCTTGTCGGCCAGCTTGTGCAGGGTCTTGCTGAGGTCCCACTGGAGCTCGCCCGTGGACCCCTTCGGCAGGTGGGCCTCCAGGCTGGCGAGGGTCTCCCGGCCCCGGCGGATGCGCTCGGAGAGCTGCTGGAGGTCTGCGAGCTGCTGGGCCTGCCGGTTGCGGGCCAGCTCGGCCTCCCGCTTGGCCTGGCGCTTCTGGGTGAGCTGCTGGGAGGCGTCCGGCAGCACGAACACAGTGACGGCGAGACCCAGGGCCAGCCCCAGGCCGCCGGCGGCGAGACGGATGCGGCTGGCGCGGAGGGAGGCGCTCATTCGGGACTCCCGTCGTCGCGCGGCCTCTGCCGGATGCGGCCCACCCGGTGGCGGGGCATGGGGGCGGGGCGGGTCTGGATGGCATCCGGGGCCGTCGTCTGGAGGACTGGGGCCGGGACGGGTTTCGCGGCGGCGCCAGGTCCCGGGGGCGGGACGGCCGGGAGGGGCCGCGGCGCCGGGGAGGCCGGCGCGGCCGGGGCCGCCGGGGCGCCCTTCTTCACGGGGGCGGGTGCCGACTGCTGGAAGGGGGGAGGGATGGCCACGACCGGGAGGGTCAGCTCGAAGTCCCAGCCGCCGCCGGGCCGTTCGGCCTCCCGCTCCAGGATCACCTGGTCGAACACGGGCGCCTTCCCCAGGGCGGCGATGAAGGCGCTCTCGGCGGCGGCGGTGCGGGCCTCGCCCTTGAGCTTCATGACCACCTGCTGCTCCGCGCCCCGCACCCGCTGCACGGTTCGCAGCCGCATGTCAGGCACCATGCAGCGCTCCAGCTCGGTGGTGAGCCGGGACCAGGGCAGGCTCCGCTCCTGGAGGATCCGCTCCGCCAGCTTCCAGCGGGCCTGCTCCTTCGTGGCGTCGATGTCCTGGAGGGTGCCCTGGATCTCCTGCTCCCGCCGGGCGACCCGCCGCGCCTCCTCGGTGAGGGTGACGGCGTCCCGGCCGGCCCGCCGGGCCTGGTAGTAGGCCCGCCAGGTGAAGCCCAGAGCGCCCAGGAGGAAGAGGGATCCGGCGGCCAGCGCGGCCCAGCCCAGGGCCTTGTGCTGCTGGCGCCACAGGCTCGGGTGGGGGGCGAGGTTGAGGCCGAGGACTGGAACGGCCATCAGTGCACCTCTCCGGCCGGGACGCGGTCATCCAGGCAGCGCACGGGCACCATGCCCTCGGGCCAGGTCCGGGCCCCCCACACCAGCATCTGCTGGGGCGTGCGGGCCTCCCGCTGGAGGAAGGCGGCGCTGGGAGCGATCCGCTCCTCGTTCCAGCCCTCGGGGGAGAGCGGTTCCGCCCACTGCCGGACCAGGCAGAGGGTGCGGCCCCAGGCCACAAGGGTGCCTGCGTAGCGGTCCCCACCCATGGGACTGAGCGAGAGGAGCAGGCCGGGGAGCTCGAGGCCCGGGGCCAGCTGGTTGTAGAGGTGCAGCCAACGGGGCGTCAGGGCCCGCATGCCGCGGTCCAGACGCAGGCTGAGCTGGATCCATGCCTCCCGGAGGTCCTCCCGGATGCCCGCGGCCAGCCAGGTGCCCGACTCGATGGGGATCGACTGGACGGCGTGGGGCTCCTCCAGGGCCAGGGTCTGGCCGAACCGCCACCGGAAGAAGGCTTCCTGGGCTTCGGCGCCCCGGGGCAGGTCGGGCAGATCCCGGAGGAGCACCGAGGGCACCCAGAGATCATCCACCACCCAGCGGGTGGGTCCGGTGGGGAGGGCGGCCAGGGCCTGGGCCAGCTGGTCCTCCGTGGGCAGGCCCGCGAGGGGCCGGAGGTGGGCGCCCGCCTGGATGCGATGCCCTTCCACCCAGAGCAGGGCAGGGTCCTGGGCCTGGAGGAAGGGCAGCCTCACCGGTTGCTCCCTCGTCCGGGGCACCCCCCGGACCGGGTCAGGGCCACGGCCGGTCGGGGCCTCGTCTTGGAAAAGGGATGCACGCGAACTCCAGGCCAGGGGAAGTGACGAGTCTACCGGGCTTCGGTCCGATTCCCAAGGGGACGGGCGTCACGGTTGGTATGGAATGATGGGGGGAGATGTTCCCGCCGTTTTCACCTGGAGCGCTGACCGCGTGCGCCTAATCTCCCTCGAACTCCACGGATTCAAGTCCTTCGCCGAGGCCCAGAAGCTGAGCTTCCCGGGCGGCATGACGGCGGTGGTGGGGCCCAACGGCTGCGGGAAGTCCAACATCTCGGACAGCCTGGCCTGGGTGCTGGGGGAGCAACGGCCCTCCATGCTGCGCGGCTCGGAGATGGCCGATGTGATCTTCGCGGGCACTGCCACCCGGCGGTCCATGGGCCTGGCCGAGGTGAAGCTGGTCCTGGAGATGCCCGATCCGGCTCTGCCCGGCGCCACCCGCGAGGTGGCCATCGCCCGGCGCCTCTACCGCGACTCCGGCAGCGAGTACCGCATCAACGGCCGGGAGGCCCGGCTGAAGGACGTCCAGGACCTGCTGCTGGACACCGGCATGGGCACCCGCGCCTACAGCTTCATCCAGCAGGGGCAGATCGATCTCATCCTCAGCAGCAAGCCCAAGGACCGGCGGCTCCTGCTGGAGGAGGCCGCGGGCATCACCCGCTACAAGCTCCGCCGCGCCGACGCCGAGAAGCGGCTGGAGGAGACGAAGGGCAACCTGCAGCGCCTCGACGACATCCTCTTCGAGCTGAACAAGCAGATGGACTCCCTGCGCCGCCAGGCCGCCCGGGCGCGGAAGGCGCAGGAGCTGGATGCCCAGATCAAGGCCGCCCAGCGCATCCTCCTGGCCGGCAAGGCCGTGGAACTCGAGGAGGCCAAGCAGCGCATCCTCGACCAGCTGGATGCTGCCGAGCGCCGGGTGGCGGAACTCACCGCCCAGGTTTCGGAAAAGGCCTCCGAAGTGGAGGCGCTCCGCCTGTCCGTGGATGAGCAGCAGCAGGCCCAGGCCCGCCGGTCCAGCGGGATCCTGGGCCTGGACCAGCGCCTGCAGCTGGCGGACCAGGAGCGGGGCTTCCAGGAGGACCGCCGGCGCGAGGCCCTGGACCAGCGGACCCGGCTCGAGGAGCACCTCCAGTCCCTCACGGCCCGGCTCGCGGAATCCGGGGATGCCTTCCAGGCCCTGGAGGCCCAGCTCCAGGAGGCCGCGCAGGCGCTGGCGGCCCGGGAGGCGGAACTGGCGAGGGTGGAGGAGGCGGTGGCCCTGGCCCAGGGGGGGCTCCGCCACGAGGAATCCGAGCTCCAGGCCCACCGGCAGCGGAAGGCGGAATCTCAACAGGAGGCCCTGGCCCGCCAGAAGCAGCGCCTGGCCTTCCACAGCCAGATCGCGCAGCTGGAGGGCCGTCTGGACGCCCTGAACCACGAGGAATCCATCCGGGCGCCGCGCCTCGAGGGGCTGCAGGAGGAGGCGGCCCAGGTCGCCCGGCAGCTCGAGGGCCTCCTCGAGCAGCTGGAGCAGGGCGAGGAAGCGGCCCAGGTCCAGCGGCGCCGTACCGAGTCCCTGGAGGAGGCCCAGCGCGTCCTGGCCCAGGAGCACCATCGGGCCGAGGCCGAGCTGGACGCCGCGGAGCGCCGCCTGCGGCAGATCTCCGACTCGCTGGCCCGCAGCTTCGGCGATGCGGGGATGCAGTCGGGCCTGGAATGGCTCAGGCAGCAGGGGCTCCGGGCCCGTCCGCTGGTCGAGCAGCTCATCGTGGACGAGACCGTCCGGGGCGACGTGGAGCGCCTCCTGGGCTCCTGGCTCGAGGCCCTGGCCGCGGATGCGGGTCTCCTGGGCCGGGCCGCGGAGGCCCCGGGCCACCTCCTCCTCGCCCTGGAGGGCGCCGGGGAGCCGCCCGCCAGCCCTGCCGGATGCGAGGCCCTCCGCGAACGCCTCCGCTGGTCGGGAGCCGAGCGGCCCCTGGGCGGCCTCCTCGACCGGGCCTTCCGCTGCGCGGACGCCGACCTGCCGGGCCTGGCCCAGACCCATCCCGACCTCGCCTTCGTCTCGCCCGCCTTCGTGCGGCTGCCCTACGGGCCGGTCCAGCTGGGAGTGTCCGCCCCCGCGGCCTCGCCCCTGAAGCTCCGCGCCGAGCAGGAGGAGGCCCGGGCCACCCGCGAGGCGCTCCTGGACCGCCTGGAGGAGCTGGAGTCACGTCGCGGGAAGGGCGGGGACGAGGCCCGGGAGGCCCGGGAGCGGCTCAAGGAGATCGAGGACGACCTGCGGACCACCCGGACCCGGGCCGAGAGCCTGCGCGGCCAGAAGACCTCGGCCGAGGCCCAGCTCCAGGAGATCCGGGCCGCGAGCGAGCGGGCGGACGCCCTCTGGTCCCAGATCGAAGGGGAGATCAAGCGCCTGCAGGGCCTCCTGCGGGAGCTGGACGAGCATCCCGAGGAGGCGGTGGACGCCGCCCTGGAGACCGCCATCCAGGAGGCCGAAGGCCGGGTCCGCGAGGCGCGTCAGCGGCTGGACGAGGCCCGGGAACGCCGGCTGGAGGCCGCCCGGGCCCGCGACGCCGCCTGGGCCGAGCGGGACGGCCACGAGCGGCACCTTCAGCTGGCCCAGCGGGGACGGTTCGACCTGGAGGCCGAGCGCCAGCGCCAGGAAGGGGAGATGCAGGAACTCGCCTCCCGGGCCGAGGGCTGCCTGCGCCGCCTGGAGGAGCTGGAAGGCGAGAGCCAGTCCCTGCTCGCCCAGCGTGAGGCTGTCCAGGACGAGGCCCGGGAGGCCCAGCCGAGACTCGAACTGGATGCGGAAACGCTGCGGGTCCAGGAGCGATCGGCCCGGGAGCTGCAGGAGGCCCTGGAGAACGCCCGGGCCCAGCACCAGGAGGTGCTGCTCCACGGGGCCCAGGTGCAGGGCAGCCAGGAGGCCCTGGCCAAGGAGGTCGAGCTGGCCCTGGGGACGGACATCCCCACGTTCCTGGCGGGCATCAGCGACACGGAGCGGGAAGCCTGGGCCGAGGGCGAGATCGTCCACCAGACCCGGCTGAACGAGCTGCAGGGCAAGCGGCTGGAGCTGGGCGGCGTGAATCCCCTGGCCATCCAGGAGCTGGAGGAGGCGGAGACCCGGCTGTCCTTCATGAACGAGCAGCGGGCGGACGTCACTTCGGCCATCGGGAACCTGGAATCCACCATCCAGGAGATCAACGCCACCAGCGAGGAGCGCTTCCGGGAGGCCTTCGACTTCGTGAACGCCCGCTTCTCGGAGGTCTTCCGCGAGACCTTCGGGGGCGGCAGCGCCCACCTGAGCCTGGAGGACCCCAAGAGCCTGCTGGAGTGCGGCATCGAGATCACCGCCCAGCCGCCGGGGAAGACCGCCAAGGCCCTCACCCTCCTCAGCGGCGGCGAGAAGGCCCTCACGGCCATCTCCCTCCTTTTCGCCATCTTCCATTTCAAGCCCAGCCCCTTCTGCGTGCTGGACGAGGTGGACGCCCCCCTGGACGAGGCCAACGTGGGCCGCTTCGCCGCGCTGGTCCAGAAGATGAAGTCGGACACCCAGTTCATCGTCATCACCCACCAGAAGCCCACCATGGTGGCTGCGGACACCCTCTACGGCGTGACCATGGAGGAGGCGGGCTGCTCCCGGCTGGTCAGCGTCCAGCTGAAGGAGGCCGCGGAACTGGTGTGACGGGGAGGGTCCCCCGGGGGCCTTTCGCCCCTCCTTTGCCGGTGTCCAAGGGCTTTTCGTGTGTCAATGCGAAAGAAAGCGGAAAATGTGGAAAACCCTGGCCGGGGGTGTCCTCAAATACGACTTCCGAATAATCTATTTAAGTGTTGAAAATATTTGATTTGATATGCCTATTTTCGTGTGCAGTATGCCTGCGAAGTTCATCTATGCACTGGATTTAGGCTCTGAGGGGAAGGAAAATCCACAGGCTTTTCCACATGGGGATTCAGGGAACCCGTAACTCCCCTGAAACACGGGGGTGACGCCTCTGTGACATCAGACCTCGACATCCGGGACCAGGAGCTCATTCCTGAGCCACTCCCGGATGGTGTCCTCGCTGATGCCCAGCTGGGCCAGGTGGTCGGTCGCCATCTTGAGGCTCTGGCCCTCGTCGCGGCAGATGAGGAGGCGCTGTTTCCAGGCCTCCACGGCCCGCCCGCGCAGCTCCGGCTCCCCGTGGTTCATGCGCTTCTCCAGCACGAAGCCCAGGTTGTTGGCGGCCTTGCGGTGATGGTGTTCCAGGGCCAGGGCCTTCTCATAGGCCTCCGTGGCCTCCTTCCAGCGCTCCGTCACCTCCAGGGCCACGCCCCTGGCGTTCCAGACATCGGCATCCTGGGGCGCCAGGGCCATGGCCTGGTCCACCATGCCCATCTGGTCCTCACGGCGGTTGGCGAACCGGTAGATCTCGGACAGCCCGAGGTAGGCGCTGTATTCCCCGGGGTCGAGTTCCAGGGCCTGCAGGAAGGCCTGTTCGGCGGCGGTGCTCTGCTTGGATTCGAGGAGGGCGTACCCGAGCTGGACCTGGAGGTCCGAGGCGTCGGGTTCACGCATGAGGGCCTCGCGATAGCAGCGCAGGGCGTCCTCCCAGCGGTTCTCCTCCCGGGCCATGTCGCCCAGGGCCGCCCAGGGGTTCGATGCGTCGGGATCCGTCTCGGTGGCAAGGCTGAAGTAGGACACCGCGCCGTCGCGGTCCCCCATGTCGCGCCGCAGTTCGCCCATCAGGGCCTGGGCTTCCGCCAGGACGGGGCCGGGCGGGGCCAGCAGCATGAGGGTGTGGAGCTGGCCCTGGGCCAGTTCGAGGTGGCCCTGCTCGCTGAAGATCTCAGCGAGGATGAAGTAGCTGGCGGGATCGCCGACATGGAGGCTCCGGGCCTTCTGGATGCAGCGGAGCCCTTCCTCCAGATCGCCGCGCTTGAGCAGCAGCTCGCCCAGGGCGTGCCAGCCCCAGTAGTAGCATTCGTCGGCCTTGAGCGCGGCCACCAGCTGGGCTTCGGCGCCCGCCCAGTCACCCATCTGCTCCAGGGCGATAGCCAGCAGGCGCAGGGTGCGCGGATCCTTCGGCTGGAGGCTGAGGGCCTTGAGCAGCCATGCCTTGGCCTCCGCGGCCTGCCCGCGGTGGAGGTGCATGAGGCCCATCAACTCCAGGGCCTTCGCATCCTGGCCCTGGAGGGCGAGCGATTGCTGGAGGGAGATCTCGGCCCCATCCGGATCCTGGAGCAGCAGGCGGAGGTAGCCCAGGTTCCGCAGGTGGGCGCTGTCCTTGGGGGCCTCGTCCCGCAGGGACTCCAGCTGGGCGAGAAGCTCGAGCCCCTCCTCCTCCGGCGCATGGTCGCCGTGACAGAGCAAGCGCTCGAACCAGGCCTCGCCGTGGGCCCGGTCCTCGGCCAGGAGGCCGTCGAGGATCTCGCGCGCTTCCGCGTGGCGTCCGCGCCCGTTGAGGGCGCGGGCCAGGCCGAGGCGCTCCTCGAAGGCGGTGCCCGCCCTCTCCTTCAGAGCGGTCAGCCCGGGGTCGAGCAGCTTGAGCCAGGGGCGTGCCATGGGAGTCCTCGCGGTGGGGCTCCAGCTTATCACCGGGGGGCAGCCAGCGCCGCCGCGAGGCCGTCGCAGAGCAGCCTCGCCATGGCCTCGCGCGTCTCCACCGTCGCCGAGCCGAGGTGCGGGAGCAGCACGGTGCGCGGCGTCCCGAACCAGCGCGGGTCCACGGTCGGCTCACCCGCGTAGACGTCGAGGCCCGCCCCGCCCAGGTGGCCGGAGGCGAGGAGCGCCATGGCGGCGGATTCGTCGAGGATGCCGCCCCGCGCGGTGTTGATCACCACGGCACCGGCGGGGAGCCGTTCCAGGGCCGACCGGTCGAGGAGGCCGCGCGTCTGCTCCGTGAGCGGGCAGTGGAGGGACAGTACGGCGCTGCGCGGCAGCAGGTCCGCCAGGGGAAGGCGCTGCGCGTGATCGGGGCCGAAGTCCACGGAGCCGCCGGAGCCGTCCCGGTCCCAGAAGAGGGGCTTCATGCCCAGGGCCCAGACGCGGCGGGCGAAGGCCCGGCCGATGGGGCCGCTGCCGAGGATGCCGCAGGCCTTGCCGGCGAGGCCGGGCCCGAGCAGCTGGTCCGGCGCCCAGCCGCTCCAGGCCCCGGAGCGCACGAGGGCTTCGCCCTCGGCCACCCGGCGGGTGACCGCCAGCAGCAGGGCCAGGGCGAGATCCGCGGTGGCATCCGTGAGCACGCCCGGCGTGTTCACCACGGCGATGCCCCGCGCCTGGCAGGTCGCCAGAGGCAGGTGGTTCACGCCCACGGAATAGGTTCCGATGGCGCGGAGCCGCGGCGCGGCCGCGAGATCAGCCTCGACGAGGGGTTCGGAGAGCAGGACGACGAGGGCCTCGGCCTCCGCCAGGGCCGCGGTCCACTCAGGGGAGCGGAAGGGGGCGATGCGGAGGTCGGGGAAGCGGGCTCCCAGATCGGCCAGGGCCGGACCCACGAGGGCGGAGGTGGAGAGGATGCGGGTGCTCATCGTTGCAGGGCCTTCAGCGAGCGGCGGATGGCCTCCGCCAGGGGCGGCTTCTCGTCCCGAAGCTCCGCCACCACCGGCAGGACCATCTCCTCCTTGAAGCCCAGGTTCACGAGGGCGGACCGGAGATCGGCTTCCCACGGGTCGCCCGCGGCACCGGAGCCGCCCAGCCCGGACAGGCCGGAGATCCCGCCCATCTTCTCGGAGAGCTCGAAGCACAGCTTCTCCGCCGTCTTCTTCCCGACGCCCGGGATGCGGGTGAGGGCCTTCACGTCGCGGGTGCGGATCGCCAGCACCAGGTCCTCCAGGGGCAGGGCCCCCAGGGCAGCCAGGGCGAGCTTGGGCCCGACACCGTCCACCTTGATCAGCAGCCGGTAGAGCTCCCGCTCCTGGATGGTGGCGAAGCCCAGCAGGGAGATCTCGTTCTCCCGCACCAGCAGCTCCGTGTGGAGGACGACCTCGGCCCCGGGCTCCGCCAGCAGGCCGTAGGTGGAGAGGCTGATGGCTGCGGCGTAGCCGACCCCCCCGCATTCGACGAGGGCCAGGTTCGGCAACTTCTGGATGAGTTCCCCGCGCAGGCGTCCGATCATGGCTCCAGCATACAAAACGGGCGGCCGGAGCCGCCCGTTTTGTGACTGACTGGTGGACCTGATCAGGATCGAACTGACGACCTCTGCATTGCGAACGCAGCGCTCTCCCAGCTGAGCTACAGGCCCACGAACCTCCAGTGTACCCGGCCCGGGCCGGCCGTCAATGCGCCCCCGTACGCAGACGGCCGCCCGGAGGCGGCCGTCCAGGGGGATCGCGGGGCCTACTTCAGCGTCTCCATGATCGCGGCCAGCACCTCGGGGCCGGGCTTCACGGCGGACTCGGGCAGGCTGACCAGGGGCTCGTCCACCAGGTTCAGGACTTCGGGCAGGGGCGCGTTCTGGGGGTTGATGTAGAGCAGGCCCGTGAGGAATTCGCCCTTCTGCATGGACTCGTGGATGGCCTTCATGGCCGTGTAGCGGTCCGTCGGGTCGTAGCCTTCGTGGATGGCCTTGATGGCCACCTTGGAGCCGTCGGGGAAAGTCACGATCTCGGTCTCGCCGGCGGGGATCTCCACGTCTTCGACCTCGGAGTACTGGATGAAGCCCAGGTCGTGGAGGGGGAAGTCATGGTCCTTGACGTGCTTGTAGGAGCGCGTGGAGGCGTCATGGTTGTTGAAGGTGACGCAGGGGCTGATGACGTCGATCACCGAGGTGCCGTCGTAGGCGAAGGCGGCCTTGAGGATGGCGTTCAGCTGCTTGGGGTTGCCGGAGAAGGAGCGGGCCACGAAGCCGCAGCCCAGCTCGATGGCCAGGGTGCAGGGATCGATGGGCTGGAGGTTGTTCACGGCGCCGGACTTGAGGTGGGACCCCTTGTCCGCGGTGGCGGAGAACTGGCCCTTGGTGAGGCCGTAGACCCCGTTGTCCTCGATGATGTAGATCATGGGAACGTTGCGCCGGACGGCATGGACGAACTGGCCCATGCCGATGGACATGGAATCCCCGTCGCCGGAGACGCCGATGTTGATGAGGCTGCGGTTGGCCAGGGATGCGCCCGTGGCGATGGCGGGCATGCGGCCGTGCACGCTGTTGAAGCCCCAGCCCTGGTTCAGGAAGTAGGCGGGGGTCTTGGAGGAGCAGCCGATGCCGGAGTACTTGGCGACCCGGTGGCCCTCGATGCTCATCTCGAAGGCGGCGTTGATGATCTGGCCGGTGATGCTGTCGTGGCCGCAGCCGGCGCACAGCGTGGACTTGGAGCCCACATAGTCCTGCTTGGTCATGCCGAGCTTGTTGGTGGGAGCGGAAGGGGTGGCGGTGGACATGTCAGGCTCCTCTCTACTTCTGCTCGAAGGCGGTGATCTGGTCCACGATGCACTTCGCGTCGATGGCGAGTCCGTCGTAGTGCAGGACGTTCTTGAACTTCGTGGCGTGCTCCGGGTAGAACTCGCGGAGCAGGTTGGTCATCTGCCCGTCGCGGTTCTGCTCGACCACGTAGACCACCTTCTTCTCCTTCACGAAGGCATCCACCTCGGCGGTGAAGGGCAGCGCGCGGAGCCGCATGTAGTCCGTCTTCACGCCCTTCTCGGCGAGGATGTCCTGGGCTTCGACCACCGCAGGATCGCTGGAGCCGAAGGCGAGAATGCCCTTCTCGGACCCCAGGTTGCGGAACACGGGCTTGGGCACGTGGGACTTGGCGGTCTCGTACTTCTTGCGGAGCCGGTCGACGACGGCGACGTAGTCCTCCGGCTTCTCGGAGTAGAGGGCGTACTCGTTGTGGCCAGAGCCGCGGGTGAAGTAGGCGCCCTTGCCGCCGGGGGTGCCAGGCAGGGTGCGGTAGCAGATGCCGTCCCCGTCCACATCCTTGTAGCGGCCCCAGTCCTTGATCTCGGCCAGCTGTTGCTGGTTGAGCACCTTGCCGCGGTCGTAGGGCTTGTCGGGGTAGGCGAAGGGCTTGGAGGCCCAGTTCTGCATGCCGAGATCCAGGTCTGTCACCACGAAGATCGGGGTCTGGAAGCGCTCGGCCAGGTCGAAGGCGTCGTAGGAGAACTGGAAGCACTCCTCCATGTTCCCGGGGTAGAGGTTGATGTGCAGCGTGTCGCCATGGCTGGCCTTGGCGCACATCTCGATGTCGGACTGCTGGGTGCGCGTGGGCAGGCCCGTGCTGGGGCCGGTGCGGGCGACGTTGAAGAAGACGCCGGGGGCCTCGACGTAGTAGCCCAGGCCGAGGAACTCGCTCATGAGGGAGATGCCGGGCCCCGCCGTGGAGGTCATGGACCGGGCGCCCGCCCATCCGGCGGAGAGCACCACGCCGGCGGAGGCCAGCTCATCCTCCATCTGCACGATGGCGACGTTGGACTTGCCGGTCTTGGGATCCTTGCGGTACTCCTCGGCGTACTCGATGAAGGTCTCGACGAGGCTGGAGGCGGGGGTGATGGGATACCAGCCCACCACGGTCACGCCCGCGAACATGGCACCCAGGGCGCAGGCCTCGTTGCCGTCCACGATGATGAGGCCCTGGGTCTTGTCGTCGCGCACGACCCGGATGTGGTCCTGGTCGGGCAGGTTCTCCATGGCCCAGTCGTAGCCGGCCATGGCGGCCGTCTGGTTGAGTTCCACCGCCTTGGCCTTGCCCTTCAGCTGCTTGGCGATGGCCTTCTTGGCCTCCTCCATGTCCACGCCCAGGATCCGCGCGGCCACGCCGACGTAGATCATGTTCTTCACCAGCTTGTGCAGCTTGGGCTCAGGGCACGAGGCCGTGACGAGCTTCTGGAAGGGCACGGGGAAGCAGGTGAGGTCGGCGCGGAGTTTGTCGAGCTGCAGGGGCTCGTCGTAGATCACGAGGGCGCCGGAGTCGGCCTTGGCGATGTCCTCCTTGGCCGTCTCGGGGTTCATGAGGATCAGCATCTCGTTCGTCGCCTTGCGGGCCACGTAGCCCTTGGCGCTGGCGCGGATCGTGAACCAGGTGGGCAGGCCCGCGATGTTGGAGGGGAAGAGGTTCTTCCCGCTCACGAACACGCCCATCTGGAAGATGGCGCGGAGGAGGACGGTGTTCGCCGTCTGGGACCCCGATCCGTTGACCGTAGCCACCTGGATGGAAAAATCATTGATCCGGGTTTTCGCCCCTCCAGACACGGCAGGGGAGGCAAGGGTGGCAGTCATGGGGACTCCTTTCTCATCAGGACGCGCGCGTCGAGGAGGGCGGAAAGAGGACGTGGAGGGCGCAAATGCTTGACCCTCAAGGCCATCCGCCAGTATGCCAGAGCCCGCGGGAGGGTTCTATTGAGGGGTTTTCACGGGAGGCGTTCGCGGGTCTGAAATAAAGCGAAAAAAAAGGGATTGACCCGTTCCGGGGCGGGTCCTACCTTGGATTCCATGAAAGCCAGCGATCTCACCAAGCGGCAGCAGGCCGTCCTCAATTTCATCCGGACCTTCCTCCAGGAGGAGGGCCGGAGTCCCACCCTCTCGGAGATCGCGAAGGGCGTGGGCTCGAGCGCGGTGTCCACCATCCACAAGCATGTCCAGCACCTCATGGACAAGGGCTTCCTTGTCCGGAGCCACGGCAAGGGGAACAACCTGGTGGTGTCCGCGGCCATTGTCGGGGAGGCGGCCGGCGAGGCCATGGACCGGGGCGAGGCGAACCCGCCGGTGCCGCAGGCCCCGGCCATGCGACTGATCCCCTTCTGCGGCGACGTGGCCGCGGGAGCCCCACTCCTGCCGGAGAGCCGGGCTCTGCCCATCGAGGTGCCGAACAGCATCCACCGGCAGCGGGACGAGGTGTTCGTGCTGCGGGTGCGGGGGGATTCCATGGTGGATGACGCCATCCTGGACGGGGACCTGGTGGTCCTCCAGCGGAAGGGTGAGTACCGCAACGGGGACCGGGTGGTGGCCCTGCTCGACGGCGAAGAGGTCACCCTCAAGGAATTCCAGCGGGATCCGAAAGGCGTCTGGCTCGTGCCCCACAATCCCGACCTGAAGCCGAAGCACTATGCCCCCCACCGGGTCGAGATCCAGGGCGTCCTCATCGGCGTGATGCGGAGCTGTTGAGCCTACGTTTCCGGTCTTCAGGCCAGGCGGGTGCGGATGGTCGCGCCCATGGCGCGGGTGCCGAGGGTGCCCCCGAGATCGCGGGTAGCGGCCCCGGCCCGCAGGGCGTCGGCCACCGCCGCCTCGAGCGCCTGGGCTTCCGGCGCCCAGCCCAGGTGGCGGAAGAGCAGGGCGGTGCTGAGGAACATGCCCGTGGGATTCGCGAGGTCCCGGCCGGCCAGGTCGGGGGCGGATCCATGCACGGGTTCGGCCAGGGCGGCGCAGCGGAAGGGGCGGTGCGGCGCCCAGCTGAGGGATGGGGCCACGCCCATGCCCCCCTGGAAGGCCGCCAGCAGGTCGCTGATGAGGTCGCCCAGGTAGTTGTCCGCGGCGATGATGCCGAAGGGCCGTGGATCCTGCACCAGGGCACAGAGAAGGGCGTCCGCGTGCATCCCCCGGGCCGGCACCTCCGGGTAGGCGGAGCGGAGCTCCTCGAACACGCGCATCCAGAGGCCGTGCCCGTGCTTCAGGACGTTGGCCTTGTGGGCCACGGTCAGGGCGCAGCCGCGTTCCGCAGCCCGGGCGAAGGCGGCGCCCAGCAGCCGCCGCACGGCAGGCTCTGAGTGCTCGGCGAAGTCCGTGGCCCGGCCGGGCTCTGAGACCCCCTTGAGGCAGTAGGGACCCTCCGTGTTCTCGCGGTAGACCTCGATCCACACCTGGTCCGCCGCCACACCCTTCAAGGGGAGGTGGGCCTCCAGGATCGGGCGGCAGGGACGGCTGTTCACGACGAGTTCCAGCTCGCGGCGGAGGTGCAGCAGGATGCCCTCCGCATGGCGGCCGTCGGGCACCCGCGGGTCGCCCACGGCGCCGAAGAGGATGCCGTCCGTCCGGTCGCGGATGGCCTCGAAGGCCGCCTCGGGCAGGATCTCCCCCGTGGCGAGGAAGCGTTCCGCCCCCCAGGGGTGGACGTCCCATGCCAGGTCCCGTCCCGAGGCGCGGACCCAGTCCAGCACGGGGAGGATCTCCGCCACCACCTCCGGGCCGATGCCATCCCCGGGGATCACCGCCAGCCGTGTCGTCACGCCCGCTCCTGCGAATCCGCGAACCGGATGGACCTTCCGCGGCATCTGAACGAGTATGGCGAATCCCCGCCTTCGAGCGAAAGGAGGCCCATGCGCCCGCTCCTGAAAGGAACCCTCGTGTCCATCCTCACCCTGCTGGCCGGCTCCGCCCGGGCTGCCATGCCCGCCGTGGGCCAGCCCGCCCCCACGTTCCAGTCCCAGGACCAGGATGGCCGTCCCATCGCCCTGGCCGACTTCAAGGGCAAGCCCGTGGTGCTCTACTTCTACCCCAAGGACGAGACCCCCGGCTGCACCACGGAGGCCTGCAGCTTCCGGGACGGCTATGCCGCCATCCAGGCCACGGGGGCGGTGATCCTGGGGGTGAGCGCCGACGATGTTGCGAGCCACAAGGCCTTCGCGGAGAAGTTCCACCTCCCCTTCCGGCTGGTGGCGGACCCGGACCACCGCATCATCGATGCCTACGGCGTGCGCATGCCCGTGCTCGGCTGGGCCAAGCGCACCACCTTCCTTGTGGACCGCGCGGGCCTCATCCGCAAGGTGTTCGAGGGCGTGAACCCCGCGGGCCATGCCCAGGAAGTGCTGGCCGCCCTGAAGACCCTCCCTTAATTCTTCCTCGCAACGGGAACTTAGGTTGAGCCCGGGCTTCGGCCCGGGCTATGCTTTCCCATCCCCGAAACGAGGACTCAAGGATGGTTTTCTTCAATCACGCCACGCGGCAGATGACGGCGAAGATCGTCTACTACGGCCCGGGCCTGTGCGGGAAGACCACCAACCTCAACACCATCTACGGGAAGACGAGCCAGAAGGCCCGCGGCGAGATGGTGAGCCTCAACACGGAAACCGACCGCACGCTCTTCTTCGACCTGCTGCCCATGGACGTGGGCATGGTGGGCGGCTTCAAGACCAAGCTGCAGCTCTACACGGTGCCTGGCCAGGTCTTCTACAACAGCACCCGGAAGCTCGTGCTCAAGGGCGTGGATGGCATCGTCTTCGTGGTGGACAGCCAGACCGCCATGCTGGATGCCTGCCGCGAGAGCTACCAGAACCTCGCCGAAAACCTCAAGGAGCTGGGCCTCCATATCGAGGACCTGCCGCTGGTCTATCAGTGGAACAAGCGGGACCTGAAGAACGTGGTGCCCGTGGAGGAGCTCGAGTCGATCTTCAACGCCCGGGGCGTGCCCAGCTTCCAGTCCGTGGCCTCGGATGGATCGGGGGTCTTCGAGACCCTCCGGGGCATCACCCGGCTCGCCCTGTCCCACATCAAGACCCACGTGCTCGGGGAGGGGCAGCCCGTGGTGGAGGCTCCGGCGGCCGCTCCGGCCCCGGCCCCCAGGCCCAGCGTGGAAGCCCTCACCCTGTCCGACCTGCCTTCGGTGACCGATCTCCTGGACATGGAACCCCCCCGGCCCGCGGCCGCAGAACTGCCGCCGGGGCCCCTGGCGGACGATGACGACGACGACAGCTTCTTCATCGAGGCTCCCGTACTTCCGGAGCCGCCCGAAGGCACCGAGGCGCCGGAGGCTTCCCCTGAGATCGCAGCGGCCCTGCAGACCCGCGAGCTGCCGACCCTCGACGAGGTGCCGGCGCCCGAGGAGGCCCCCGTCGGACCTCCCGCCGCGGAGGCCGCCGAGCCCCCCGCCGCAGTGATGGCGCCCATCCCCCCCCTCGGGCCGGTGGTGCCGGAGGCGAAACCGGCCGCCCGTCCCAAGGCCGATCCCCTGGCCGCGCTGGCAGGCCTCAAGGTGGAGGCCCGGAAGCCCGCACCCAAGGTCAAGACTCCCGACGCCAAGGAGGCCATCAGCTCCCTGCTGGGAGAGCTCACCCTCGTGGGCCGCTCCGGAGCGCCTTCGGTGCTGCGCCTGGAGGTGCCGGGCGATCTGGAGGAACAGGAACTGGAGGTGGTGGTGCAGCTCCGGACCCGGGGCGAGGTGGTGGCCGAGGGGCAGATCCATCGGCCGGCGCCCGCGAAGGGTGCCACGGCCAAGCTCACCGTCGAGCTGAAGCGGTCCTGAGTGCGCCGGCTCGTCCTGGTCCTGCTGACGACCCTGCCCTGTGCCGCCGCGCTGCCCGCCTGGTGGCGGGAGCTGCCCCGGAAGCCGGCCCTGGCGGCCCGGTTCACGCAGGACAGCGACAGCGCGGTCTTCGGCAGGCTGCGCCAGACCGGGACCCTGGTCCTGGCCCGAGGCGGGCGGTTGCGGGTGGACTACGCCTCCGGCCTCCGGGTGCTGGCGGACGGGCGGGAGCTCGTGCAGTACGATCCCGACACGCGCACGGCCCAGCGGATGGATCTGGTCCAGGCGGTGCGGGATTTTCCGCTCCTGAGCCTCCTCCTGGAACCCGCCCGCATCGACACCCTCTTCCGTCCCGAGGCGCTGCCCGGCGAGGCGATCCGCCTCGTCCCCCGGGAGCCGGGCCTGCCCGAGGTGCGGGTGGAGGGCCGCAACGGCCTGCTCAAGGCGCTGGCCTGGACCGATCCCACTGGCGCCCGGCAGCGGCTGGAACTCGTGGATCCGCGGGTGCCGCCCACCCCCTCGCCGGCCACCTTCCGGTTCGATCCCCCGCCGGGTACCCGCTGGGCCACCGCCGGCCGCTGAGCCCCGGCTACTCCGACCGCGTGAAGGCGTCGTGGATCTCCGGCTGGGGGAAGCGCACCCTCAGCCAGGCATCCAGGTCCGGCACCGTGTCGAAGATGTGGTCGGCCCCCGCTGCTTCGAGTTCCCCCCGGGTGCCGTAGCCCCAGCCCACCCCGATGGCCTCCAGGCCGTGCCGCCGGGCGCCCTCCATGTCCACGCCCCGGTCGCCGATGAAGACGCCGCCGGGCCAGATGGTGCCCTGCCGGGCCAGGCCCGCCAGCACCTCGGTCTTGGACTGCCACTTCCCCTTCAGGGTGCTCCCGAAGATGTCGTCGAAGATGAGGTTGAGGTCGAACTGGTAGGCGATGCGCCGGGCGAAGAGG
>DASVZU010000103.1:0-2343 GCA_036391515.1 Holophagaceae bacterium
AGGCCAGAGTGAACCCACTCTGTGCCGGCTTGATCCCATTTGACGAGGTGCACCAGGCGATTGGTTGCATTGTGAATCGAGCGCGAATCCACTGTGCGGCCTAACAAAAATTGGACGGAGGGTGGGTAAGGGGTGGAGTTCGCCTAGTCGAGGGGGATTGGGTGGGGTGGACGGGGTGGGGCGGTTCGGGTGTCGGGGTAAATGGGCGAACGGGGGCGGGGGGTTGACGGGCGAAAAAAAAGCGATAGCTTCAATCAGCCCCTGCCTGTTCTGCTGGAAGATCGGTGCTGATCTTAGCGTGATGGGCGAACCGGGGGGATCGGAGCGTTCGCCGTGGGTGACGGGAATAGGCAGACCGGTGGGGGACGGAACGGGGCGGTGGGAGGGCCGCCGCCGCGGCTGCTCGACCAGCTCCGGGAGCAGCTGCGGGTGCGGCACTACAGCCTGCGGACGGAGGACGCCTACGTGGACTGGGTCCGGCGGTTCATCCTCTTCCACGGGAAGCGGCACCCCCGGGAGATGGGGGCCCCCGAGGTCCAGGCCTTCCTGAGCCACCTGGCGGTGGACCGGAAGGTGGCGCCCTCCACCCAGAACCAGGCGAAGGCGGCGCTGCTCTTCCTCTACGGGCAGGTGCTGGCGGTGGACCTGCCCTGGCTGGCGGAGATCGTCCAGGCCAAGCGGCAGCCGAGGCTGCCGGTGGTGCTCACGCCGGGGGAGGTGGTGATCCTCCTCGACCAGATGGAAGGGGGGATGGCCCTGGTCGCCCGGGTGCTCTACGGGACCGGCATGCGCCTCATGGAGGGCCTGCGCCTGCGGGTGAAGGACGTGGAGTTCGAGCGCCGGGAGGTCGTCGTGCGGGACGGCAAGGGGGGGCGGGACCGGATCACGATGCTGCCGGAGCGCCTGGTGGGGCCCCTGCGCACTCACCTGGCGCGGGTGCAGGCGCTGCACGAGCGGGACCTGGCGGAGGGCTTCGGCGAGGTCTGGCTGCCGGATGCGCTGGCGGGGAAGGCCCCGACGGCCGCGCGGGCCTGGGGGTGGCAGTGGGTCTTCCCCTCGGCCCAGCGCTCGGTGGATCCCCGCTCGGGCCTCACGCGGCGCCACCACCTGCAGCCCGAAAGCGTGCAGAAGGCCATCCGGGTGGCGGCGCGGACCGGGGAGCTGGTCAAGCCGGTGACGCCCCACGTGCTGCGCCACTCCTTCGCCACCCACCTGCTGGCCGCAGGCTACGACATCCGCACCGTCCAGGAGCTGCTGGGCCACAAGGACGTGGCCACGACGATGATCTACACCCACGTGCTGAACCGGGGCGGCCGGGGCGTGGCGAGCCCCCTGGACGGGCTGTGAGCCACGTGGCGCGGAGAGGGCGGGAACACAGAGGACACAGAACTCCCACAGAGGACACAGAAAACCACTTGGGCTAAGGATCCGCCTGCATCCATCCCGCGGGGAAGGCCTGGGAAGGGACCCGCGCCCTCCGGGGGTGGGCCGATCCGGCCTTACCTCTGCGTCCTCTGCTGCCCTCCGTGTCCTCTGTGTTCCGACGATGGCGGGCCGACATCCTCCTCGCCCTTGATCCAGGCCGGCGTAGGATCCTCCCATGCACGTCTCGGACCGGGCGTTCCGCAGGCTGGTGGAGGAGGCGCTGGCGATGGTGCCGGCGGAGTTCCGGCCGTACCTGGATGGGGTGCCGGTGGTGGTAGAGGACTGGGCGCCGGATGCGCTGCTGGACGAGCTGGGGGTGCCGGAGGACGAGACCCTCTACGGGCTCTACACGGGACGGCCGCTGACGGAGGGGCCGCCGCAGCCTGGGGACCTGCCGCCGCGCATCACCCTCTACCGCGGGCCCCTGCTGGAGGACTGCGACGACGAGACGGAGCTGCGGGAGGAGATCGCCACCACCGTCATCCACGAGATCGCCCACCACTTCGGCATCGGCGAGGACCGGCTGGAGGAGCTGGGCTGGGGCTGAGAGTGCCTAACAAAACCCCGACGGGGCCGCGAGGAAGCCAGGTGGGATGCCCCGCAGATATCTTTATGTCTCGCGTATCGCCGAAGGCGATACCGAGAGGGAAGGGCCCGCAGGGCGATGCGGGACATCGTTCAAGGGCCGTGACGCCGCGGGGCGCCCACCTGGCTTTCTCCCTCCGGGCGAGGGCCGGTGGGGAGGCTCCGCCTCTGTGAGCCTGCGAACAGGAGGGCCCTGCGGTGCAGGGCCCAATAGGCGGAGGGCGATGCCGCTACGCCCTCCGTCTGACGGCACGCTTTGCGTGCCTCCCACTCGCCTGCGGCTCGTGGAGCCGGAGCCTCCCTCGCGTTCCTCGCCTCGCTCGCCCAGCGACC
>DASVZU010000104.1:0-7314 GCA_036391515.1 Holophagaceae bacterium
CGGCGGCAAGGCCGAGATCCTGGAGACCAGCGGAAATCCCCTCATCCACGGCTGGTTCGGCGAGGATCCCAGCCAGCGCACCATCACCGTCTACAACCACATGGACGTGCAGCCCGCCAACGAGCCCGAGTGGCTGGCGGACCCCTTCACCTTCGTGGTGGACGGCGACACCTACAAGGGCCGGGGCAGCACGGACGACAAGGGCCCCGCCGTCACGGCCCTCTTCGGCGCCCTGGCGGCCCGCCGCGCCGGCGTGCCCCTCAACATCCACTTCCTGTGGGAACTGGAGGAGGAGATCGGCTCCCCCAGCTTCGAGGGCGGCCTGAACCGCCACCAGGACCGGCTGAAGACCGACGCCATCGTGGTGAGCGATACGGTCTGGATCACCCGGGGCAAGCCCAGCACCCCGGCGGGCCTGCGGGGCCTCAAGGGCTTCCGCCTCACGCTCGAGACCGCCGACCACGACCTGCACAGCGGCGTGGTGGGCGGCGCCGCCCGCAACCCCCTGTCGGAGCTCATCAAGGTCGTGGCCGAGATGATGGACGGCGAGACCGGCAAGGTGAAGATCCCCGGCTTCTACGACGACGTGGTGAAGCCCTCCAAGCAGGAGCTGGAGGAGTGGGAGCGCTCGGGCTTCAGCGTGGCCACCTTCAAGAAGGACCACATGATCACCGGCATGCGCACCGAGGATCCCCTCAAGGTCATGAAGCGCGTCTGGGGCCGGCCCACCATGGAGGTCCACGGCGTCGTGGGCGGCTACACGGGCCCCGGCATCAAGAGCGCCGTGCCGCCCCGGGCCGAGGTGAAGCTGAGCTGCCGCCTGGTGCCGGACATGGACGAGCACAAGACCATCGGCCTGATCCGCGCCTTCGTGAAGGAGCGCTTCCCCGACGTGCAGTTCCACGAGGAGCACGGCCTGGCGCCCTTCAAGGGCCACGTCACCGGCCCCTACGCCGAGGCGATCAAGGACGCCTACCAGTTCGCCTTCAACGCCCCCTGCTGCTTCACCCGCGAGGGCGGCAGCATCGGCGCCGTGAAGACCATGGAGGACATCCTGGGCTGCCAGGTCTTCTTCCTGGGCCTGAGCCTCCCCAGCCACGGCTACCACGCCCCCAACGAGAACTACGACTGGGAGCAGGCCTCCGGCGGCATCGCCGCCTTCGCCCACTACTTCCAGACCGTGAGCGCGCTCAAGGCCTGAGCGCCATGCCCTGCGCAGAAACGCCGGCCAAGGGGCCGGCGTTTCTCATTGGAAGACCCCTTGCATCAGCCCCCAGCCGGGGGCAGTGCCCAGAGGATTCGTTCGATGTGTCAATTTAATACTAATTAACTTAAATTTTAGTTTTTCATGGACACCCCCTTCATCCCGCCGTAACCTACCAACAAATTCCTAATTGGATTATCAATTAGTAGGTGGTCATGAAGCTCCCCCATTCTCCCCCAGACATATCCAGCTTTTTTTCAATCATTGAACCTGGTGACGTCCAGAAAATTCTCGAATCCCAGACGGGCCCCCTCGTCAAAGACGCCTACCTTCACTGGGATGAACTGAGGCATCGAGATCCCCCGGAGGGCCTGGACCACGAACGGTGGTGGCTGGGTGTCAAGTGGGCCCGGCAAGCCCTCCTGAAGCCCCTCCCGCTGCTGGACAAGAAGGGACACCCCTTCTTCTTCGGCGTCCCCGAGCCCGTCCAGATCGACTTGCACCACATCGACCAGGATGCGGCGGGGGAGATCAAGTCAGCCACCGAAACCGCCACGCCCGCCACCCGGGATAGGTATCTCCTCAAATCGGTCATTGAGGAGGCCATCACATCGAGCCAGCTCGAGGGTGCCTCGACAACCCGGAGGGTGGCCGCCGAAATGCTCCGGTCCGGCAGGGCACCGAAAGACCGAAGCGAGCAGATGATCTTCAACAACTACCTGGCCATGCGTGCCATCCAGGGTTCCCGGAACGAGCCCATGACCCCGGGGCGGCTGCTGGAGATCCACCGAATGGTGTCTGAGCGGACCCTGGACGATCCCCGGGACGTCGGCAGGCTGCGCCAGTCGAACGACATCCATGTGGTGAATAACGACGATGGCAGCATCCTCCACCAGCCGCCCGACCACCGCGAACTGCCGGAGCGCCTGGAGAGGCTCTGCGCCTTCGCCAATGCCGGAGAGGACCAGCGTCCCTTCGTGCATCCGGTCCTCCGGGCCATCCTGCTGCACTTCATGATCGGATACGACCACCCGTTCGCAGACGGGAACGGGCGGACGGCCAGGGCGCTCTTCTACTGGTCCATGCTGCGGAGCGGGTACTGGCTTGCTGAGTTCATCTCCATCTCGCACATCCTCCGCAAGGCGCCGGCGCAATATGGACGGGCCTACCTCTTCACCGAAACCGATGGCGGTGACACCACCTATTTCCTGATCCATCAGCTGGCCACTATGCGGAAGGCTATCCAGAGCCTCCACGACTACCTCGCCCTGAAGGCCAGGGAGCAGCGGGGCCTGGAGCGCCTGCTGGCGGAATCCCCCGCGCTGCGCGCCAGGCTCAACCACCGCCAGAAGGCCCTGCTCACCCATGCGCTGAAGCACCCGGGCGCGGGCTACCCCATCGAGGCGCACCAGCGAACGCATGGTGTCGTCTATCAGACGGCCCGCACCGACCTGCTCCAGCTGGTGGAACTGGGGCTCCTCGAAAAGATCAAGGAAGGGCGCGCGTTCCTGTTCGTCGCCCCCGGAGATCTGGCTTCCAGAATGGCCCGTCTTGAACTTTAGAACGTCCCCTGCACCAGCCCGCCGTCCACCAGGAGGCTCTGGCCGGTGACGTAGCTGGCCTGGGCGCTGCAGAGGAAGGCGATGACGGCGCCCACCTCCTCGGGGCGGCCGATGCGCCGGGCGGGGATGGCGGCGGCCTGGCGGCGGAAGTGCTCCTCGACGGTGATGCCCTCGGCGGCGGACTTCACCTCGGCCAGATGGGTCTGGCGGTCGGTCATGACGTGGCCGGGCAGGATGGCGTTCACGGTGATGCCGTCGGCGGCCGTCTCCAGGGCCAGGGTGCGGGTCAGGCCTGATAGCCCGGCCCGCAGGGTGGAGCTGATGGTGAGCAGGGGGTAGGGCTGCTTGGCCACCAGGCTCGTGATGTGCACGACGCGCCCCCAGCCCCGGGCCCGCATGTCCGGCAGCGCCAGGCGCGTCATGCGCACCACGTTCATGAGGGTGGACTCCACCCCTGCGGCCCAGTCCGCGTCGGAGAGGCCGTCGAAGCCCGCGGCCTTGGGGCCGCCGGTGTTGGTGACGAGGATGCCCACGGGCCCCAGCACCGATTCGGTGGCGTGGTGCCAGGCGGCCAGATCGTCGGCGGAGGTCACGTCCGCGGCCAGGGCCAGGGCACGCACGCCCAGGGCCTCCAGCTCCGCCTTCGTGGCGGCCAGGGCCTCGGCCCCGCGCCCGCAGATGGACACGGCGCAGCCCTCCGCCGCCAGCGCCAGGGCCGCCGCGCGGCCCAGCCCCTTGCTCCCCGCGGCCACCATGGCCACCTTCCCCCGGATGCCCAGATCCATGCCGTCCTCCTGACGCCGGGTTCCAGGATAGGCTCCTCCCGAGGTGCCCATGCGAACCCGCCGCTTCCCCCTGGTCCTGGCCGGCCTGGTGCTGGCCGCCTTCCTGCTGCTGGGCGGGTCCCCCCGGGCGGACCGGTTCACCTGGTTCATGGAGAACGCGCCGGTGATCCTCGGCCTGCCGGTGCTCGTGGCCACCCACCGGCGCTTCCCCCTCACGGACCTGCTCTACGGACTCATCGCCCTCCACGCCCTGGTGCTCATGGTGGGCGGCCACTGGACCTACGCGGAGGTGCCCGCGGGCCACTGGGTGAAGGGCTGGCTGCATCTCGCGCGCAACCCCTACGACCGCCTGGGGCACCTCTTCCAGGGCTTCGTGCCCGTGCTCCTCTTCCGGGAGGTGCTGTTCCGGAAGGGCATCCTGAAGCCCGGCGGCTGGTCCGTCGCCGTGCTCATCACCATGGCCCTGGGCCTCAGCGCCGCCTACGAGCTGGTGGAGTGGCAGACAGCGGTCTGGACGGGCAGCGCGGCGGACGCCTTCCTCGGCACCCAGGGCGACCCCTGGGACACCCAGTGGGACATGGCCTGCGCCCTGATCGGCGCCACGGCGGCCCTGACCTTCCTCTCCCGCGCCCATGACCGGGCCCTGGCGGCCCTGCATCGGGCAAATCCCGCCTAATCACAACGCCCCTCCTGGTATTGCAGGGACTCTGGCCCGGGGTCTACCCTGGCAGCTCCCCCCATGCCCGAAGCCCCGAATTCCCCGCCCGCCGTGGACACCCACTTCGCCCCCGCCCGGCGCGCAGCCCCGGACCGGCTCCAGCGGGAGGTGGAGGTGGCCCGCGAAAGCCCCCTGGTGGCCTTCCTCCTCGAGAGCCTCCACGGCCAGGTGGCCATCCTGAACGAGGAACGCCAGATCCTCGCGGCCAGCCCGGACCTGGTGGAGGCCCTGGGCCCCCACGGAGGCGCCCGGTTCCGGGGCGCCCGGCCCGGGGAGGCCTTCGCCTGCGTGCATGCCCCCGAGGGCCCCGGGGGCTGCGGGACCTCTCTCGCCTGCGCCCACTGCGGGCTCGTCCTGACCCTCCTGGCCGCCCTGGACGGGGAAGGCCCGAAAGAGGGGGAATGCCACCTGTCCCTCCGCCGGGGCGGGCAGTGGGAGGCCCGGGAATTCCAGGTGACCGCCCGGCGGATGCGGGTGGAGGGGCACCGCCTCCTCGCCGTGGCCTTCCGGGACATCAGCGCCGAGCGCCGCCGGGACGTGCTGGAGCGCCTCTTCTTCCACGACATCGCCAACATCCTCCAGGGCCTCCACGGCTGGTCCGAGGGCCTGTCCGAGGGCACCGTGCGCACCGAGGACGCTGCCCGGCGCATCGTCCTCCTCTCCGAACGCCTGGGCCAGGAGGTGCACAGCCACCGCCGCCTGCTGCAGGCGGAGCGCGGCCGCCTGGCCGTGGCCCCCTCCGTGCTCCAGGGCGGCCTGGTGCTCCAGGAGGTGCAGCACCTCCTGGAACGGCACCCCTCCGCGGGCGGACGGCGGCTGTCCCTGGTGCACGCGCCGGGGCCCGGCAGCTTCGTGAGCGACCCCGATCTGCTGCTCCGGGTGGTCTACAACATGGCCCTGAACGCCGTGGAAGCCTCCCGGGCCGAGGAGACCGTGCGCCTGTCCTTCGGCTGGCGGGGCGACCGGCCCCGGTTCGCCGTGCACAACCCGGGCACCATCCCGGACGCCCTCCGGGGGCGCATCTTCCAGCGGTCCTTCAGCACCAAGGCCCCCCACGGCCGGGGCCTGGGCACCTATGCCATGAAGCTCTTCGGGGAGAACCTCCTCCGGGGCCAGGTGGGCTTCGAGAGCGGCCCCGCCACCGGCACCACCTTCTGGATCCTCCTCCCCCCGCGCCTGGAGGCCTGAGGACGGAAGCCTCCATCCGTCCTTGACAGGTAATCAAAGTGATATCACATTGATTGCCCCTGGAGGTTTCCATGCTCAAGGAACGATCCGCGTTCGCCCTGCCCGGGCTGCCCGTCCTGCTCCTGGCCCTGCTGCTGGCCCTGGGGGCCATCGCCCTCACCATCCAGGCCGGCATCCAGGATGACCCCGGCCGCCTGGCCTACACGGTGCCGGTGCTGGTGCTGGCGGTCTTCACCCTCACGGGCCTCTTCGTGGTGAACCCCAACGAGGCCGTGGCCCTGCAGCTCTTCGGCGACTACCGCGGCACCGTGCGCCAGGAGGGCATGGCCTGGGCCAACCCCTTCCTCAGCAAGCGGAAGATCAGCACCAAGGTCCGCAGCTTCGAGAGCCAGCGCCTGAAGGTGAACGACCAGGACGGCAACCCCGTGGAGATCGCCGCCATCATCGTGTGGCGGGTGGTGGACACGGCCGAGGCCCTCTTCGAGGTGGAGGACTGCGAGAAGTACGTCACCGTGCAGAGCGAGGCCGCCCTGCGGGCCCTGGCCTCCCACTTCCCCTACGACGCCCACGAGGCGGGCCAGCTCTCCCTGCGCGGCAGCACGGACGAGGTGGCCGCCAAGCTCAAGCTGGAGCTCCAGCGGGTGCTGGCCCAGGCCGGCGTGGAGGTGCAGGGCGCCCGCATCAGCCACCTGGCCTACGCCCCCGAGATCGCCCAGGCCATGCTGCAGCGCCAGCAGGCCAGCGCCATCATCGCCGCCCGCCAGAAGATCGTGGAAGGCGCCGTGGGCATGGTGGAGATGGCCCTGGCCATGCTCGCGGAGAAGGGCACCGTGCAGCTCGACGAGGAGCGGAAGGCCGCCATGGTGTCGAACCTGCTGGTGGTGCTCTGCAGCGAGCGGTCGGCCAATCCCGTGGTGAACGCGGGCACGCTGTACCATTAGGTTTCCATGGCCGAGCGCAAGCCCTTCCTCCTCCGCACGGACCCGGCGCTGCTGGAGGCCCTGCAGCGCTGGGCCGATGAGGAGCTGCGCAGCCTCAACGGCCAGATCGAGTACCTCCTGCGCCAGGCCCTCCAGCGCGAGGGCCGCCTGAAGCCCGCCAAGCCGCCCCGGAAGACGCCCGAATGACCCACGCCCTCGAACTGGACGCCCTCACCAAGCACTTCGGCCCCAAGGTCGCCGTGGACCACCTCAGCCTCACGGTGGAGCAGGGGGCCTTCCTGGGCCTCCTGGGCCGCAACGGCGCGGGGAAGTCCACCACCCTGAAGATGGTCACGGGCCTCCTGCGGCCCACCTCCGGCCGGGTGCGGGTGCTGGGGCTGGATCTCGCCTCGGAGCCCCTCGCCATCAAGCGGCAGATCGGCGCCATGCCCGAGGATCTGGCCCTCCTGGACATGCTCACGGGCCCCCAGTACCTGCGCTTCGTGGGCCGCATGCACGGCCTGGAGGACGACGTCATCGACCGGCGCGCCGGCGAGCTCTTCGAGAAGCTGGACCTCCAGCCGGGCCCGAAGACCCTCATCGCCGACTACTCCTTCGGCATGAAGAAGAAGATCGCCTTCTGCGCCGCCCTCCTCCACAACCCCCGCCTGCTCTTCCTGGACGAGCCCTTCGAGGGCATCGACGCCGTCACCAACCGCACCATCAAGGACATCCTGCTGAGCCTCCAGGCCCGCGGCGTCACCCTCGTGCTCACGAGCCACATCCTGGAGGTGGTCGAGAAGCTCTGCCCCCAGATCGCCATCATCGACGAGGGCCGGCTCAAGGGCTCGGGCCGCCTGGAGGAGCTCCGCCAGGGCGGCGAGAGCCTGGAGAGCCTCTTCGTGGACCTGGTCGGCGGCGTCCGCACCGGGGAGCT
>DASVZU010000105.1:0-7352 GCA_036391515.1 Holophagaceae bacterium
TGGTACGAGGTGTAGAGGCCGTAGGCCACCAGCAGGGCGGCCGCGACCATGACCAGGCCCCGCAGGCGCAGGGCGCTGCGGACGATGGCGTTCAGCATCAGACGCCCCCCGCGCCGATGGCGGTGCCCTCGGCCAGCCGGGCGTACTCGCCCTGGAGGGCCAGGGCCCCCTGCACCACCACGGCCTCGCCCTTCCGAAGGCCGCCGGCCAGGGCCACGGAGGGCCCAGCCCCGAAGGCCACGGCCACGGGGCGGGGCGCGAAGCGGCCCGGGGCCACGGCCACGAAGACCCGCGCCTGGTCGCCGGACCAGAGGAGGGAGGTCCGCGCCACCAGGACGCGGGGGGTGGCGGGGCCGGCGAGGGGGGCGTCCACCGGCAGGCCCGGCCGCAGCCCGCGGCCCGGGGCCGTGGCCAGCAGGCCCAGCCCGCCCGTGAGGGGCGAGCCCCCCGGGGCGAGGCCCAGCACCTCGAGGGGCACGGGACCGGCGGCGCCGGGGACCGTGGCGGTGAGCCGCCGGGGCAGGGGCGAGGGGGCGGGCAGCCCCAGGGGCAGGTCCAGGCGCACCACCACCCGGCGGAAGTCCGCCAGGCCGGCGGTGTCCCGCAGGCCGAGCTGGGCCCAGGCGGCCCGGGCCTTCCCGGCCTCGCCCTCGGCGGCGAGGCGCTGGGCCAGGGCGGCGGCGGTGGCCCCCTGGGCTTCCTGGAGGGCCTTGTCCGAGGCGCCCCTGTCCGCGGCGTGGAGGGCGCGGACCCGGGCCAGCTCGGCCCGGGCCGCGGCCTCGGCGGCCCGCGCGGCCTGGAGGGCGGAGGCGGTGGCCTGGCGGCGGGCGTCCAGGTCCAGGAGCGGGAGGGGATCCAGCACCACGCCGTGGAGGGCCACGGTCCCGGCGACGGGGGCCTCCTGGGCCGGGGCGGTCTTCAGGTCCAGGGCCTCGGCCTGGCCGGGGGCCAGCTGCAGGGCGGGCCCGCCGGGGCCCTGGGCCAGGGTGGCCTCGGGGGGCGGCGGGGGGGCGTCATCGCTGTCGGCGGCGCCGCCTCCGAAGGCCAGCCGCGCGGCGATACCGCCGGCCAGCAGGAGGCCGAGGGCCCCCAGGACCAGGCGGGCGCGGCGGGAGAGGGGGCTGGCGAGGCTCATGGCGTCACTCCTTGCGCGGGGTCGAAGGGATAGGGCCGCTCGGCGGGGTCCAGGGGCCTCTGGAAGGCGTCCTCCACGGCCAGCCGGGCGCGGGCGGCCTCCGCCCAGGCGTCCACGGCCAGCCCCCGGGCCTGGAGGGCCTCCAGCTCGGCGGCGGCGAGGGCGCCGCGGTCGAGGCCGCCCAGGGCGAAGGCGCGGCGGGCCGTGGCCAGCCGGGATTCCGAGTCGGCCAGGGCCCGGTCATGGGCCGCCAGGGCCGCCTGGGCGGCGGCCAGGCGCGCCTCGGCCAGGCCCGCGGCGGCCAGGGCCTGGGCCTCCACCTGGCGGAGCTGCGCCTTGATCACGTCCCGCCGCGCCACGGCCTCGGCGATGGGGCCCTGGCGGCGGTCGAAGAGCGGCAGGTCCAGGGCGAGGCCCAGGGTCCACTTCTTCACGCCCTGGTCGAAGCTGTAGCCGGGGCCGAGCTGCAGGTTGGGCACCCGCTGGGCCAGCTCCTGGTCCAGGGCCGTCTCGTTCCGGTCCCAGGCCAGGAGGACGCGACGCACGTCCAGCCGGTGGATCAGGGCCTCGGCGGCCGGCGGAGGCGGCGCGGCCTCCGGGGCCAGGTCCGGCGGCGGCTCCGCGGCCAGGCGGGGGGCGAGGGCCGGTTCGGGAACGCCCGCGGCGAGGGCCAGGGCGGCCTCCGCGCGGCGGAGGGCGGCCTGGGCGGCCAGGCGGGCGGCCACGGCCCGCTGGGCCTCCTGGGCCGTGGCCGCCCGCTCCGGGGCGGCGATCCCGCCCAGGGCGAGGCGGCGGTCCTGGAGGGCCAGCAGCCCGGCCCAGAGGGCGGCGCTCCGGTCCGCCAGGGCCGCGGATTCCCGGGCCTGGCGCCAGTCCACCAGGGCGCCGCGCACGCCCGTGCGCAGGCGCCAGGCGGTGTCGGCCACGGCCAGCTGCGCGTCCTGCACCTGCAGCTCCGCCTGGCGGATCCGCAGGCGCCGCTTGCCGCCCAGCTCCACGGGGAAGGTCAGCCCGTAGGTGAGGGTCCAGGGCTGGGGCACCCCCTCGGCCTTCGTGGCGCCGAAGCCGAAGGAGGGATTGGGAATCGCTCCGGCCGTGCGGATGCCTGCCCGGGCGGTGGCCAGCTCCGCCCTCGCCAGGTCGAGCTCCGGGTGGTCCTTCCAGGCCTGGAAGGTGAGTACCGTGGCGAGGTCGCCGGGCGGAAGCGCCGCGGGACGCTGGAGGTCCGCGAGGGTCCGGGCCGGGTCCAGGGCAGCACGGGGCGGCCGGGCGCAGGCTCCGGCGAGGAGCAGGAGGGCGAGGGGCGGGAGGAGCGCTCGGGTCCGCATGACGCCCAGCATGGGCCCCGCCCCTGACCCCTCCCTGATCCGGGGCTGACCATCCGGTCAGGTTGGGGGCAGCACCAGTCGGGCCAGGGTGCCGGCGGGCTCGAGCCGCGCCACCTCCAGGCGCCCCCCGTGCATCCGCGCGATGCCCTGCACGATCGCCAGGCCCAGGCCCGCGCCGCCGGAACCGCGGCTGCGGGAGGGGTCCGGGCGCAGGAAGCGCTGGCCCAGCCGGGCGAGGGCCTCCGGCGGGATGCCCTCGCCCCGGTCCTCCACCTCCAGGGCCACGCCCTCCGCCAGCTCCCGGGCGGAGAGCCGCACCACGCTGCCCTCGGGCGCGTGGCGGAGCGCGTTGGCGATCAGGTTGTGGAGGGCCCGGCGCAGGAGGGTGGGGTCCCCGGTCACGGCCAGCCCCGGGGCGGCCTCCACCACCAGGACCACCTTGCGCTCCTCCGCCAGGGGCTCGAAGGGGCTGCAGGCCTTGGCCAGCAGGTCCGCCACGGGGAGGCGCCGGCGGTCCAGGGCCGTCGCGGGGTCCTCGGTGCGGGCCAGGAAGAGCATCTGCTCGATCATGTCCCCCAGGTGGACGAGGGTCTCCATCATGCTCGCCAGGCGGTCCTCCGCCGCGGGCGCCTGGGGCTGGGCGAGGAGCCCCTCCACCTCCAGGCGCAGCGCGTGGATGGGGGTGCGCAGCTCGTGGGCCATGTCCGCGTTGAGGGCCCCCAGCCGCGCGAAGGCCGATTCCAGCCGTTCCAGCAGGCCGTTCAGGGAGGCGGTGAGCTCCTGCAGCTCCAGGGGCGCCTCGGCGGCGGAGAGGCGCGCGGTGAGGGTCTCGGGGCGGATGCCGGCCACGGCCTGGGCCAGGCGGTCCAGGGGGGCCAGCCCCCGCCGGGCGATGAACCAGCCGGCCAGGGCAGCCAGGGTGGCCACGAGGGCCGCGTTGAGGGCCAGGAACTCCCGGTAGCGCGCCAGGAGCCGCTCCCGGTGCCGCAGGTCCTTGGCGGCCTGGACCACGCCCCCCGGGCAGGGCAGCGCCTCCACCAGCAGGTCCGTGTCCTCGGGCCCTTCCAGGCGCACCAGGCCCGAGGGGGCCGGGGGCATCAGGGACGCGGGGGCCATCCGGGCCATGCCCGGGCCCTCCAGCAGCAGGCGGCCCTGGCCGTCCAGCACGCGCACCCGCACCCCGGCGTCGCCCTCCAGGTCCCGGGGCTCCACCCGGCCGCTCTCCGCCATGCGCCGGGCCACCATGTGGGCGGCATGGCGCACGTCCTCCGCGTCGTCCCGCCAGCCGGCCCGGGCGAGGGCCCGGTAGAGCAGCACGGAGCTGCCGCCCATGAGGAGGAGGGCCACCAGGGCATAGGAGGCCGCGAGGCGCAGGGTCAGCGAGGCGGGGCGGCGGTCAGCCACGGGGCGCCTCCAGGAGGTAGCCCACGCCCCGGCGGGTCTGGATGAGCTTCCCGGGGAAGGGGTCGTCCACCTTCCGGCGCAGGCGGCGCACGGCGGCATCCACCAGGTTGGGATCGCCGTCGAAGGCCAGCTCCCACAGCTCCTCTGCGATGCGCGTCCGGGTGACGACGTGGCCCGCATTGCGGGTGAGCAGCTCCAGGAGGGCGAATTCCTGGGCGGTGAGGTCGAGGCGCTGTCCCCCGCGGTACACCCGCCGGCGCACGGGATCCAGCTGGAGGTCGCCCACCGTCCGCGTGGCGCCCTGCGGCGGGTTCCGCTGGAGGAGGTTGTGGAGCCGCAGCACCAGCTCGGAGAAGGCGAAGGGCTTCACCAGGTAGTCGCCGCCGGCCTCCAGGCCCCGCAGCCGGTCCGGCAGGGCGTCGCGGGCCGTGAGGAACATCACCGGCGCGGTGACGCCCGCCGCGCGCGCCTCCGCCAGGAGCGTGAAGCCGTCCCGCCCGGGCAGCATCACGTCGAGGATCAGGGCGTCGAAGCCGCCCTCCCGCGCCCGGAAGAGGCCCTCCTCGCCATCGAAGGCCACCTCCACGGCGAAGCCCTCCTCCCGCAGGCCCCGCTCCAGGGCCCGGGCCGCGCGGGGATCGTCTTCGACGAGGAGGAGCCTCATGGCGCCAGCATAGCCCGCCTCAACGGGGGCCCAGGGCCTCCAGCTCGTGGAGGACCTCCGGCTCGCTGCGCCGGGCGGCTTCCCGGACCTGGGCCAGGAGCTGGGACGCGTCCTCCCCTCCGGCGCGGGCCCGGCGCCAGCGGGCCCGGAGCAGGAAGACATCCGTGGCCGGGGCCTTGCCGGCCGCCAGGCGCAGGAGCCGGTCGGCCTCGTCGAAACGGGGCGGGCGGGCCGTCAGGGCGCACTCGGCGAGGCCGGCCATGCACTCGCCCCACTCCGGATCGCTGCCGAGGGCCTGGAAGCGCTGGGCGGCGGCGAGGTAGCCCTGGGAGGCCAGGAAGGCCTTCCCCCGTTCCCGGGAAAGGTTGGCCAGGTAGAAGGAGGCCAGGGCGGCCGTGGGCGCGGCCTGGGCCCCCTCGGCGAGCTGGAGGGCCTGGCGGAAGGCGGCCTCGGCCGCCTCCTGGGCCCCCTGGCACTGTTCCAGGATCCCCAGGTTGAGTTGGCAGACGGCCCGCTCCGTGCGGTTGCCCACGGCTTGGTAGAGGGCGTCGGCCCGGGTGAGGACGTCGCGGGCCTCCGCGTACTGGCGCTGGCTGAGGGCCAGGTCGCCCAGGTTCGTGAGGGCCAGGGCCTGGCCGTAGCGGTTGCCCTGGGCCTGCTGGAGGGCGAGGGCCTCCTGGTAGCGGCTCCGCGCGCCGGCGAAGTCGCCGCGAGCCCGGGCCGCCACGGCGAGGTTGTTGAGGGAGTTGGCCAGGCCCTGGGGATCGGGCAGCTTCCGCTGGACCTCGGCGGCGCGGGTGAAGCAGTCTTGGGCCTCCTCCGGGTGCCCCTGGTCCTGGAGCACCAGCCCGAGGTTGTTGAGGATGGCCACCCGCTGGGCCTCGTAGCCCCCGCGTTCCGCCAAGGCGATGCCCTCGCGGCCGGCCGCCGCCGCCGCGTCCAGGTGCCCCTGCTCCCGTTCCCGCAGGGCGAGGGCCTTGAGGGCGATTACCTCGCGGTAGCGGTCCTTCGCCAGGCGCGAGGTGGCAAGGGCCCAGCGCAGGGCCGCGTCCGTGGCGGGATCGCCGGTGCGGAAGAGGCAGGTGGCGTACATCACCACCGGGCCGGGGGCGTAGGGCGCCTGGAGGGCCGCCGTCCGCAGGGGCGCCAGCGCCTCCTTGTAGCCCCCCTTCGCCATGAGGTCCATGCCCTGGGCGTAGGCCAGCAGGGCGGGACCGTCCAGGCTCGCCTGGGGCGTGGGCTCGGGATGGGAGAGGGGCTGGATGGCGCGGCCGATCCGCGCCATGAGGTCGCCGGGAATGGCCTGGAGTGCCGCCGCCACCGGGCCCGCGGGGCGGATGTCCCCCTGGGTGCGGGTCCGGCCGGAGGCGTCCTCCAGGACGTAGGCCAAGTCCGCGGCCGGGGTCAGCCGCAGGTCGCCGCGGAGCACCAGGGCCGCATCAAGGTAGCCGGCCAGGCGCTTGCGGTCCGCGGGGGAGAGATCGCGGCCCAGGTCGAGGCCCAGGGCGGCAGCGGCCTTGGCGAGGGTCTCCTGCTCCACCACCTGGAGCTGCGGGAAGGCGGCAAGGGCAGCGCCCGTGTCCATGGGCAAGGCGCGCTGGGCCAGGGAGGCGTACTGGGCCTGCCCCGTGGCGTTGCCGAAGGGCAGCACCACGAGGCGGGCGGGGTGGTGGCGCACCAGGTCCGCCACGGCGCCCCGGGCGTAGAGCCAGGTGCCAGCGCCCGCGGCGAGGAGCATGCCCGCGGCGGAGACGACGGCCCATGCCATGGCGTTCCGGGGCCGCAGGAGGCCATCCAGCGTGCGGGCCACCTGGGCCGCGGTGGGGCGGCGGAAGGGGTGGGGATCGAGCATCCCGCGGAGCAGCTCGGCCACGGGGCGGGGGATGCCCTTCCCGCGCAGGTTCCGGCGTTCCCCTTTCACGATGGCCTGCATCCGCGCCCGGCCCTCGCCGGGGAAGGGATGCTCGCCGGACAGCAGCTCCCAGGCCACGATGCCCAGGGAGAAGACATCGCTGGCGGGGCCCGCCGCCTGGCCCTGGATCTGCTCGGGCGAGGCGTAGCTGGGGCTGCCCATGAAGGTGCCGGCCTGGGTGAGGCGGTCCCAGGAGGCACCGCTGCCGGTCCGGCCGAAGTTCCCGCTGGAGGGGCGGGCGGTGGCCTCGGCACCGTCCGAGGAGTCGCGGACGGTGCCCGCTGCCTCGAGGTGCGCCAGGCTCGGCACAGCGGGCGGCGTGAGGGCCGGCTCCCCGGGGGATGAGGGGTCCATCAGCCGGGCGAGGCCGAAGTCGAGCACCTTCACCTGGGGCTCGTGCCCGGAGCGGGCCACCATGATGTTGGCGGGTTTGAGGTCGCGGTGGACCAGACCCTTGGCGTGGGCGGCCTCCAGGGCCCGGGCCACGGCCCGGATGACCCGCAGGCGGTCCCGCCCGCGCAGGTCCGGCGCCGCCTTGTCCAGCGTCTGGCCCGGCACCAGCTCCATGGCGATGTACGTTCCCGAGGGGTCCTCGACCCAGTCATGCACCTGGCAGACGTGGGGATGGTTGAGCTGGGCCAGGGCCAGGGCCTCCCGCCTGAAGCGGTCCATGGCGCCGGCCTCCCGCTCGCCCCCGGGGCGGAGGGCCTTGAGGGCCACGCTGCGCTCGAGGGTGGCGTCCCAGGCGCGGTACACCGTGCCCATGCCACCGGCGCCCAGGGCCTCCTCCACCCGGAACCGGCCCACCAGCGTCCCGGGCTCGAGGAGCGTGGGATCGGCCGGGACCGGGGACGCCGCGGGGTCATTCGGGGGCTGGGACATGGGGCACCGGGAGTTATCTGACCTTAC
>DASVZU010000106.1:0-10687 GCA_036391515.1 Holophagaceae bacterium
CACTACGACCATGAGGTACGTGGAAGACAGCACGGCGGGCCTCCGTGAGGCTCAGGCCAAGGTGGCGCAGGCCATGGGTCTCGGGGTATCATCTAGGTCCGCCAAGAAGTCGGCGGACCCCCGAAAGAAAGCCGAACCTGGCAAGATTCCTGGCAAAGCCCAAAATCGGAAGGTCGCGAAGGCAGGATAAGCCAAGCAAGATCAATAATAGTACCCGTAGCTCAGTTGGATAGAGCGTTGGCCTCCGAAGCCAAAGGTCGCTGGTTCGAATCCAGTCGGGTGCACCACTCCAACCCCTGAAACCCAAGCAATGCAAAGGTTTCGGGGGTTTTCCCCTATCCAGCCAAAGATCCCGGGCGCCACCCGCCACGGTACCCTACCGGATTCCGGCGGCGATCAGCTGCAGCAGGAATTGGGCGGTGAAGTCGCGGCCGGCGGAGGTGAAGGCGAGGGTCACTTCGTAGGTCCGCTTCCCGTTCCGGATTCGCAGCTGGTAGGGCTTCCGGGTGAGCGTCGCCATCCGGTCGGGGGCGATGGGCCATTTCAGGAGGGTCTGGCCCGGGAGGTCCTCCGCCTGGATGATTTCCGGGGAGCCGTCCGTGAACAGGCCCTGCCAGGCCGGTTCCCCCTCCTGTCGGGGGATCGTGAGGAGGCAGAGGCGCCGTTCCGGCTGGCCGGAGGCCACCAGCTCCGCGGAGAGGCGGGGGCCATCCGGCTGCGTCCGCGGATGGACCGCCGGCGCGCAGGCCATGAGGAGGCCTGACACCAGCAAGCAGAACCACGCTGTTCGAGCCTGGGCCACCGCCGGACCCTTCCCTGGGAGTCGCCCCCGATCTTACTGGCGGTCCCGCAGGGCCGCGCGGACGGCCTCCAGGAGATCGTCCGGGGCGATGGGCTTGGTGCACACGCAGTGCGCCCCCAGGCGCAGCAGGCTCGCCTCCATGTCCTCGGTCCGGAAGGCCGTGAGCACGATGGCGGGGAGTCGGGGGGCGGCCTTCCGGGCCAGCCGGACCACGGTGGCCCCGTTGAAGCCGGCCATGGAGAAATCCGTGAGCAGGAGGTCGGGGGCCGAATCCTGGATGCGGTCGAGGATCTCGCCGGCGCTGGAGGGGAGCCATTCCTCCACGTCGAACCCGCCCTTCTCCAGGGAGCGGCGCAGGTAGGTCCGCATCATCTGGCAGTCGTCGATCACCATGACCTTGGGCATGCCTTTATCTTCGGCGGCCCGGATCCGGGCATCAGGGATTCCCCCGAACGGTAGCGATTCGGGGGCCCAACGGGAGGCCAGGCCGGTCTCCGGCGCTCCAGGGGCCCGGGAGAGGGCCCTGCGGGCCCCGTCCTATTTCCGGCAGGTGGTGCGCAGATCGGCGGGGGCGAAGCCGGTGGTCGCCTTGACCCTGAAGGGGTGATCCCGCGACGCCTGCCAGCAGTCGTCGCAGAGGGGGATGATGTAGAGGTTCAGGTCCTCGGCGGAGGGCATGCCGACCTTCCGGACATGCACCCCCCGGCTGAAGCCTCCCGGGCAGCCCAGGGTCGAGCAGGCCTCGCTTGGAAGGACCATGGGGTGGGGAACCGGGGCGAACCGGCGCCAGTGCGCCCGCCAGTCCCGGCAGGCGCAGGACAGGTCCTGGGAATCGGGCACCGGGATGACGTACATGCGGCCTCCTGGGTCAGGGTTGAGGAATGGGGCCTGCCTCAGCGCGGCCGGTGACAGGTCTGTCCCGGATCCGCCGGGGCCGGTCCGACGCCCGGTTTCAACTGGAAGACCAGCCCGGCTTTCCCATGGCAAGCCAGGCACATGGGAAGGATGTGGTGGCGGCCATCGCCCGGGCACGGGGCGCCGATCCGCCGGACCTGGCCTCCCACCTCGAACGGTCCCTGGCAGCCGCGCACGGCGCATTTCCGCCAGAAGAGGGAGGCCGACGGGCCGCCGGGATTGAACAGCATCCAGTGCCGCCGCCAGTTCCTGCAGGCGCAATGGAGGTCGGGCCCGCCGCTGCTGTTCCTGAACCACGCCGGGAGGGTTTCCCTGGGCGGCCGGGTGCCGGGTGGGGGGAGGGTGTTGGCGGTCCTGTCCATAGACCCTGCAGTGTCGGGTCAGGCGCGGGAACCGCCCCCGGTTTCGGCCGAGCGGTAGCAGAAACGCGGCCGAACGGGCCCCGGGGTGGGCCTCCCACCAGGCCGGGACCCTCCACCAAATAAAAAAGGGGGAGGCCAGCGCCTCCCCCTTCTCTTTACGTGGATGATCCCGGGACTACTTGGCCGGGGCTTCCTTCAGTCCTCGGGCCACTTCCAGGGGCTCGACGCTGGGATCCTGGCCCCGGAAGGCGCGGTACAGCTTGGCCATGTCTTCCGTGCTGCCGCGGGAGAGGATCATCTTCCGGAAGCGGTCGCCGTTGGCCCGGGTGAGGTCCCCGTGGGCCTTGAACCACGCGTAGGCGTCGTGGTCCAGCACCTCGCTCCACAGGTAGGCGTAGTAGCCGGCCGCGTAGTCGCCGGTCCAGATGTGGGCGAAGTAGGGGGTGTGGTAGCGGGGCGGGACCTGGGGCAGGTCGAGGTGGAAGCCCTTCAGGGCCTGGTCCTCGAAGGCCTGCACGTCCTTGACCTGTTCCGTGGCGGGCTGGGTGTGCCAGGCCATGTCGAGCAGGGCGGAGGCCAGGTACTCGGTCAGGGCGTAGCCCTGGTTGAAGGTGCGGGCCTTGCGGATCTTCTGCACCAGCGCCTCAGGCATGGGCTTGCCGGTCCGGTAGTCCTTCGCGTAGTGGGCGAAGACCTGGGGCTGGAGCGCCCAGTTCTCGTTGAACTGGGAGGGGAATTCCACGAAGTCGCGGGGCACGTTGGTGCCGGCGAGCAGGGGGTACTTCACGTTCGAGAGCATGCCATGCAGGGCGTGGCCGAACTCGTGGAACATGGTGCTCACGTCGTCGAAGCTGAGCAGGGCAGGCTGGCCAGCCGCGGGCTTGCTGAAGTTGCACACGTTGTAGACCGCGGGCTTCGTCTTCAGCAGGCCGGACTGGTCCACGAAGCTGTCCATCCAGGCGCCGCCGGACTTGTTGTCGCGCTTGAAGTAGTCGGCGTAGAAGAGGGCCAGGGGCTTCTTGTCGGCATCGAACACCTCGAACACCCGCACGTCAGGCTGGTAGACCGGGATGTCCTTCCGCTCCTTGAATGTGAGGCCGTAGAGCCTGTTGGCGGCGTAGAAGACACCATCCTGGAGCACACGATCGAGCTCGAAGTAGGGCTTGATCTGGGCCTCGTCCAGGTCGTACTCCGCCTTGCGCACCTGCTCGGCGTAGTACTCCCAGTCCCAGGGGGCGAGCTGGAAGCCGCCGCCCTGATGGTCGATGAGGGCCTGCATCTTCGCGGCCTCGGCCCGGGCCTTGGCCGTGGCGGCGGGCACGAGGGAGGTCATCAGCTTCTCGGCGGCTTCGGGGGTCTTCGCCATCTGGTCGTACATGGCGTAGGTGGCGAAATCCTTGCAGCCGAAGAGCGCGGCCTTCTGGGCCCGGAGCTGCGCCAGACGCAGTTCGATGGCGCGGGTGTCGTCGGCATTGCCCAGGCTGGCCCGGTCCACGGAGGCCTTGAAGAGCCGCTCGCGGACGCTCCGGTCCTCGAGGGAGGCCAGGGCGGGCTGCTGGGTGGTGTTCTGGAGGGTCAGCACGAACTTGCCCTCCAGGCCCCGGGCCTTGGCCGCCGCCGCGGCGGCCTCGATCTCACCCTTGGAGAGGCCCTTCAGGTCGGCCTCGCGGTCGAGCACCAGGGCCCCGTCCTTGGTGGCGGCCAGGAGGCGGTTCCGGAAGTCGGTGGTGAGCTTGGACTCCTCCTGGTTCAGGGCGCGAAGCTTCGTCTGGTCCGCGGCGGAGAGCTCGGCGCCGGCGTGGACGAAGGTCTGGTAGTAGCGCTCCACCAGCTCCTGGCCTTCGGCCCCGAGCTTCAGATGGGCGCGCTGGGCGTGGATGGCCTTGATGCGCTGGAAGAGCTTGGCATTCAGGTAGATCTCGTCGTCGTGGGCGGCCAGCTTCGGGGCCACCTCCTCCTGGATCTTCTGCAGCCCGGGATTCGTGTTGGCCGAGGTCAGGTGGAAGAAGACCTTCTTCACGCGGGTCAGCTCGGCGCCGGAGCGCTCCAGGGCCACGATCGTGTTCTCGAAAGTGGGGGCCGCCGGGTTGGCCGCGACCTTCGCGACTTCCGCCAGATGGGCTTTCATGCCGGCCTCCAGCGCGGGCAGGAAGTCGCTGTCCTGGATCCGGTCGAACGGGGGCGCCTGGAAGGGCAGGGGGCTCGGCTTCATGAAGGGCGCTCCGGGCGGGGTGCCTGCGAAGGCGAAGGCGCAGGCGGTGAGCGCCCAGGCCAGGGGGAGGGGAACGGGACGGATCGAAGGCATGAGGGGCGATCTCCTGGGACGTGGGCCGGAGCGACCTGCGCCGGCGTCGGGCCTCGACGAAGCCCCCATGCTACCGCCCGGGGCAATCCCGATCCCAGGGTCAGATGCGGAGGGCCCCTGGGATCCGCGCCCAGTCGGCCGCCCCGAGGGCCGGCACGAGGGGGCGGAGCAAGGGGCGCAGGCCAGGGATGGCATTGCCGGGCCCCGGATCGTCTTCCGGGAGGAGGGCCTCGGCCCGGTCCCAGAGCAGCGCCCGGGACAGGGCGCAGGCCGCGGCGGTCCGCCGCGCGGCCTCCACCAGGGCCTCCGCCTCGGCGGCAACTTCCGCCTGGAAGGCGAGGAACGCCAAGGCCCCGCTGTGCGGATCCACAGTCCAGAGCGCGAGGCCCCGGCCGGCGCGGGCCCCGCGGGTGGGCGGAGCGGGGCGGCCCGCCACCTCGAGGAGGATGCGCTCGCGTTCCACCTGCCAATCGACCTGGGCCGGGGACGCCCGGAGGGAGAAGGGGCCCTCGGGCCAGGAGAGTTCCGTCGCGGCGGCGGGGAGGTCCTCCTCCGGGATGAGGCCATCCACGACCGCGGCCGGATCGCCGGGGCGGGAGACGAAGCTCCGGGACCGGGCCGCACGCTCCCGGAAGCCCGCGCGGAGGTACGGCGAGGTTCCGTCCTCCGCGAAAAGGAGGCAGGCCTGGGCGGAGGGATCCTCCAGGGCCAGGCGTTCCGCCAGGCGGTCGAGGAGGAGGGTGGCGAAGCCCCGGCCCCGGTGCGGGGGATCCGTGAACACGCTGCCCAGGCCGTAGGCGTGGCCGGGGGTTCCACGGTGGCGGCTGTCCATGCGGTAGGCCTGGCAGGAGGCCACGGGCGTGCCCGCCCCGTCCCTGAGCACCCAGGTGGCCATGGATCTCCGGGGCCAGGGATGGTTCCGCAGCCGCTCGACGAGGGTGAGGTAGGCTCCCAGAGGCAGGGCCCCTCCCCAGGCGCCCCAGGTGGCCGCATCCCGCGCTCGCTCCAGGGCCTCCGAGGCCCGGACCAGATCCATCGCCACCCCCGGGCCAGCGTACCGGAGGGAGGGCGCCCTGGGTATTCCCGGGCGCCGGCAGCCCAGGGGTGGCCCGGGGTACCCTGGGGTTCCTGGAGAATCCGTGCGTCCACCCACCCATGTCCCCGTCCTCCCGACCCCGGTCGCGGGCCGCCCCTGCCCGCGGGCGCATCCGTGCGGTCGCCTCCGCCCTGGCGGCGAGGTCACCCTGGACCCGAGGACGGCATGAAGGCGTGGTTCCGTGCGCGGGTGATCGGTCCCCTGGCGGCTCAGGTCCGGCAGGGCCTCAGTCCGTCCGGCCTAGCCTGGGGCCTGGCGGTGGGACTCGGCCTGGGGACCTTCCCGGTGCTGGGCACCACGACCCTCCTTTGCCTGGGGGTGGGCCTCGCCTTCCGGATGAACCATCCAGCCCTGCAGACCGCCAACTACCTGGCCTACCCCTTCCAGATCGCCCTGCTGGTGCCTGAGGTGCGCGTGGGGGCGTGGATCCTCGGGACCCCGCGAGTGCCCCTGTCCCTGAGCGGCCTGGCGGCCTCGGCCCGGGTGGACCCCCTCCGGACCCTGTCCACCTTCGGCACCACCCTCGGGCACGCCTGCCTGGGTTGGCTCGTCCTCGTCCCGCCCCTGGTCCTCGTGACCGCCCTGGTCCTCACGCCCCTCTTCCGCGCCCTGGCCCGGTTCCGGGGACCCTCCGGCGGGACTTGAACGCGGTGAGGCGATCATGAATGCTGCCTGGGCAGTATTCGCGCATTTCCCGGGTGAGTCCTTGCGCCGTATCGTGTTGCGAGGCACAATGGGGACGAGAATTTTGGCCTAAACCGGAGGCAACCGTGGACCGTGAACTCTTGAAGGGCAGCACCCCCCTGCTCCTGCTGTCGCTGTTGTCCGAGGCGCCCATGTACGGCTACCAGATCATCGAGACGGTCCGACAGCGCACGGGCGGCACGTATACCCTCAAGGAGGGGGCCCTCTATCCGGCGCTCCACAAGCTGGAGGCGGCCGAGTTCATCACCTCCTACTGGGAGACCCAGCAGAACGGCCGGGAGCGGCGCTACTACGCCATCCAGCCCGCGGGCGCGGCCTTCCTGAAGGCCAAGAAGAAGGAGTGGAACCAGTTCGTGGACATGGTCGAGGCCTTCGTGGGGCCGAGGGCCTGACGACACCATGACCCGGGCCCTCGCCAGCTATCTGTCGCAGGTGGAGGCGGGCCTCCGGGGCGTCTCCCGCCGTCGCCGGGTGATGCTGCTGCGGGAACTGGAATCCCACCTGATGGACGAAGCCGAGGCCCGTGGCCTGGAGGATGAGGCCGGCATGGCTACCCTCCTGGCGGAGAAGGAGCGCCCGGGGGCGCTGGCGATGGAGCTCTCCAGCGGGGAAGGGCAGGATGCCAACCACCGGGGCAGCTCGGCGCTGGTGGCCGGCATGATCATCGGGCTCGGCACGGGCGGCCACATGTGGATCGAGGGCTGGCACTGGTTCATCTGCCTGCCCTTCGCCGCCGCCCAGGGGCTCGCCGTGGGGGCGGGCTTCTTCTGGGCCCGGCGGCGCTGGGCCCGGCTCGGTCCGGTGGCCCGGATGCTGGTGGCCGTGGTGATCACCACGCTGCTCTCGATCCCCCTCGGCTTCACCACCATGCACGGGTTCAAGCCCACCCGGCTGCTCTATGGGGCCTACACCGGCTACCTCCTGGAGCGGCACTCGCAGGAGCGACCGCTCTGGCAGGCGGTCCTGGAACCGGTCCTGTTCACGGCCTTCATGTTCTTCGTGGAGGTGGTGCTGCTGGGGCGGGTTCGCTTCCAGTGGTGGAAGGTGCTCTACGAACTGAGTTTCAACGCGACCCTGCTCGTCAGCGTGCTGGGGGCCCTGAGGCTCAAGCGGGTCCTCTCGGAACGATGGGTGTTCATGCCCCAGGAACAGGGATAGGGCGCCCAGGGCCCTGGCTCTGGCCCTTCCCCCTTGAGTTGGGTGCCCCCGGACGGTAGACTGGCTGTCTTGCGTGGACAAGCCGCGTGCGCGCACCCCATTCCCGGGGGCATCCGGTCGGTCCCAGGAGGCCAAGATGAAGGAAAAGATCCACCCCGAGCTGCACGACGTGAAGGTCCACTGCGCCTGCGGCAACGAGTTCATGACGCGCTCCACCAAGAAGGAGCTCCGCGTGGAAGTCTGCTCCGCTTGCCACCCGTTCTTCACGGGCAAGCAGCGGCTGATGGACACCGAGGGCCGCGTGGAGAAGTTCAACAAGAAGTACGCGAAGAAGGAGGCCGCCCCGGCTGCCGCCGAGACGACCGAGGCCTAGCTGCTGCGATCCCAGGGACGGGCCGAATCCTCGGCCCGTCCTTTTTGTTTGGGCGCAACGCCAGGGGAGGGACCGATGCTCGACCAGCTTGAAGCCGTGGATGCCCGCTTCCAGGAAGTGGAAGCCCAGCTCCAGGATCCCGCCGTGGTCTCGGACCCCAAGCGGCTGCGGGAGCTGACGAAGCTCCGGGCCGAGCTGGAGCCCGTTGTCCGCGCCTTCCAGGTCCAGAGAACCCTCCTGAAGCAGCTTGAGGAGGCCGAGGCCATCCTGGCCGACAAGGCCATGGACCCGGAGCTGCGGGACATGGCCCAGGCCGAGATCCCGGACCTGAAGAAGGCCATCGCCGAGGGCGAGGCGGAGCTCCGCCGCCTGCTGGTGCCGAAGGACCCCGCCGACGCCAAGAACGTGATCCTGGAGGTCCGCGCCGGCACCGGAGGCGAGGAGGCGGCCCTCTTCGCCGCGGAGATTTTCCGCATGTACGTGCGGTTCGCCGAGCGCCGGGGCTTCAAGGTCACGGTGCTGGACGAGAGCGAGGCGGAGCAGGGCGGGCTCAAGGAAGTCGTGGCCGAGATCCAGGGCGATGGCGCCTACTCCCTGTTCCGCTTCGAGTCGGGTGTCCACCGCGTCCAGCGGGTGCCCAAGACCGAGACCCAGGGCCGCATCCACACTTCCGCGGCGACCGTGGCCGTCATGCCCGAGGCCGAGGAGGTGGACATCGAGATCCAGCAGAAGGACCTGCGCATCGACACTTTCTGCTCCGGGGGCAAGGGCGGCCAGAGCGTGAACACCACCTATTCCGCCGTGCGGCTCACCCACCTGCCCACCAACACGGTCGTGAGCTGCCAGGACGAACGAAGCCAGATCAAGAACATGGCCAAGGCCATGACGGTGCTGCGCAGCCGGCTGCTCCAGAAGGCCCAGGATGAGGCCGACGCGGCCCACTCGGCCCTGCGCAAGTCCCAGGTGGGCAGCGGCGACCGCAGCGAGAAGATCCGCACCTACAACTTCCCCCAGGGCCGGGTCACCGACCACCGGGTGGGCGTCACCATCCATCAGATCGACAGCTTCATGTCCGGCCAGCTCGAACCGATCCTCGAACCCCTGCGTTCCGCCTTCGAGGCCGAGCGGCTGCAGGCGATCGAGGCCTGAAGCTCCGCCGCTGGGCGTTCGCCGCCCTGCGGCTTACGCACGCGGCATCTGGCAGCCCGCGATCGGGCGGTCCCCCGGACCGCCCTCCCGTTCGCTGGGCCCTGCGGGCACTGCGCTCACGGAGCGGGTCCCCCCATGTCCGGCCAGCTCGAGCCGATCCTCGAACCCCTGCGTTCCGCCTTCGAGGCGGAGCGGCTGCAGGCGATCGAGGCCTGAAACGCGAAATCGGGAGGCGGAGCCTCCCGATTTCGGTACCGATCGCCTGTTTGGCTACTTCTTCAGGGTCACCTGCTCCGGCGAGGTGAGGCTGAAGGAAAGGGGCTGGGAGGCGGGGATGCGGATGACGGTGTCGGCAGTGCCGGCGGCCACGGCGGTGCCAGCGGCGGCGCCCAGGGCCGCGCCGCCCAGGGCGTGGTCGCCCTGGTTCTTCTTGTCGGAGAGGATGCCGATCAGGGCGCCGAGGGCCGCGCCGCCGCCGATGTACTTGGCGTTCCGAGTCCCCTTGGCCTCGGCCACCATCGCATGGGTGTCGGTATCCACGCCCACGCCGCCGATCTCCGTCACCTTGATGCTGAGGACGCCCCTGCCGCTGCTCAGGCGGCCCGCGGGCACGCTCTGCGAGACCACGCCTCGCACGCGGGTGCCGGCGCTCCACACGAGCTGGTCGTTGACGACCACATCCTTGGCCAGGGTGCCGTCCCAGGCGTCGCCGGCCTGGTCCTTGTCCGTGGCCAGGTCGCGGCCCAGGGCCACCTCGAGCTTCGTGCCCACGGGCACATCCATCACGATGGGCTTGGGGGCGGCCTTGGCAGCGGGGGCGGTCTCCAGCTGGGCGGCCTCCTGCTTGGCCACCTGGGCCCGCTTCTTGGCATCGGCCACCTGGCGTTCCAGGGACTTCACCTGCCCGCGGGTGAGCTCCTTGGCGGTCTCGCCGGACTCGGGGGTGTGCTTGCCGGCCTTGGCATCCGCCAGCTGCTGTTCCAGCTGGGCCACCTTTGCGTCGGCGGCCTTGGCGGCGGCCTCGGCCTGGAGGGCGGCCTCACTCTTGCGGTTGCAGGCCAGGCCCGTTGCGAGCCCAAGGGCTAGGGCGGCGGCAAGGGAAAGCCGGGAGAGGACGCGGGTGGTCGACATTGGAACCTCCAGGAGATGAGCTGACTTGCCGTATAGTATGGCAGCCCGGAGCGGGTTTTATCCATGACGCAGCCCATCCTCAATTCCCGCGGTGAATCGGTCCTCAAGACCCTCATCGAGACCTACCTTCGCGAGGGGGAGCCGGTGGGCTCCCGGCTCCTGGCGAAGCGCTACCCCGAGCCCCTCTCCAGCGCCACGATCCGGAACGTCCTGTCCGATCTGGAGGATGAGGCCCTGGTGGCCCAGCCGCACACCTCGGCGGGCCGCGTCCCCACGGAACGGGCCTACCGCTACTACGTGGACCGCTGGCTGGATCCCACTCCGCCCGACCCGGCCGTGGAGGCCCGGCTGGCCGAGGCGCTGGATGGGATGGACCTGGATCCCGAGACCTGGGCCCGGCACGCGAGCCGCACCCTGGCAGAGGTGATGGGGGGCGTGTGCGTGGCCCTGCCGCAGGGGTTGTCCCGGAGCCGCCTGGCGCGCCTGGAGTTCGTGCCCGTGGGGCCGGGCCGCATGGTGGCGGTCTGGGTGGGCAGCCAGGGCGAGGTCGAGCACCGTCTCATGGAGAATCCCTGGGCCTATGGGGAGTCGGTGCTGACGGAACTGGGCAACTACGCCACGGCCCAGTTCGCGGGATTGACCTTCCCCGAGATGCGGGCCCGCCTGATGGACACCCTCCGGGCGGCGGCCG
>DASVZU010000107.1:0-2896 GCA_036391515.1 Holophagaceae bacterium
GTGCCGGTCCAGCTCCGGGGCCTCCCGGCGGATGTCCTCCAGCAGCGCCCGCCACCGGTTCCGCGCCGTGAAGGGCTCGGCGTTCGTGGGATCCTCCCGCCAGGGCACGCCGCGCTGGCGGAGGTAGTCGCGCAGCTCGCCACGGCGGCACTCCACCAGCGGCGACCAGCGGAGGCCCTGGCGCGGGGCCAAGGGGCGGAGGCTGCCCAACCCGCCGCCCCGGGCGAGACGGATGAGGACGGTCTCCGTGTGGTCGTCCAGGGTGTGGCCCGTGGCCACGGCCGTGGCGCCGGTGCCCGCGGCCTCCTGGCGCAGCCAGTCCCAGCGCAGCTCCCGCGCGGCCATCTCCATGCCGATGCCCCGGTCCGCGGCGTGGGCCTTCACGCCCAGGCTGGCCTCCGCCAGGTCGAGGTCCAGGGCCCGGCAGAGCTGGCGCACGAAGTCCGCATCGGCCTCGGACCCGGCCCGCAGGCCGTGGTCCGCATGGGCCACCGTCAGTTCCAGTCCCAGGCTCCGGCGCAGGGACCACAGCAGCACCAGCAGGGCCACCGAATCCCCGCCTCCCGAGCAGGCCACCAGCACCCGGCCGGACACGCCATCCCCCCGGCGCTGGATCTGCGCGAGGAGGTCGGATTCGAAGCGCTTCATGCCTCCAGGCTAGTCGAGGGCGGAGCCCTTGAACATGGCGGCCCGCGGCCCCGCTTGACGAGAGCCGCCGCGGGCGTCCAGGCTGAGGAATCCTCTCGATTCTGGTCTTCTGGAGCCGTGCATGCGCGGATGGGGCACATCGGTTCGGCACCGGGCCACCCTGGCGGTCCTGCTGGGGGCATCGGCGCTGAAGGGTGCCCCGGAGGGAGGCTGGGAGGCCTTCCTCCAGACCTGGCGGAAGACCGCCCACGCACCCCTGAACCTGCTGGTTCCGGCTTCGTGGGACACCCAGGCCACCCTGGCGGCCGATCCGGTGATGCTGCAGCTCTCGGTGACCGGCGATCTCAGGATCCAGCCGCTCTCCGGCCTGGACCTGGAGCAGACGCGACAGGCCAGGACATGGGGGCAGACGCCGCACTGGCTGGCCCTCGACCGGAAGGGCGACGTGCTGGACGAGGGGGTGGCGGCCCCCTCGGGCGAGGCCTTGCGCGGCCTGCTGCTCAGCGCCGGCTTCCAGCCCACCTGGGATGACCTCGACCACTTCCTCGACCTGCATCCGGACCACGGCATGGCCCTGTCGTTCCGTCTCGGCCGGGCGATGAACATGGCGAGGATCCGGTTCCGGGTCCTGGAGCGCCAGGGGGCGGCGGAAGGTGCCCGGCCCATCCCGGGCGCGCGCTGGTTCCGCCTGTCGCCGGCGAAGATCCTGGACCCGGGTCGGGCGGTGGGCTGGGACCGGGAGGTGGCGGACACCCTCCGCCGGCTGAGCCGATTGCCGGACGGGTGGCGGTTCGGCGACGACCTCATCCTTCGGTTCTGGCTGGACTTCTTCGGCACCGCGGCCGCGCCGGAGATCGGGCCTCCGCTCCGGGATCTCCGGGAGGGGGCCCAGGCGGCCTGGCAGCGCTTGCCGGATTCGGGAAGCCCCGGGGCCCTCGCCGGAGGCGGCCATCCCACCCAGGTGGAACTGGGCGAGCTGTGGCTGGCCTGCGGGCGGGGGCTCTCCGCCGGAGCGGGCCTGTCGGACCTGCCCCCCCTGGTGCCGGCCCCCGGTCGGGTCTGGCCAACGCTGCGGACCCTGAACGCCCTCGCCTCCCAGGCCATATCCGCCCTCGAGCCGGCCCAGGTGGCCCCGTTCCTGGACCGGATCCCCCTGGTGCCACCCGGGGCCCGATCAGGCCCCGATGACTGGCGGACGTGGCGCAGCATCCAGACCACGCTCGCCTTCTGGCGCATGGTCGCGTTGACGGAGCAGGATCGGTGGCCCGAGGCCAACGCGGCGCTCCAGGAATACCGCCGCCTGTCCGGATCCGAGTGGGCTGCCAGCCGGGCCGACCTGAAACGATGGTTCGCCCGGCGTCCCGAGGCGTTGCTGAAGGGGGCTCCTCAGCCCCCGGAGCCGGCGCCCCAGGGCTTCCTCGGCGTGTTCGACCTGCCCGCGCTGCCGGATCCGCCGGTGCCGGCCGGCAGACCCGGCCTGCGCCTGGTGATCTGGGGGAAGCCTGCCTGGGCCGCTGATGGGGCCTCCCTCCGGGCCAGGGGCCCGCTGGCGGCCTATGGTCCCGACGAGCTCAGGCAGACGGAACCGGGCCCCGGCGATACAAGCAGGCTCCTCGCTGCGGGGTTCCCCGCCCAGGGCTGGGCCGTCTTCCGGGGCGACTCGGACATCCTGGCCCGGGGCGAGACGGCCCCGGATCCGGATCGGCTGGCCCTCCAGCTTGAAGGCGTGGCGCCCTCCCGCCTCCAGGTGCTGGATGCCTTCCTGCGGAATCACCCGGACCACCTCGATGCCCGCAAGGAACGGTACGACCTCGTTCGCGCCCGCATGCCCCAGCCGGCCCTGGAGGCGCGCCTGGTGGAGGATGCGGCGGCCGCCTGGTTGCCGCTGGATTTCGGGCCGGAGGCGCCCTGGATCTCGGATCCGGACCGCTGGCGCGCCGCTGCCCGGAAGCTGGTGCCCGAGGTCCAGGCGACGCTGGATCGATGGCCCGACAGCAGCCCCCTCTGGCTGGCCTGGATGTCCTGGGCGGCTTTCCTGGCCAAGCCACCCTCCGTGCTGGCGTTCGCCCGCGACCTGCCGGTATTCGGGTCGAGATCGGCCTGGGCGGCCAACCTGCCCGCAGGCGTCCATCGGGCCATCCTGCGGGAAGGCCGGCAGGCCCGGCGAATCCAGGATCTCGATGACTGGTTCTCCGGGGCCTGGGCGGCGGTCCGGGACCGGTCCTGGCGGTTCAAGCCCGAACGCGCC
>DASVZU010000108.1:0-3434 GCA_036391515.1 Holophagaceae bacterium
GGGCCGGCCACTGCCCGAGGCCCCGCACCTGAAGGGCCCCGCCGCGGCCCGCTACCGCTGGCTCCGCGCCGCCGCCACCTTCCCCCCCGGGGGCCTGCCGGCCAACCCCTTCCCGCCGGGCCCCGACCACCAGGAGGCCGAGGCCCTGCGCGCCCTCCTGAATCCCGTGCCCCAGGACGTAGCCCGCCGCCTCGCGGCCCTCCCCCTGCACCAGCCGGGCACCGCCTTGGCCCTCTGGCGCTGGGGCAGGCTCCAGGTCCGCTCGGGGGTCTTCGGGCCGGCCCTGCGCCGCGCCTGGGAGGATCGCCTCCTGGAGGCGGGTCCGGCGATGATCCGAAGCTACGCCCTCCGCCACGCCCTCTGCTGGGCCCTGGCGGACCACGACGAAGTCCGCTTCGCCGCCCTCAAGGCCCGGACGGCCGCCTGGGCGGCGGATACCTCCGCCGGATTCCAGCGGCTCTTCGGCCTGCTGGGCAGCCCCTCGCCCACCCTCCGCCTCTGGTCCCTGCCCGGCCTCGCCTACCAGGATCTTCGCCTGGACCAGCTCGGCGCCCGCCGCATCTGGGTGCTCCCGGCGGAGCCGGGCACCCTGCCCCCGCTTCCGCCCGGGGTGGCCTGGATCATCCCGGACGGTACCGGCGACCAGGATCCCCGCGGCGCCGAGCTGGCGCCCCGGCCCCGGCGTGAAGGAGAATCCCTGGCCGCCCAGCTTCAGGCCGCCGGCCGCCAGGCCTGGTTCGCCCCCAGCCGGGAGGACATGGAGCGCCTCGGGCTCGCCTGGTTCCCCATCCTCATCACCCTGGACGACCGCGGCAACCTCAGGGACATCCGCATGGGCGACGCCGCCCCCGAACACCCCTGAACGGCCGGACCTAGCCGATCCCGCAGCCCTGCAGCAGGCCCACCAGGGAGCCCCACACCATCTGGGACCAGTAGTGGAAGCCCCGGCGGCTGGGGTTCTGAGTGTAGCTGGCGTGGAGCCGGTCCTTCAGCATGGGGTAGTTCCCGTCGGGATCCAGCACCGCCGCGGCCACGGGCGACTCGAAGGCGTAGGTCACCCAGCGGTCCTGGCCGTCCCAGAGGATCCGGTGCTCCTCGCGGTTCTCGAGCCGCACCCACAGCGTGATGGGCACCTTGATGCCCCCCCGCCGCTCCAGGGTGATGGAGCCCACCCGGCCGGGCGCCGCGGACTGGGGCGGCGCGAACACCGGCTTGTCGCCGGTGAGCAGCCACCCGCCCTCCTGGACCTCGCGGGCCTTCACCGAGCGGATGGCGTAGTCCAGCACCTCGGTCCCGTCCACGAAGTCGCGCCAGAAGGCCGAGAGGTCGCGGCCGGAGACCCGCTCCGCGATCCGCCTGAAGTCCGTGCGGGTGGGGTGCCTGAAGGCCATCTCCTGGGTGTAGGCCCGCATCACCTCCTCCATCACCGGCCGCCCCAGCATGGCCTCCAGCTGGTCCAGCACCAGGGTCGGCTTGGCGTAGGCCGTGACGTAGTAGCTCTGCTCCCCCAGCGTCCTGAATCCGAACCGGGTGAGGGGATCCTCCGAGGGCAGGCTCCAGTATCCGGCCCACTCGAGGAAGTCGGTCCCCACCTGGAACCGGCGCCCCCCCAGCAGGGCGTGGTAGGTCCGCTCCAGGGCCTTGTGGGTGAACCAGCTGGTGAATCCCTCGTCCAGCCAGGGTTCCTCGAACTCGTTGCTGGCCAGCATCCCGTAGAAGAACTGATGGCCGAATTCGTGGATGGACACCAGCTCAGGCACCACCCGCAGGTGGAAGGGGTCGAAGGGCGTCGAGCCCGCGGTGATGAGCGTGGGGTACTCCATGCCATCCGCACCCGAGGCGGCTTTCGGCGTATCGATCACCGTCAGGGTCGGGTACGGATACTTGAAGAACCATTCGTCGCTCCAGCGGAGGGCATTCTCCACAGCCCGGCGCTGCCGCTGGAAGTTCGCCAGGTCCCGCCCGCTGCGGTAGTAGAAGATCTGGACCCCCCGGTACTCGAACCGCTCCGGCATGCGCCAGTTGGCATCCGGGCGCACCGCCCAGGCGAAGTCGTGGACGTCCTCCGCGTGCAGGCGCCAGATGACGTTCAAGGGGCGCTTGGGGTCCTTCTCCACCTCGGTCACGAAGTTCGTTTGGGTGCCCGTGTGGGCCAGGCCCAGCGCATTCGGCAGCGACAGCGCCACGTCGTAGACGCCGAAGTCGGAAAAGAACTCCGTGGTCGCATGGTAGGCGTGGCAGTTCCAGCGGTCGCCCTGGTAGACCCCCACCTTGGGGTACCACTGGCCGGACATGAGAAAGTCCCCCCCCCACCCGCTGCGCGCGTAGACCCGCGGGTAGCGGTTCTCCCAGGCGATCTCCACGCGGATGGTCTCCCCCGGCGCCACCGCCCGCGGGAGCTTCAGCCAGTAGACCGTCTCGTCCTCGCCGAAATGCCCCTGCAGGACCTGGCCCTCCATGCGGGCCGACAGCAGCCGGCAATAGCCCCACGCGGAAGGATCCGCGGGATTGGCGATCCAGTCACGACGGAGGTGTCCCCCGCTCTCCTTCATGAAGAGGCTCTCCGGCCCCTTGAATGCGTTGAGATAGAGATGCAGCGGCATCTCGCGGACCGGCGCGGTACCGGCGTTCCGCCAACTCAGGGTCTCCTGGCCTTCCAGCGTCTTGTGCTCGAAATCCAGCGTGGCCTCGATGCGGTAGTTCGCGATGCGCGGCGAGCGCGGCTTGTCGAACCACTTCTCCGGCGTCCACGTCCGCCCCTCCGCCCCCAACGCGGCACAGGCCACCATCAGCACGGCAGAGAGGATGCGACGGCCCATGGACACTCCAGGAAGTGCCTCGAAGCTTAACGCAGTCCCTTGCTCTCCTGCCCACCCGTGCTAGACTGTCCCTTCGGCGCGGGGTGGAGCAGTCCGGTAGCTCGTTGGGCTCATAACCCAAAGGTCGCAGGTTCAAATCCTGCCCCCGCTACCAAATAGAACGGCCGACCACGGTCGGCCGTTTTTGTTATTGGATCGAGAATCACGGGATACCCGCTGGCCCCTAAGCTGAGAATGGTACGGGCGGAGGCCGGCGAGGGGTTCGTTTGATCCGCCTTTCTCCGCATTCGCCATCCTTCAGGGCTTGAGTTGCTTCGTTCTGAGAGGCATTTGGGCGAGAACCGACCGGGAGTTCGGGGATTGCATTAACCATCCGAGAGGTTCTGCCCCAATCTCTCTCACCAGCAGCCTCGGCTTGTACCAGGGTTTCCTGCTCCTTCCATGCGTCCAGCCGAGCCAACTTCAGCAGGGTCCGAAACCCCAGCTCGACCTCCCCACCCAGGATCGCCTCCTGAATCCGCGGGGACAGGAAGGTCAGGGCCACCAGCATGGACACTCGAGGCTGGCTTACCCCCATGCGTTGGGCGACCTCGCCATACCCTCGCACCTCCCCAT
>DASVZU010000109.1:0-1772 GCA_036391515.1 Holophagaceae bacterium
GGTTCCCGGGATCCATCACCACGTCGGTGACGCCGGTGTTCTCCGAGATCGTCAGCACGGCCTTCCAGGTCTTCCCGCCATCCGTGGTCTTGTAGAGACCCCGGTCGCCACCGGCCCGCCACAGTGGCCCCTGGGAGGCCACGTACACCACCTTCGAATCCCGCGGATCCACGAGGATCCTGGCGATGTGCTCGGAGTCCTTCAGGCCCACGTTCTCCCAGTGCTTCCCGCCGTCCGTGGACTTGTACAGCCCGTCGCCATAGCTCACGGAGCGCTGGCTGTTGTTCTCGCCCGTGCCCACCCACACGGTGAGGGGGTCCTTCGGGTCGAGGGTCACGCAGCCCAGGGAGTAGGAGGCCTCCTTGTCGAAGACCGGGGTCCAGGTGGTGCCGCCGTTGGTCGTCTTCCAGAGCCCCCCGGAGGCCGCCGCCACGTACCAGGTGTCCGGATGCGAGGGATCCACTGCGAGGTCGGCCACGCGGCCCGAGGTGAGCGCCGGCCCGAGGTTGCGGAAGGCCAGGCCCTCGAAGGCGGAGGCCTTCCAGGGGGTCGCCGGCTGGTCCTTGGCGGGGGGCGCGGCCAGGATGGGCGCGGCCAGCAGGAAGGTCAGGGCGGGAAGGGAGAGGGCCCGGGGCATGGATGCCTCCTGTTGCGAGGGATTCTCCCCCATCATGCGCCGGGTCGCGGCTCCGTGGTAGCCGGGACTACATTGGGGACATGGATGCCTCCCTAGTTCCCCGGAACCCCGCCCTGCCCCTGGAGCCGGCCGGCTCGCCGCTGCTGCTGCGCGCGGAGTACTTCCAGGGCCAGATCGATTTCCGGGCCTTCACCGCCCGGCATCCGCACCACCGCGTCCTCAGCACCAACCCCCTGGTGCTGGAGCCCGAGGCCGGCGCCTGGGTGTACCTCTCCCGCTTCGGGGCCGTGGTGTTCTGGAACGCCTCTGCGGCCGTGGTGGAAGCCATGCTGCGGGACCTCGCCGCCCTTTCCGGCACCGGCACCCGGGTGGAGGCCGCCCGGGACGACCTCCGGGTACACCTGGGGGCCGAGGCCGACCGCGTGACCTTCTCCGAGGTGTGGCTCCGGGAGCTCACCCTCGACAAGCTGAAGATCGTCTCCCTGGCCCTGGCCCAGAGCGTGGCCCTGGATTCCGTGGAGGCCGAGGTGAGCCGCGCCCTGGATCGGTTCCATCCGATGGTGGAGGCCCTCCGCGCCGACGGGCGCCTTCCCTCCGGCCAGCGGGAGCTGCTGCGGACGGTGGGATTCGCCATGGCCGTGCGGGCGGCGGTGCTGGACACGCTCACCCTCTTCGACGACCCGCCGGAGACCTGGGAGAGCGAGGCGCTGGCCCACCTCGACGGCGCCCTCTTCGACCAGTTCGACCTGGAGGAGCGGCTCTCCGCCGTGAACCAGAAGGTGGCCTACCTCCAGGATGCCGGCGCCACCGTGCTGGATGTGCTGGCCCACCGGAAGGACCAGCGGCTGGAGTGGATCATCATCGTCCTCATCCTGGTGGAGGTGGTGCTCTTCGTGTGGAAGGAATTCCTGGTGCGGTAGCGTGACTCCCGTCACGGGGCGAAGGCAATCCGCGGGTCCCGTAATAGAGTGGAAGGGCGTGTCTCCACCGACGGGACGCGCCTGGAGGCCCTGTGGACGCCCTGCTCGAATCCCTTGAACCCAAGACCCTCTGGTCCTACTTCCTGGAGCTGTCGAAGATCCCGCGCGGATCGAAGAACGAGCAGGCCGCGGCGAAGTGGGTGCTGGACCAGGCC
>DASVZU010000110.1:0-3018 GCA_036391515.1 Holophagaceae bacterium
CGTCCTGGACGTGCAGAAGCGCGACGGGGAGATCCGCCACACCCTGGAGGCGCCGCTCCCCGAGGGGCCGGCGGCCCTGCGCCTGGACTGGACCCGGCGCTTCGACCACATGCAGCAGCACACGGGCCAGCACCTGCTCACGGCCGTGGCCCAGGATCGCTTCAAGTGGGAAACCACGGCTTTCCATCTGGGCGCAGCAACCTGTGACATCGAATTGACCACTATCTCCATTTCGCCGCGCGAAATGGAGCAGCTGGAGGAGGCCGTGGCGGCGGAGATCCGGGCGGCCCGGCCCATCTCGGCCCGGCGGGTGAGCCCAGAGGCCTACGGGCGGGAGGCCGTGCGCTCCCGGGGCCTCCCCGAAGGCCACACCGGCGATATCCGGCTGGTGGAGATCGCGGGGGTGGACCTGAACACCTGTGGCGGCACCCACCTGCGCCACACGGGGGAGATCGAGGCCCTGAAGCTGCTGAGCACTGAGCCCATCCGGGGCGGCACGAGGCTCTTCTACCTGGCCGGGGGGCGAGTGCGCTCCCGCCTCGGCGCCCACGAGGCCCGGAATGCCAGCCTCCGGACCCTCTTCGGCGCTCCCGACGAGGAGCTGGTGCCGGTGCTCCAGACGAAGCTGGGCCAGCTCCAGGCGGCGGACCGGCGCATCCGGAAGCTGGAGGAGGAACTGGCGGAGCTCCAGGGATTGGCCCTCGCCGCACGTCCGGAGTCCCTCGTCGAAGCCCATTTCGAAAGCCGCGACATGGCCTTCCTCCAGAAGCTGGCCCGTCAGATCCTTGCGGCGGATCCGGCCAAGGCTGCGTTCCTCACGTCGGACTTGGCGGGCCAGGGGCTGTTCCTGCTCGGCGCCGGCGAGGCCTCGGCCATGGACGTCCCGGCCCTGGGGAAGGCGGTGGCGACTCTCCTGGGCGCCAAGGGTGGCGGCGCGGGCAGGAGTTTTCAGGGCAAGGCGCCCAGCCTGGCTGCTCGGGCCGAGGCGCTGGCCCGCCTGCGGGAACCGGAGGGCTGAGCCGTGGCCGGGCCGCCACCCTGGGTCGCGGGCCTCCTCAAGGTGCTGGCCTGGGGTTTCGGGGCCTACGCTGCGCTCTGCCTCGCCGCCTTCCTGCTCCAGCGGCGGATGATGTACTTCCCGGAACGGATGCCGGAGGCCGAGGCCATCCGGGCCGCCGCGCGGATGGGGCTCGCGCCCTGGCGGGACAGGGAGGGGCGCCTGCTGGGCTGGCGCCGCCCGGTGGCGGATCCCGCGCGACCGCGGATGCTGGTGGTCCACGGCAACGCCGGCGACGCCCTGGGCCGGGTGGCCTACCTGCCGGTGCTGGAGGCCGCCGGCTTCGAGGGGGTGCTGCTGGAATACCCCGGCTACGGGCCCCGGGAGGGGCATCCCGCGGAGAGCGTCCTCGTGGCGGACGGGCGGGCCGCCCTCCGGCAGCTGAAGGCGGAGGACTCCGGGCCGGTGCTCCTGCTGGGCGAGAGCCTCGGCTCGGGCGTGGCCGTCCAGGTGGCCGCGACCGATCCGGATGCCGCGGCCGGCCTGCTCCTGGTGACGCCCTTCGCCCGCATGACCGAGGTGGCGAGCCATCACTACCCGCTCTTTCCCATGCGTCTCCTGCTGCGGGACCGCTGGGACAGCCTGGGTGCGATCCGTCGCTACTCCGGCCCCGTGGCGATGCTCCTGGCCGGCCGCGACGAGGTGGTGGGCGCCGCCCAGGGCCGCCGCCTGGCTGCGGCCGTGCCCGGACCCCTCCTCGTGCGGGAGGTGCCCTGGGCGGACCACAACGGCCTGCCCCTTGGCCAAGGCCAGCCGCCGTGGCCGGAACTGCTGGGCTTCCTCCGGCGCCCCGGGGGGATGGGACAATGAGGCCATGGACCTGATCTACCTCGATCACAACGCCACCACGGGCCTCGATTCCGAGGCCTTCGAGGCCATGCGGCCCTGGTTCTCCGAGCGCTTCGGCAACGCCAGCTCCGCCTATGCCCTGGGCCACCTCTCCGACGGCGCGGTGGTGGCGGCGCGGGAGCAGGCCGCGGCCCTGGTGGGCTGCACCCCGGCGGAAGTCGTCTTCACCTCCGGCGGGACGGAGAGCCTGAACCACGCGGTCCGAGGCGCCTGGGAGGCCTTCCCCGCGAAGCGGCACCTGGTGGCCTCGGCGGTGGAGCACCCGGCCGTGCGGGCGCTGGTGGCCTGGTGGCGGGCCCAGGGTGGCGAGGCGACGGACGTGGGCGTGGACGGCGAAGGTCGGCTGGACCTGGCGGGTCTTGAGGCCGCCGTGCGCCCGGACACCGCCCTGGTCGCCGTGATGGCCGCGAACAACGAATCGGGCGTGATCTTCCCCGTGGCCGAGGCCGGCCGGATCGCCAAGGCGAAGGGAGCCCTGTTCCTGGTGGATGCCACCCAGGCCATGGGCAAGGTCCCTGTGGATGCAGCAGCCTGGGGCGCGGACCTGCTCAGTCTCAGCGGCCACAAGTTCCACGGCCCCAAGGGCACGGGCCTGCTCATGATCCGGCGGGGCGTGCGCCTGAAGCCCTTCATGCTGGGCGGGTCCCAGGAGCGGGGCCGCCGCGGCGGCACGGAGAACGTGCCGGGCCTGGTGGGCCTGGGGAAGGCCGCGGAGCTGGCCCTGGCGCGGCTCCCGGAGATGGCCCGGGTGCGCGCCCTCCGCGACCGCTTCGAGGCGGAGTTGGCCGACTGGGTGCCGGAGCTCCGCATCCACGGAGCTGGGGCGGAGCGGCTGCCGAACACCAGCCTCGTGGGCTTAGCCGGGGTCGAGGGCGAGGCCGTGCAGCTGAAGCTGGCGGAGCAGGGCATCTGCGTCTCCACCGGGAGCGCCTGCAGCACCGGCATGCGCGAGCCCAGCCACGTGCTGCGGGCGATGGGGGTCCCGGACGCCTACGCCCGCGGCACGGTGCGGTTCAGCCTGGGCCGCGGCACCACTGATGGGCAGATCGACCTGGTGCTGGACCTGCTGCCGGGGATCGTGGAGGAACTGAGGCGCTTCAGCCTTGCGTCGC
>DASVZU010000111.1:0-4582 GCA_036391515.1 Holophagaceae bacterium
GCCCAGGTGCGGTAGCCCAGCAGCTGGGCCTTCTCCGCCCGCAGCGCGGCCACGCGGCTCACGATGGCGTTGGTGTCCGTGTCGCCGCCCTGGTTGCAGCGCTCCAGGTAGGCCGTTAGGATCCGCTTTCGCAGGTCGCGATTCTGGGCGTTCTCCAGGAAGGGCCAGATGCTGGGCGCGTCGAGGGTGAACAGCCACCTGCCCTCGAGGCCCGCCTTCTTCGCGGCCGCGGCCGCGGCCAGCCGCGTGCCCTCCGGCAGACCGGCCAGGTCCGTCGGCTTCTCCACCACCAGCTGGAACCCCTTCGTGGCCTTCAGCAGCCGGTCGCCGAATTCGACCCCCAGCTTCGACAGCTCGGCGTTGAGGGCCCGCATGCGGATCTTCTGCTCCGGCGCCAGGGCCGCGCCGGCGCGGACGAAGCCCTTGTACGTGCGTTCCAGCAGGCGGGCCTGCTCCCGGTCCAGCTTCAGGCCCTCGCGGGCGTCCCACACCGCCTTCACCCGCTGCCAGAGGCGGTCGTTCAGCTGCACGTCGTCGCGGTGGGCGGCCATGAGAGGCGCCACCTCACGGTTCACCGCCTGCAGCTTCGGGTTCGTCTCGGCGCCCGTCAGGTTGTAGAAGACAGCGCCCACGCGCTCCAGGAACTGACCCGAGGCATCCAGGGCCTCGAGGGTGTTGGCGAAGGTCGCGGGTTCCGTCGATCCGGCGATGGCTGCCACCTCCCGGTCGTGCCTGGCGATGCCCTCGCGGAAGGCGGGAAGGAAGTGCTCCTCCCGGATCTCCGCGAACGGCGGTACGCCGAAGGGGGTCTTCCACTCCGCGAAGAAGGGGTTGGCCGCGACGGCGGGATCGGCGAGGACGGGCAGGGCCAGCAGGGCCGCGAAGGCGGGATGGGGGGTCATGGGCCGCTCCGGAAGGGTGTCGACCACCATAGCATCTTCTTACGATGGTCGAGCGCAAACCCTTGCCGATACTTGATCTAGCGAGTCTGCGTCTCAGACATGACACTCCCACGGGCGGCGACCCCACTCCCCGCCCATACGGAACCCTGGGCCTTCGGCGGAGGGTTCAGGCCCCCATCCGCTCCTCTTCATGGGTGTTGATCGGGGCGAAACGGTCCCGGAGCTTCTGCCCCAGGCCCTTGATGTCCCCCCGCAGCTCGGGCCCGGTCTTGGGCGTGGTCAGGGCGGCGACGGCCGCGCCCACGGCCGCGCCCGCCAGGAACACCAGCAGGGACGTGCCAAACATGCCACTTTCCTCACGCACGGGAACCCTCCTCCGACGGCCCTGCCTTCCGGCCGCGGAGCAAATGTACGGCGCTTTGGATCCCTGTCAGGAGGGCTTCGAGGAATCGTCCCGAAGGCCGCCGCCGGGCGAAGAAGGCGGGCACGCCCCGGACCACCCCCGCCACCACCTGCGTCAGGGTGGAGGGAAGTTCGAAGGCCGCCCGGGCAAGGTCGGCCACCTCCACCACCTTCAGGCGCACCTCATGCACATCCTCGGCCATCCGGTGGAGATCCTGGGCGGCGCTCTCCGCGAGGCGTTCCACCGAGGCGGCCGTGCGGCGCGCCTGGACCAGCAGCATCCCGAGCAGGACGGTGACGGTGGCGATCGAAAGGGAAAGGACGATCTGCAGCAGCAAGGACATGACGGCCTCCCTGGATGCCCGCAGTATGGTCGCGTTGCCGGCCACGGGTACAAAGCATCCGGGGCGGCGCTGGCGCCGCCCCGGATCCCGAACGGAGCCGCCTAGAAGGAGAGCCGGGCGCCCAGCTGCACCTGCCGGGTGGGGAACAGGGTGTCGTCCACGCGGGTCAGGGTGGTGAAGTACTGCTTCATCACCGGGGCGGCATCCGTGCCGTTGTAGCCGATGCGGTAGTAGGTATCGGCCCGGTTGAAGAGGTTGAACACATCCAGGGAAAGCATCAGCCGGCTCCGGGAGATCTGCCATTCCCGGCTGACCCGGAGGTCCACGTTGGTCTGGCTGGCCGTGCGCAGGCTGTTCCGGTCGGTGCCGAGGGGGCGGTCCACGCGCATGGTGTCGCCGTTCAGGTCATTGGAGAAGAAGGGGGTGTAGGGCAGTCCCGAGTAGTAGCGGAAGGTCGCGCCCACCTGCACCTTGGAGCGGGGATCCAGGTACGAGGCGTTCCCGACCACCACGTGGCGGCGGTCATTGTCCCCGTAGCTCCAGTCCTCGTTCAGTCGCAGGGGATTCTGGGTTCCCCAGCTGTTGTAGTTGCGCTCGTTGGAGTCGTTGTCCTTGGCCTGGGACCAGGTGTAGTAGACCTGGGCGCTGAGGGGCGAATCCGTCTTCTGGTACTTGGCGGAGAGGGTCAGGGCCTTGTACTTCGACTCGGCATCGCTGATGTAGGCCTTGATGGCGCCGTAGTTGGGATTGGGGCGCGTCAGCAGGATCCGCCCCTGGGGGTCCGTCCCGGTCTCGGCCAGGTTCAGGTCGGTGATGCGCTCCAGGTGCTCGGTCTTGGCATAGGTGCCGGACAGGCCGAGGACCCACCCCAGGCGGAAGGCCCGTTCCACCCCCAGGTTGTAGCGGTTGGTGGAGGGGTTCTTGAAGTCGGGGCCGAAGGTGGAGACCTGCAGGGTCCCCGCGAGGGTGGCCAGCTGGGAGGGGCTCAGCGTGGAAAGGGCCGCCGGAGCGATGGTGGCCGGGGCGGCGGGGTTGAAGGCCGCGCCGTACCCGATGCCGAGCTGCTGGGCCAGGGCCAGCTGAGCAGCATTGTTCGAGTTGAAGGTGTAGGCCCCGACCCGCGCGCCGTTCCCCGTGTAGACCTGGTAGAGGAAGATGGCGGGCGTACGGCTCACGAAGCGGCCCGCCGAGGCGCGCACCACCGTGTTGCCCTTGTCGGCCTCGGGGGTCCAGACCAGGCTCAGCCGGGGGCTGATCGCGTCGAAGGCGGGGATCTTCGCCGTGAGCGGGAGCGAGGCGGCCGTGGGGTTGGACACGTCCAGGATGGGGAAGTCGGGGTGCTCCTGCTTGTCGTAGCGGAGGCCCAGCCCCAGTTTCACCGAGCTGGTCACATGCCAGTCGGTCTGGAGGAAGAGAGCCAGGTCCCGCTCCTTCTGGTCGAAGCGGCCGGCGTCGTAGCCGGAGAGGCCGTTCAGGCCGAAGTTCTGCTGGTACGTGCTCCAGGTCCCGGCGCGGAAGTTGGTCAGGCCCGGCGTGTTGAAGGTGTAGGCCCCCTCCACGAAGGGCGCGAAGACCTCGAACACCCGGTGGAGGATGAGGTCCACTCCGCCCTTCACCTGGAGGGTGGGCGTGAAGTAGGTGACAGCCTCGGTGATCTGGGTCTTCTTCAGCTCGAAGGCCCGGGTGTAGGGCACCTTCCCGTAGGTGCCCACGGAGCTGATGGTCACCTGGGGACCGGTGCTCTCCGGCACGCGGGGCTGCTCGTCCTTGTTCCAGTTCAGCTTGAACTCGCTCAGCCAGTTCGCGCCGAGGGTCCAGTTCCACTGGAGCCCCAGGGCCGTGGTGTTGTACTCGTCGTGGGCGATGTTCTCCCTGGAGTTGGTGAGGCTGGCGTTGTAGATGCTCTTCACGCTCGACTTCGTCACGCGGAACTGGAGGGTGTGGTCGGTGCTGAGGTTCCAGTCCAGGCGCGCGAAGAGGTTGTCACCGTCGTTGGGCTTGGTGTACGAGCCGGCCTTGGACAGGAGCACGGCGTCCGAGGCGTTGGCAGGGTCCAGGGCCACGGGATTGCTGCCGCCCCAGACGAAGCTCTGGGGCCGGTTCTCCCGCTGGAAATCGAAGGCCAGGAAGTAGAAGAGCTTGTCTTTGATGATGGGACCGCCCACGGAGCCGCCGTACTGGATGGTCTTGAAGCTCACGATGGCGTTGGCGCCCGGCGCGCCGGAGACGTTGACCTCCTTCTCCACCCAGCTGCTGGGGCGGTAGTAGTAGAAGAGGCCGCCCGTCAGGTCGTTGGAACCCGACTTGGTGATGGCATTCAGGTAGCCGCCGCCCATGCGCCCGAATTCCGCCGAGGCGCCGTCCGTGACCACCTGGAACTCGCGCACCGCTTCGAGGGAGACCGAGAAGGGACTGCCGGCCACGGTGCTGGTGCCCGTCGCGCCAGCAAAAAAGGAGGAGTTGTAGTCCCCGCCGTCGATGTTGATGGAAGTGTTCACGCCCCTGGAGCCGGCGATGGCGACCTGCCCGCGGCCCGTGACACTCACCTGGGGCGTCAGGCTCGAGTAGTCCAGCAGGCTGCGGCCCTTGATCGGGAGGTTCTCCAGGTCGGAGGGCGCCACCGTGGCGGCCACGGTTGAGCGGTCGCTGTCCACCCGGGACTCGCCGGCCACGATCTCCACAGTGGCCCCCGATTCGGGGGCGAGACGGACGGTCAGGGGGGCCGCGTCACCAAGGTTCAGGCTCACCTTGACGTTGGAGGCCGACTGAAAGCCGGGCTTGGTGACACCGACGGCATAGGGCCCCACCGGCAGGGCCAGGGCCAGGAAGCGCCCCCGCGCATCGGTGCGGACGGTGCGGATGAACCCGGTCTCCTCGTTGCGGATGACCACGGTGGCGTCCGCCAGGGCGAGCCCCTGGGTGTCCTGGACCCGT
>DASVZU010000112.1:0-2975 GCA_036391515.1 Holophagaceae bacterium
CGGGGCCCCCTCCGCGATCGCAAGCGGAGCGCCGCGGGAGCGGGAGGACAGCGCGGGGCGCTGTCCGATCGGGGGGTAGTCAGGTGGGGCACAATCAAGCCATGGAATCCCTGACCGAACTCCGGGTACGCTACGCCGAGACGGATGCCATGGGCATCGTGCACCACGCCACGTACCCCGTGTGGATGGAGCTGGGTCGCAGCGACTTCCTGCGGGAGCTGGGGCAGAGCTATGCCGAGTGGGAAGCCCGGGGCGTGCGCCTGGTGGTGAATGAAATCCGCGTCCGCTTCCGTGCCCCGGCCCGCTACGACGAGCTGGTGGTGGTGCGGACCCGCCTCGCCGAAGCGGGCCGGCGCCGCATCGTCTTCCACTACGGGATCGAGCGGGAGGGCACCCTCCTGGCCGAGGGGGAAAGCGTCCATCTTGTGGCAGGTTCCGACGGCCGGGCCCGGGTGCTGCCGGACGACCTGCTGGCGCTCGTCCAGATCGCCTAGGCGCTCCGCTGGAGGCACCGCGCCAGGATGATGCCCAGGGAGTCCATGATCCGGCGGCGCCGTTCGTCGAAGGCGTCTGTCTGGAAGCTCTGGAAGCTGAGCAGGCCCACGGGTCGTTCGCCGCGTCCGAGGGGCACGCCGTACCAGCTGTGCGGGATGAGGCCCGTGGCCTGCTCGGCGGCTGTAAGCAGGCTGCCTGCGGCCTGTCCCTCTTCCATGGTCCGGATGTAGAGGGGTCGCCCGGAGGCCAGCACCCGCTCGGAGAGGCCCGCCCGCTCCGAGAGATGGCGAGAGGGGTGGTTCCGGGTCCGTCCTCCCTCGTGGTAGAGCACGAAGGTGAGGCGGTCCTCCTCCCAGTCCGCCAGGGCCAGGTAGAAACAGGCGAGGCCCAGAGGCTTGAAGCAGATCTCCAGCAGCGCCTCGGCCAGCTCCCGGGGAGGCATCCCGGGGCGCAGGGTCTCCAAGGTCGCCAGAAGCAGGTCCTTGTCGGCATCCAGGTGCCTTACAAGTTCCTCGGTCTCCTGCAGGCGCGCCCGCACCGCGGCACATTCGGCTTCGACCCGGCGCAGCCGCTCACCCTGCTCCTGGAGCGCCTCGTCCTTGGCTCGGGTTCCGAACAGACCCATGCAGGCACCTTTGGGGGGTTATGGCGAAGGGGGCGATGATGGTTACCTAGAGCCATGAAGATGAGGCGACCCCTCTCCCTGTTCAATACCCTGACGCGGAAAGTTGACGAAGTTGCGCCGCTCGAGCCGGGCTCCGTCAGCCTGTACACCTGTGGCCCCACGGTCTACAACGTGGCCCACATCGGGAACCTGCGGACCTTCCTCTTCCAGGATCTGCTCAAGCGCACCTTCCAGGCCGCCGGCCACGACGTTCGCCACTGCATGAACATCACCGATGTGGAGGACAAGATCATCCGGGACTCCCAGGGCGACCTGCCCCCGGATGCCTCCAACGAGGCCCGCCATGCGGCCATGAAGGCCCTCACGGACCGGTTCACCGCGATGTTCCTTGAGGACCTGGAGACCCTGCGCATCCAGCGGGCCACCTACCTGCCGCGGGCCACGGAGTACCTGCCCCAGATGATCCGGCTCGTGCAGGATCTCGAGGCCAAGGGCCTGGCCTACGTCCGGGAAGGCAGCGTCTACTACCGCATCGCCGGCCTGCCCCAGTACGGCTGCCTGGCCCACCTGGACCGCGAGGGCATGAAGGTGGGCACCAGCGTGGACGCCGACGAGTACGAGCGCGACTCCGTCACCGACTTCGTGTTGTGGAAGGCGGCCAAGCCCGGCGAGCCCTGGTGGGACAGCCCCTGGGGCGCCGGGCGGCCCGGCTGGCACATCGAGTGCTCGGCCATGGGCATGGAGCTGCTGGGCGAGCGCGTGGACATCCACAGCGGCGGCGTGGATCTCATCTTCCCCCACCACGAGAACGAGATCGCCCAGAGCGAGGGCTGCCTGGGCCACCGCTGGGTGAACCACTGGGTCCACGGCGAGTTCCTCATGGTGGAGGGACAGAAGATGTCCAAGAGCCTGGGGAACTTCTTCAGCCTGCGCGACCTCATCGCCAAGGGGGTGGATCCCATCGCCTTCCGCTACGCCATCCAGAGCAACCACTACCGCAAGGTGCTCAACTTCAGCTTCGAGGGGCTGCGGGGGGCCGAGAACGCCCTGAAGCGCATCCGGGCCTTCCGCAAGCGCATGGAGGGCGAGGGCGAGGCCGGGGGCGGCCCCTGGAAGGAGGCGGTGGACCCCATCGCCCGCGTCGGACAGGCCCGGGAGGCCTTCTGGGCGGCCATGGCCGACGACCTGAACACCCCCGAGGCCCTGGCGGCACTCTTCACCCTCATCAGCGACCTCAATGCCCAGGACGACCACGTGGCCCTCACCCGCGAGGAACGGGACGCGGTCCTGGCCTTCCTGGACGAGACCGACGCCATCTTCGCCGCCTGGCCTCACGAGGAGGCGGACCTCGACGCCGAGGTGGAGGGCCTCATCGAGGCCCGCCGTACCGCCAAGGCCGCGAAGAACTGGGCCGAGGCCGACCGCGTACGAGACCAGCTCAAGGCCATGGGCATCGTGCTGGAGGATCGCAAGGACGGCACCACGGGGTGGCGGCGGGGCTGAGACGAGATGCGCGCCCTCGTCGGAATCACCCTGCTGCTGGCCATCCTCGGGAGCGCCTTCACCTACATGGCCCGCAGGTCCATGGCGCTGTGCCCTCCCCTGGCGAGACATCCAGCCGGCGTCTGGGGCTTCCTCGGCCTCTTCCTCCTGCTGATGTTCCTCGTCCCGCTGGTCAACCGGCTCACGGACCATCGTGCGGACGCCCTGTACTGGCTCAGCTACGGGCTCTTCGGCTTCGTGTCCACCTACCTCGTCTACCTCCTGGCTGCGGACTTCGGGCAGTTCCTCCTGCGCCGTTTCGCCCACGCCCCGGCCTCCGCCGGGACCTGGGCCTTCGGCCTGGCCCTGGGGG
>DASVZU010000113.1:0-1713 GCA_036391515.1 Holophagaceae bacterium
CAGGAACACCTTGTCGCGGAGGAGGTCGGAGAGCGAAGTCATGTCACAGCCCCAGGTATTCGATGGCCACGTCGCCCTGCACGACTACCTGGCAGGCGAGGCGCTGGTCCGGCGGGGCGCCGAGACCCGTCAGGAAGTCCCGTTCCTCGGGCCCCGGCGATCCGCAGGCCGCCAGCCCTTCTGCAATGCGGACCCGGCAAGTGCCGCAGCTCCCCGTGCGGCAGCCGAAGGTGATGTCCGCCCCCGCCGCATCCGCGATGCGCTGCAGCGGCGTCCCCTCCGGCGCCTCCACCAGCAGATCCTCCAGGAGGAAGTGGACCTTCACCGGCATCGCAGATCCCGTGACAAAAAAAGGTGCTTAACCACAGAGGACACAGAGAACGCAGAGGAAGGGCAAAGGATTTCTTCTCTCTGCGCCCTCTGTGTCCTCTGTGGTGATCGCCTTCTCAGATTCCTCATTTCGCCTCCGGCTTGGGCAGCAGGGGGGCCACGAGCTCGACCTGGCCGAAGGGGGCGGAGAGCTGGAGGCCCTGGACGCGGGGCCGGATGGCCTCGATGATCTCCCGGGCGATGTCGAGGCCTTCCTTCACCTGGTCCTCGGCGGTGGCGCGGCTGGCCATGCGGGCCAGTAGGTCCTTCGGCAGGACCACCCCGGGCACCTCGTTGGCCATGAACTCGGCGTTGCGGAGGCTCTTGAGGGGCCAGATGCCGGCGAGGATGGGAATGCGGGTGTCGAGGGACTGGGCGAAGTCCAGGAACCGGAACAGGCTGTCGGCGTCGAAGACAGGCTGGGTGATGGCCCACTGGGCGCCGGCCTCGACCTTGAGGCGGAAGCGGTGCCGCTCGCGCTCGAGGTCCGGCGCGACGGGGTTCGCGCCCACGCCGATGCTGAAGCGGGTGGGCGCCCCGATGCCGGCGCCGCCCAGGTCCAGCCCGGTGTTCAGGCGCTTGAGCATGTTCACCAGGCCGATGGCGTCCACGTCGAAGACGGCGGTGGCCTGGGGATAGGGGCCCAGTTTCGGCGGATCGCCGGTGACGGCCAGGAGGTTGCGCAGGCCCAGGCCCGCGGCGCCGAGGAGGTCACTCTGCATGCCCAGCAGGTTCCGGTCCCGGCAGGCGTAGTGGAGGATGGTCTCCAGGCCCACGTGCTGCTCGATGATGAGGGCCGTGGCCAGGGCGGACATGCGGGCCATCGCCCGGGGGCCGTCAGGCACGTTGATGGCGTCCACGCCCAGGGCCCGGCACTGGCGGGTCTTGGCGAGGAGCTTGTCGTACTCCATGCCCTTGGGAGGCACCAGCTCGACGGTGTGGGTGAACTCGCCCTGGGCGAGCTTCATGCTGAACCGGCTGCGGAAGGCGAAGGGCACTTCGGGCTGGGGCTGCTCCTGGGGCGCCGGCGCACCGGCCGGAGCCGCCTGCACGAAGGCCTGGGCCTGGCGGAAGGCGCCCCGCATGGCGCGGATGTGGGCGGGGGTGGTGCCGCTGCAGCCGCCCACGGCCCGGGCCCCGGAGGCCAGGGCCTTTCGCGCGAACTCGCCCAGGTACTCGGGGCTGGCCATGTAGAGCAGGCGGCCGTCCACCATCCGGGGCAGGCCAGGGTTGGGCTGGAGGACGATGGGCTTGGCGGTGGCCGTGCGGAAGCGGTCCAGGAGGCGGAGGAGGGGGGCCGGGCCGTTGCCGCCGTTGGTGCCCACGAGGTCGGCGCCCCACTCG
>DASVZU010000114.1:0-7071 GCA_036391515.1 Holophagaceae bacterium
GCCCTGAGCTGCCCCCGGCCCCTGGCCCCGGACACGGTGCAGATGGCCCACGGCGGCGGTGGGCGGCGCATGAAGGAACTCATCGAGGGCGTCTTCCTGCCCGCCCTGGGGACCGACCCCGCGGGGCTCCATGACAGCGCGGTGCTGGAGGCCGGGGGTGGGCGGCTGGCCTTCACCACGGATGGCTTCGTGGTGCATCCCCGCCGCTTCCCCGGGGGCGATCTGGGGGAGCTGGCGGTGTACGGCACGGTGAACGACCTGGCCATGGCCGGGGCCCGGCCCCTGGCGCTCTCCGCGGCCTTCATCCTGGAGGAGGGCCTGCCCCTGGAGGAGCTGGCGGGGCTGGTGGCCTCCATGAAGGCCGCCGCGGACCGCTGCGGCGTGCGCATCGTCACGGGCGACACCAAGGTGGTGGACCGGGGTAAGGGCGACGGTGCGTTCATCACCACCACGGGACTGGGCCTGGTTCCCGCCGGCGTGGACATCCACCCGCGCCGGGTGCGGCCGGGCGACGCGGTGCTCGTCACCGGGGACCTGGGCCGCCACGGCATCGCCGTGATGTCCGTACGCGAAGGACTGGCCTTCGAGACCCCCATCGCCAGCGACTGCGGCCCCGTGCACCACCTGGCCGCGGCCCTGCTGGAGGCAGGCCTGGATGTCCACTGCCTCAGGGATCCCACCCGGGGCGGCCTGGCCTCCGTGCTCAACGAGATCGCCGCCGCGGCGGGCGTGGCCATCGAGGCCCGGGAGGAGGCCGTGCCCGTGGCCGAGGCCGTGGCCGCCGCCTGCGAGATACTGGGCCTGGATCCCCTCTACGTGGCCTGCGAGGGCCGCATGGTGGCCTTCCTCCCCGAGGCCCAGGCGGCGCGGGCCCTGGATCTGCTGCGGGCGCACCCCGAAGGCGCCGGGGCGGCGGTCGTGGGCCGTGTCCTCGAAGGGCCCGCCGGCCGCGTGACCCTGCGCACCACCCTGGGTACTGCGCGGCTCCTGGATCTCCTCAGCGGCGAGCAGCTGCCACGGATCTGCTGAATCCCTGCCTCAAACGAGCAGCCGCCGCCAGCCGCTGAAGCGCACGCCGCCCTCGAGGCGCACGAGGGCCCAGCAGTCGGAACCGGGGTCCGCCTCCGGGGCATGCAGAGTGCCAGGGCCGTGGGCGATCCAGTCCCCGGGGCGCAGGTGGGCAGGACCGTCCTGGAGCCCTCCCGCCAGCAGCAGGGTGGTCTCCGGGCCCAGGTGCCTGTGGGCGGGAAAGGTCCGGCCTCCGGGGAGCCGGACCAGGTGGAGGGCCGCGCCGGAGACCGGGTCCCTCAGGACGCGGGCCGCCTCGCCGCCGCCCAGGCCCCGGCGCACCCGGCGCCACCGGTCCTCGGGCGGGAGCAGGGCCAGCAGGCTGCGGGGCAGGGGCTCGCCGTCCGCCTCCAGAGCCCCGTCGGACCCGTGGTGCGCCCGGCAGGCGCCGCACCAGCCCAGGTGGAGGCGGAGGAGCAGGGCCGAGAAGGGGTCGCCCTCCGGCCCCAGGGCCGCCCAGTCCGCGCTGTCCGGGTGGAAACTTGGGCCCTGGGGCAGACTTCCCTGGCGCAGGCGGCCGAGGGCGCCGGCGAGGGCCCGCTCCGCCGCGGGCTCCGGCGACCCCGCAGGATCCCCCTGGAGCAGGTCCCGGAGCAGGGCGGGGGTGTGCCGGAGGGACCGCAGGAAGGCCCGGCAGGGGGGGCACAGTCCCAGGTGGATCTGGACGCCGGTCCAGGCCATGGGGCCCAGGGCCCCCTCGTCCAGGTCCGTGAGCAGATCCGTGACCCGCGCGCAGGTGGGGATGCCCATCATGGCGTCCTCCCCTTCGCCGCCGGGGCGAAATCCGTGAGGAGGGCCCGCAGGGCGAGCCGGGCCCGGTGCAGCCGCTGGCGGACCAGTTCGCGGGAAATGCCCAGGTGACGGCTGATCTCGTCGGAGTCCCAGCCCTCCAGGTCCTTGAGGACGAAGACGGCGCGCTGGTCGTCGGACAGGCGGTCCAGGCCCGCCTTCACCCTCCTCCTCAGCTCCTCCGACTCCGCGCGCACCTGGGCCTCCGCCTCCTCGCTCCAGGCGAGGACCGCATCCATGTCCATGTGATGCCCGTCGTCCTGGAAACGTGGCATCAGATCTTCGATCGCATCCTCCCGCCGGCGGATCCGCTTGCGGCGGGCCATGAGGGCTTGGTTCACGCAGATGCGGTAGGCCCAGGTGCTGAAGCGGCTGGCGCCCTGGAAGCCAGGCAGCTCACGGTGCAGGACGAGGAGGGCGTCCTGGAGGGCGTCCTGGCTCTCCGCCTCGTTCCCCAGAATCCGCTCGATCACCCGGTAGAACATCCCCAGGTGCGGTCGGACCAGATCCTCGAAGGCGCCGGAATCCCCCTCGCTGGCCCGACGGACCAGGGGGGCCTCGGGGCGATCGCCGGGCGGGAGGGACAAGGAGACTCCGGTAGGTGAGTCTCGATACTACTCTGTCGCGACAGATTCATCCCGGGGGGGAGGGATCCTGGGGATCCGGAGGGTGAAGGCCGACCCCAGTCCGTGGCCGCGGCTGGCGGCCTGGAGGGTGCCCCCATGCCGGAGGACGATCTCCCGGGCCAGGAAGAGCCCGATCCCGGTGCCGGGGACCTGCCGGGTCATCTCGTCCCCGGCCCGGTAGAAGCGCTGGAAGAGGCGGGAGAGGTCCTTGGGGCCGATGCCGTGACCCCGGTCGCTCACGACAAGGACCGCCTCCTCGCCATCCTCGCCCAGAGTGATGACGGTCCGCCGGGGCTCCGCGGCGTACTTGAAGGCGTTGGACAGGAGGTTCTCCAGCACTGTGGCCAGGGCCTTGGGGTCCACCAGGGCCCACACGGCCGGGGCCAGCTCGAGCTGGAGTCCCAGGGCCCCGGCCCCCAGGCGCTGGTCCATGCCTTCGCTGACGGCGCGCACCCAGGGGCCCAGTTCCAGGGGCTCAGGGTGGAGCTCGAGGCTTCCCGCCTCGGCCCGGGCCACGTCGAGCAGGTTGCCCACCAGTTCGGTGAGGCGCTCCAGGTCCCGGTCCATGAGGCCGTGGATGCGGGTCCGCTGTTCCTCCGTGAGGGACCGGGAGAAGAGGGTCTCGGTCCAGACCCGCAGGGCCGAGATGGGGGTCTTCAGCTCGTGGGTCACGGCGGCGATGAAGTTGTGCTGCCGCAGCTTGAGGTCGAGTTCCTCCGCCAGCTTGCGGTAGACCAGACCGAAACCGAAGAGCACCACCAGGGCCAGGAAGCTGCCCTCGGAGGCGGCGCGGATGATATCGGTGCGTCGGGCCTTCTCGATGGCGCGGAGGGGCTCGGGCCGCAGGGTGAGGTAGGCGGCCTTGTCCAGCAGGGGCGGATCATCCTCGGCCAGGGGGGCGGGCACCACGGCCACATGGGGGTAGAGCGTCTCGATGGCCCACTTCCGCTCCTGGAGGCTGGGGAGCTTCAGGATCCGCCCCTCGATGGCCCCGGGGCGGGAGGCGGGATCGGGCTGGTAGGTGATGGCCAGGAGCCGGAGGCTGTCCATCTGCCAGGCCATGGCCCGGCCCGCCTTCAGGTTCTCGATGTTGGCCTCCTGGAGGGCCTTCGATTCGCGGATCTGCAGGGTGATCCACCAGCCCACCAGCAGGCAGACCACCAGCGTGACGGAGAGGAAGATGAACTTCTGGGCGGAGACAGCCTTCTGGTCGACGGGCATCGGTCCATTCTTGCCCCAAATCGCGGCCCTTGGCAGCGATCCCGCCAGCCGCCATCCTGGAATCCATGGCATCCAACCCTCCCACCGGCCCCCAGCCCGTCCAGGGCAAGGGAAGCTCCGGCCCCAAGCAGGTCCCGCCGGGGCAGCCCGCGGCCCGGCCCCAGGGGGCCGAACTGCTGGCGGAGCTCATGCAGACCCAGCGCCAGCTCACCCAGGCCATGCACGAGTCCCGGGACCTCCGGGCCCGTCTGGGTCGCCGGTCCCACCAGATGCAGGTGCTCCAGCACGTGTCCGAGATCCTGGCCGCCACCTCCAAGGGGGGGCAGGTGGCCAGCGTGGTGCTGGATGTCCTCGTGCAGGAGTTCGGATGCCGGCGCGGCGTGGTCTGGACCCTGGAGGACGGCGGCGGCGGGTACGTCCCGCGGGAGGGAGCGGGGCTCCCCCGGCCCGAGTGGTCGGCCCTCCGCCTCCTGGCCCCGAACCCCTTCCCGGAAGTGCCCCTGGTGCTTTTCCAGAGCCAGTTCCTGGACGCGGCCTGCGGCCCCGAGTCCCTGAAGCTGCTCCGGGGGCCCGAGGACGCGCCCCTCTACTTCGTGCCCTTCGAGCACCAGCTCCTGCTCCTCGGCTTCGCCATCCTGGCCATGCCCACCGACCGGAAGCTGGAGGACGAAGACCTGGATTCCATTTCCATCCTGCAGCGGCAGACGGCGGTTTCCCTGTACAACGCCTGGCTGTTCCGCGACCTCTCCGAACAGCGGGACGCCCTCCAGCGGCAGGCCCTGGAACTGGAGCGCGTCAATGCCGCCCTGCGGGAGGCCGACCAGCTCAAGAGCGAGTTCCTGGCCCTCACCAGCCATGAGCTGCGCACGCCCCTCACCGGCATCCTCGGCTTCACGAGGCTCGTCATGGACGGCCTCTACGACGACGCCGAGGAGATGCGCTCCATGCTGCAGGACAGCTACGCCTCTGGCCAGCACCTCCTGGGCCTGCTGAACGACATCCTCGACCTGGCCAAGATCGAATCCGGCCGGCTTGAGGTGCACGCCATGCCCGCCAGCCTCGCCCCCCTCCTGGACGAGGTGAAACCCATCGCGGAGGCCTATCCCCGCAAGCCGGACGTGGATCTGGTCTGGCCTGAAGCCGGGGACCTGCCCGAGGTGATGGTGGACCCCAGCCGCCTCAAGCAGGTGCTGCTGAACCTCCTGTCCAACGCCCTCAAGTTCACCAAGGAGGGCAGCGTCAGTGTCCAGGTGGAGCGCCGGCCGGGCTTCCTGGTGCTCAGCGTGGTGGACACGGGCATCGGCGTGAGTCCCGAGGCCCAGACCCGGCTCTTCCAGAAGTTCGCGCAGGCGGAGGGAGGCCACGCCCGGGAGTACGGCGGGACGGGCCTTGGCCTGGTGATCTGCAAGCACCTCATGGAGATGATGGGCGGCACCATCACCCTCCACAGCGAGGGCCTCGGTTTCGGCACCACCATGCGGATCACCGTGCCGATCGCCTGAAGGCGGAGTCTCCCGCCACGTTATGGGAGAATGGGGGCTCGTGTCCGGAGCGCCCATGTCCTACGTCCGCCGCCCGCAGTTCCTGCCCTTCACCCGTCCGATGGTCGGGCAGGAGGAGATCGCGGAGATCATCGACACCATCCACAGCGGGTGGCTCACCACCGGCCCCAAGTCCGCGAAGTTCGAGGAGGCCCTCCAGGAGTACAACGGGGTTCCGCACTGTCTGGTAATGAACAGCGCCACCACGGCCCAGGAGATCACCATGCAGGTGCTGGGCCTGCAGCCCGGCGACGAAGTCATCACCACCTCCCTCACCTGGGTGAGCACGCTGAGCACCGTCGTCCTCCAGGGCGGCGTGCCCGTGCTGGTGGACATCGATCCGAAGACCCTGAACCTCGACCCGGCCAAGCTCGAGGCGGCCATCACGCCCCGCACGAAGGGCATCATTCCCGTCCACCTCACAGGCCTGCCCTGCCCCATGGACGAGATCTGGCGCATCGCGGCGAAGCACGGACTCTGGGTCATCGAGGACGCGGCCCAGGCCATGGGCGCCACGTACAAGGGCACCCGGATCGGCGGCGATCCGCGCTCCGTCATGAGCGTCTACAGCTTCCATCCCAACAAGAACATGACCACCGGGGAGGGCGGGGCCATCGCCTTCTTCAACGACGAGTACGAAAGCCGCATCAAGCGGCTGCGGTTCCACGGGATCGACCGGGACGCCTGGAAGCGCTTCGCCAAGGAGGGCAGCCCGCACACGGAGGTGTACGAGCCCGCCCGCAAGGCCAACTTCATGGACCTCCAGGCGGCCATCGGCCTGCACCAGCTCCCCAAGCTGGACGGCTTCAACGCTCGGCGGGGCGTGCTGTTCCAGCGCTACCTGGAGCTGCTCAAGGACGTGGAGGAGCTGGTGCTGCCCTGGGCGGGCGACGCCGACCACGGCCACTGCTTCCACCTCTTCGTGGCGCGGCTGCACCTGGAGAAGGCCGGCCTGGACCGGGACGCCTTCGTGGCGGCGCTCAAGGAGGAGAACATCGGCACGGGCATCCATTACCGGCCGGCCCATGTCCACCCCTGGTACCGCGACTTCTACGCGGCGAACCCGGGCCACCTGCCCAAGGAGGGCCTCCCGCACACCGAATGGAGCGGCGAGCGCCTCATGAGCCTGCCCCTCTGGCCCGGGCTCACGGAAACGGACCAGGACCAGACCGTGGAGGCCATCAAGCACGTCCTGGCGAAGGCCAGGGCCGCCCGCCGCGTGGTGGTGTAGGCCTCAGGCCAGGGGCATCCGCTCGTGGGGCAGGGCCGGCAGGGGCGCGTACACGGTGGCGCCGGGGTCGTACATGTAGAGGTTGGCCACCCGGCCGGTGTAGGCGCAGGCGTACTGCTGGATCTGGTCCGCGAAGCGGGTCTGCTCGTCGCGATCGCGGAAGATGGGGCCCCACATGGGATTGAAGGCCGCCTCGGTCTCGCGGGTGAGCCGGTCCAGCCCCAGGGCCAGCAGCTCGGCCCTGCGCTGGAGCGCTTCGGCGCTGGCGGCCAGGTGCGCGGCCTCGTGATCCAGGGCCGTCGTGGCTTCGGGGCTCAGCCGGGGGCCCAGCACGTGCCGCCGGACCCGGTTCCGCTTCCACTGGTCGAAGAGCACGGAGGACCGGCGCAGGGTGCGACGGCGCAGGGTCTCCAGCCGCAGGGATTCCCGCAGGTCGCCCGCCTTGGCTTCCAGGAGCTTCAGTTCGCGTTCGAGCTCGGGGACCAGCAGCAGGGTGCGCCAGGAGGCGTTCTTCTTGGACCGCAGCACGTCGCCGTAGATGTGGTCGCCCACGTAGAGGATCTGCTCCCCCTCGGCCTGGAGCTGGCCTTCCAGC
>DASVZU010000115.1:0-5248 GCA_036391515.1 Holophagaceae bacterium
GATCGGGGGCTGGTTCGGCCACGCCACCGGCGGGCAGTGGATCGGCCTGGCCTGGGGGGTCTCCGCGGCTTTCTGGGAGCTGTACAAGGTAAGCCGCAGGATGTCGAAGCGGGACGAGGATGAGCTCCGCCGGTCCCAGGAACCTCCTCCCGGGAAGGACGGGGGGAAAGATGGCCGCTGAGGGCGAGGACCACCTCCGCTGGGCCACCCGCTTCCAGGTGCTCCTGCTGGCCCTGGGCGCCCCCCTGTGGGGCCTCCTGCGCTCGGGGGAGGCCGCCCTGGCCTTCGGGGTGGGTGGGGCCACCAGCTTGGCCTTCTGGGCCCTCCACCGCTACCTGACCGCCCGGATGCTCACCCCCTCGGTGCGCCGGCGCTGGCTCTACGGCTTCCTTTCGCTGGGAAAACTGGCGTTGATCGCGCTGGTGCTGCGTGGGATGATGGACCGATACCCGGCGGAAGCCCTGCCGCTCGCCACGGGGGTCCTGCTCTTCGTGGGCGGCATCCTCCTGGAAGCCATCCGGCTGGCCTTCCACCGCGTCGATCCGACCCCTCCCGCTTGAGGTCCACCCGAGATGGAACACCACCCCTCGCTCCTCGCCCAGTGGCTCACCCAGGTCCTCCACCTGGCCCGTCACGCCTGGCCCGGCTTCGCCCATGGGGAACCCCTCTCCGTGCTGGAGCGCTACGACCACCTGCTGAACGCCCTGCTGGCGGCCCTGGTGGCCATGGCGATCACGGCCCTGGTCCGGAAGAACCTCTCCCGCATCCCCGGCCCCCTGCAGCAGGTCTTCGAGGGCGTCGTGGAGTGGCTGCAGGGCATGATCGGCGACAACATCGCCCACCACGGCGAGCGCTACCTCCCCTTCATCGGGACCATGGCGCTGTTCGTGTTCTTCAACAACCTCTTCGGCCTCATCCCGGGCCTGAGCCCCGCCACGAGCAACTGGAACGTCACCCTGGGCGCGGCCCTGGTGGTCTTCGCCTACTACAACTTCCACGGCATGAAGGAGCAGGGCTTCGGCAAGTACTGGGCGCATTTCGCGGGCCCCATCTGGTGGCTGATGCCCCTGATGTTCCCCCTGGAGATCCTGGGCCTGCTCAGCCGCATCCTCAGCCACTCCCTGCGCCTCTTCGGCAACATCGCCGGCGAGCACGTGGTGGCGGGCATCTTCTTCGGCCTCATGCCCCTGCTGCTGCCGGTGCCCATGATGGTGCTGGGCCTCTTCTTCGGGCTCATCCAGACCTTCGTGTTCACCATGCTGGCCGTGATCTACCTGAGCGGCGCGGTCAGCCACGAGCATTGATGCTGTCCGGGGGGTGCCCGCTGCGCGGGCAATGGCCCCCCCGGGACCCCCGGTGCGGGTCCCAGGCGGAGCCTGATCCCCGCATCCCGACTTCGATTCCGCTTCACCTTCACCGTCCCCAGGGATTCCGAACCCCGAGGGCATCATCCAGGAGCACTCCCATGAAGAAGTTCCTCACCACCGCCTTCCTCTTCACCCTGGCCGCCGTGGCCTTCGCGCAGGGCGCCCCCGCCGCTGCCGCCACGAAGAGCCTCTTCGAGGGCCAGTTCACCGCCCACATCGCGCTCGCCATCGCCGCCGCCGGCTGCGGTCTGGCCCAGGGCAAGGCCGTGGTCGCCGCCTGCGAGGGCGTGGCCCGCAACCCCCAGGCTGCCGGCAACATCCGCACCACCATGATCATCGGCCTGGCCCTCATCGAGGCCCTCGTGATCTACGTGCTCGTCGCCGCCTTCGCCATCAAGTAGGCCGAACGCCGACCTTGCGGGGCGCCCTTCGACCGGGCGCCCCGTTTTTTTATGATGCGATCATCCTGCCGATGAGATCTCCGACGCCATGACCCCCCATCCCCTCTTCCCCATGCCCCCCGAGGTGACCCGCGTGGTCCTCGGCGGGGGGTCGCCCATCGACCTGGACGGGTTGCGGATCCATGCGCCGGAGGATGCCCGGGACTTCGCCTTGAACTACGGCTACAACATGGACATCCCCGCCCAGCGGGCCCACGTGGTGCGGGTCTTCGAGGATGCGGTGGACTTCCTGGAAGCCGTGGTCCTGGACGGCACGGAGCTGCATGTGCCGCAGGAGGTCCAGGAGGCCGGGGATCCCCTGGACCTCCTGATGTGGGCCTCGGAGCGCCCCCGCTCGATCCGGGGCCGCTGGGCCTGCGCCCTCCTCCGGGTGATGCACACCCTCTTCCACGTGGACCACAACGTGAACCTGCGGTTCCTGCCGGAGATCCAGCATCAGGTCTTCGAACGCTACGACCGGTACCTCGTCCGGGACGGGGATCAGTGGCTGCTCCGGGGGGCCTACGAGGTGCCCCTGGTGGCCGTGGAGCGCAAGGAGAACAAGGACCGGGTGTCCATGCTGCTCAAGATGCTCCACAAGCCGGAGAACGTGGCGGAGACCATCTACGACCAGATCGGCATCCGTCTCGTGGCGGAGGACCAGCTGGGGGTGCTCATGGTCATCCGGTTCCTCCTGGACCACCACGTGCTCATGCCCACCCACATCAAGCCGAGCCGCAGCCGCAACCTGATGATCGACATGCAGGCCCTGGAAACCTGGATGGAGGCCCTGCCCCCGGCCTTCAGCATCCAGGACCTCAGTCCCGCCGAGCGCCTGGACCTGAACCGGACCCTGGCCGCCAAGCGCCCGTCCATGGAGCAGAACCCCTTTTCAAGCAAGGATTACTCCGCGGTGCAGTTCACCGCCCGGACCCTCATCCGCCTCCCGAGCCCCTGGTTGCGGGGGCAGGAGGCCGCCGGCGCTGTGGCAGGAAAACCGGGCCAGTCGCATCTGACTGACCCCGCCCGAATTCCGATGTTGATCCAGGAACAGGAGGAGTTTACCTTCTTCTTCGCACACGAAGTTCAAGTGATGGAGAGATCAGGTTTCCAAAACGCCCAATCCGGCCCCGCTTCACATTCGGAATACAAACAGCGCCAGCGGGACGCGGCCCGGCGGCGAGTGCTCCAGGGAATCCTTCAGGAGGAACCATGCTGAACATCCAGACCCGCCAAGACGGAACCGCCTCCGTGGTGTCCATCCAGGGCAAGGTCAATTTCGAGGTGACCGCCCAGCTGCGGGACGTGATCCGCGAAACGGTGGCCACGGCTCAGCCCAAGCTCCTCGTGATCAACCTGGAGGGCGTCAGCTTCATCGATTCCTCGGGCCTCGGCCTGCTGGTGGCCGCCCGGAACAGCGTGGACAAGTCCGGAGGGAAGCTGCACCTCGCCTGCCTGCCCCCGCCGGTGAAGAAGACCTTCGACCAGACCAACCTCACGAACTACTTCTCCATCTTCGCCACCGAGCAGGACGCCCTGCGCGGCGCCTGAGGACTACTCCTTCCACACCAGCCTGAAGGGTGGCCATGGCCAAGGGCGTCGTTCTGGTGGTCGATGACGAGGCCCCGATCCGGGACATCCTCAGCTTCTACCTGAAGCGGGCGGACTACCAGGTCCTGACCGCAGGCAACGGCGCGGAAGCCCTGGTGGAGATGAGCCACCTGAAGCCCGATCTCATCATCTCGGATCTCCGCATGCCGGAGATGCCCGGGGATGAGCTCTGCAAGCGGGTGAAGTCCGATCCCGCCACCCAGGACATCTACTTCATCATCCTCTCGGCCCTGGACGGCACTGCCTCGCGCATCGGCGGGCTGTCGCTGGGGGCCGACGACATGATCCCCAAACCCTTCCACGCCCAGGAGGTGCTGGCCAAGGTGGATTCCACCTTCCGCCTCATCGGGATGCAGAAGGAGATCAGGCGGCAGAACCGCGAGCTGACCGCCTTCCAGACCCGGGTCCAGGAGGAGATGGAACTGGCCGCGGCGCTCCAGATGGGCCTCCTGCCCAAGTTGCCCGGCGAGGCCCATGGCGTGCGCTACACCCACCGCTACCTGCCGGCCTCGGGCATCGGCGGGGACATCTACGATGTGCTGCCGCTTCCGGACGGCGGCACGGCCGTCATGATCGCGGACGTGAGCGGCCATGGCGTCACCGCGGCCCTCATCTCCGCCATGGTGAAGACCTCCTTCGAGAACCAGGTGCGGCTGGGCGGCGGGCCCCTGGCCTGGGCCCAGGGCATGAACGAGGACCTCTGCCGCTCCACGCTGGCCGAGCAGTTCGCCACGGCCTGGCTCGGGCGCGTGGACCCGGGCCGCAACGCCGTGCGGTACGTGGCGGCGGGGCACTGCGCCCCCCTGCGCATCGTGGGTGGCGCCCGGGGCGGCCTGCGGCGCTCCGAGGTGCTGCGCGGCAAGGGCTTCATGCTCGGCCTGGACGCCCAGCTTCCCTTCGTGGAGCAGGACGCGGAGTTCCTCCCCGGCGACCGGCTGCTGCTCTACACGGACGGGCTGGTCGAGGTGGAGCGGGAGGATCGCACCATGCTCGAGGAGGCGGGCCTCCGGCGCATCTGCGCCGAGCTGCCCGCAGATGCCGATGCCGCCGCGGATGCGGTGGTGTCCCAGGCCCGGGCCCACAACGCCCCTGCGGCCTTCATCGACGACGTGACCCTGGTGATCCTCGACCGGATGGACTGAAGGCTCAGCCCAATTCCGCCAAGGTGGCCTCGATGCCGTCCTCCAGCTCGGTGAAGGGGGCCGTGAAGCCCGCCTCGCGCAGGCTGCGGATGTCCGCCTGGGTGAAGCTCTGGTACTTCCCCCGCAGCGCGTCGGGGAAGGGGATGTACTCGATGCGGCCCCGGCCCAGGAGGCGGATCAGGGTGGTGGCGATGTCGTTGAAGCTGCGGGCCCGGCCCGTGCCGGCGTTGAAGATGCCCTTGGCGCTGGCGGAGCCCCCGAAGTGCAGGTTGATGGCGACGATGTCCTCCACGAACACGAAATCCCGCAGCTGCCCGCCGTCGCCGTAGCCGTCCGTGCCCTCGAAAAGGCGGCAGACGCCCTGTTCCTTCAGCTGGCGCAGGAGCTGGTGCAGCACGGACATCATGCGGCCCTTGTGGTCCTCGCGCGGCCCGAAGACGTTGAAGTAGCGGAGGCCCACCACGGGGCTCTGCACCGCGGGGAGCAGGCTCCGCACGTGCTGGTCGAAGGCCAGCTTGGAATACCCGTAGACGTTGAGGGGGCGCTCGTTGCGGGGCACCGGCTCGAAGTCGCGGCTGGCGCCGTAGGTGGCGGCGCTGGAGGCGTACACCAGCGGCGTGCGCCGGGCCAGGCACCAGTGGAGGAGAGCCTTCGAGTCCCCGAAGTTGTTCTCCATCATGTAGCGGCC
>DASVZU010000116.1:0-12018 GCA_036391515.1 Holophagaceae bacterium
CGTGGGCGGCACCCAGAGCGCCACCGTCGTGCTGCGCCTCAATGGCGTGCCCCTCGACACCACCACCGCCCCCGCCGCGGGGCAGGCCCTGGTCTACAACGGCTCGAGCTGGGCCCCCGCCACCGTGGCCGGCGTCCCCGGTCCCCAGGGACCCCAGGGGCCCGCGGGCCCGGCAGGTCCCACCGGCGCCATGGGGCCACAGGGTCCCATGGGCCTTCCGGGGGCCGCCGGTCCCCAGGGCCCGGCAGGCGCCACAGGCCCCCAGGGCCCGGCGGGACCGCCGGCCTCCTTCAAGGGCGCGTGGACCAGCAGCACCCCGTACGCCATCGGGGACGCGGTCTCCGAGAACGGATCCGCCTACGTCGCGCTGACAGCCAGCACCGCCCTCGATCCGGCGACCGACGTGGCCGGTTCGGGCGGGCACTGGGCCGTGCTCGCGCTCCAGGGCGCCCAGGGCCCGCAGGGTCTCCAGGGCGTCCAGGGAATCCCGGGCATCCAGGGCTTGCCGGGCCCCGCGGGAGCCACCGGCGCCACCGGGCCGCAGGGCGTGCAGGGCATCCAGGGCGCCACGGGGCCTAAGGGCCCGCCGGTCTCCTTCCAGGGCGCCTGGAACGGCAGCACCGCCTACACCGTCGGTGACACCGTCTCCGAGGGGGGCGCGAGCTACATCGCCCTCTCAGGCAACCTCAACGTGGATCCTGCCCTGGATGTGGCGGGCTCGGGCACCACCTGGGCCCTGCTGGCGGCCCGGGGTGCCACGGGCCCGGCCGGGGCCACGGGCGCCACGGGCCCCCAGGGCGCGACCGGGCCCGCGGGCGCCACCGGACCCACGGGGGCGACGGGAGCCACCGGGGCCACGGGCCCGGCCGGCGCGGCGGCCACGGTGACGGTGGGCACCACCACCACGGGCGCGGCGGGGTCCTCCGCCTCGGTGACCAACTCCGGCACTTCCAGCGCGGCCGTGCTGAACTTCACCATCCCCCAGGGCTCCTCGGGCCCCACGGCCGTCCATGTGGTGTCCGGCGGATCCTACGCCGTGGGAGCCAGCGACCGCATGGTCGTCGTGACGAGCACGAGCGCGCCGACCGTCACCCTCCCGGACCCCATCGCCAATGCGGGCCGGATGATCTACGTGATGGCCGGGGGCAACCACTTCACGCTGGGCACCGCCAGTGGGCTGATCCAGGACGGTACCGGCACCACCAACGCCACGACCTTCGCCCCCACCGCCTCCGTGACGTTCGCCTACAGCTACTGGACGATCATCTGCGTGTCGGACGGCAGCTTCTGGTACATCAACTAGTTCGACGCCATCCGTTTATTCCAAGGCCCGGCCTGGTGGCACCGGCCCCGGCACGGACCCATCCTTGGGGCGCGTTCAACCCAAGGAGGCCGCCATGACCGTGGCCAACGTGAAGGAATTCCTCAAAGCCAACGGGGTGTCGCACATCGTGATCCCCCATCCGCTGGCCTTCACCGCCACCTCGGTGGCCGGCGCCGCCCACATCCCCGGGAAGGAGATGGCCAAGACGGTGGTGGTGAACCTGGACGGGCGGCCGGTGCTGGCGGTCCTCCCGGCGGACCGGAAGGTGGACCTGGAGCGTCTGCGCCGGGCGACCGGGGCCACCACCATCGAGCTCACCAACGAGCGTGAGTTCACCGCCGACTTCCCCGGCTGCGAGGTGGGGGCCATGCCGCCCTTCGGCAACCTCTACGGCCTGGAGGTCTTCGTGGATCCGCACCTGGCGGCTGATCCGGAAATCGCCTTCAACGCCGGTACCCACACCGAGCTGATCCGCATGTCCTACAAGGATTTCGAGCGGCTGGTGAAGCCGAAGCTCGTGGCCATGTAGCGCGCCAGGCCGGTCATCGCCGGGCCGGGTCACCCCCTGCTTCTGAGGCCCCCGTATCGGCGGCCTTGAAGCTGCGGTAGAGCAACAAATCGTAGAGGATCTTCAGGCCGCCGGCGAGGAAGAAGGGGACGCCGAGAAGGCCCGGCACCGCCAGCAGGGGCGTCGCCAGGCCGGGCGACAGGGCGGCGCCGGTGGTGCGGGCGATGCCGGTGATGCCGGCGGCCGCGGAGCGTTCCTCCGGGGCCACCACGGCCATGGTGTAGGCCTGGCGCGTCGGCACGTCCATCTGGGAGATGCTGAAGCGCAGCAGCAGCACCGCCACGGCCAGGGGCAGGCTGGGCATCAGGGGCACCAGGATGAGCAGCACGTTCGAGGGGATGTGCGTGAACACCATGGTGCGCACGTAGCCGATGCGGGCCGCCAGCCGCACCGCGTAGAGCGAGGAGAGCCCCGCCAGCAGGTTGGCGGCGAAGAAGATGGAACCCAGGGCCCCCGGCGACACGCCGAAGCGCAGGTGCAGCCAGTAGGCCAGGATGCTCTGGATGACGAAGCCGCCCGCGAAGGCGTCCAGGGAGAACAGGGCGGAGAGGCGCAGCACCACGGCCTTCGAGCCGTGCAGGCCCCAGCGCCCCGGGGCTGCCCTCTGCGGCGCCTCGATGCCCCGGCCCACCCGGAGGAACAGCAGCGCCAGGAGGCATCCCGCCGCCGCGTAGGCCGCCACCACGGCCCGGTAGCTGGCCACGGGGGCCCACCCGGCGCCCTGGAGGGCCTGGGCCGCCCAGCCGCCGGCCAGGGCGCCGAGGGCCGTGGCGAAGGCGCCCGCCAGGTGGTACCAGGCGAAGAAGGCCGTGCGGCGGTCCTCCGGGAGCACCTGTGCCAGGGCGGCCTGCTCCAGGGCCAGGAAGGGCCCCACCTCGTTCCCCGAGGGGCTAATGACGCCAAGGGTGGCCGCCACCAGCAGCACTCCGAAGCTCCGGCTGAGGACGAAGGGCACCCCGGCGCCCACCATGAGGGCCGCGCCGGCCAGGAGCATCCGCCGCCGGCCCACGCGATCGGCATGGAGGGTGATCCCCAGCGACACCAGGGCGTCCCCCGCCAGCGTGAGGGAGAGCAGCAGCCCGATGCGCCCCTCGCTGAACCCCAGCCCGGCCAGGTAGAGGACCAGCACCACGGAGAGGAAGCCGTAGGCGACCATCCGCACGATCCGCGTCAGGAAGAGCAGGCGGACATCGCGGCCGAGGGGCGGGTGGCGGGCGGGCCGGGCCATGGGACTCCGGGGAGAGCGTCCACTCTACCCGCCTCCGGGACCTGGGATACTGGGCCATGCCCCTGCCGCCGGAGGAACGCCCCCTGCTTGTCCTGCTGCCGGGGCTGGACGGGACGGGCGCGATGTTCGAGCCCTTCCTGAAGGCCGCCGGGGACTTCGAGACGCGGGTGGTGCGCTACCCCGACGCCCTGGTGTCCTACGCGGCCTGCCTCCACCATGCCCGGACCCTCCTGCCGCGGGACCGGCCCTACCTGCTGCTGGGGGAATCCTTCTCGGGCCCCGTGGCGCTGGCCCTGGCGGCGGAGCGGCCCGAGGGCCTCATGGCCGTGGTGCTCTGCGGCACCTTCGCCCGGAATCCGCGCCCGGGCCTGGCCTGGACCGCCCCCCTGCTGCGCCTGCTGCCGGCGATGCGGCTGCCCCTGGGGGCCGTCCGCTTCCTGCTCCTGGGCCGCTGGGCCACGCGGCCCCTGATGGACCTAGTGCGGCGCGTGCTGCCGGCGGTGCCCAAGACGACCCTGCGCGACCGCCTGCTGGCCGTGATCGGCGTGGACCAGACCCCCCTGCTGGACCGCATCCAGGTGCCCACCCTGGCCCTGGTGGCGGCCCAGGACCGCCTGGTGCCGCTGGCCGCCGTCCGCCACCTGAAGGCCCACCTGCCGGGCCTGGACGCCACCCGCCTCCAGGGCCCCCACTGGCTGCTGCAGACCCGCCCCGACGCCGCCGCCCAGGCCCTCCGGGACTTCCTGGAGCGGATCGGGAACGGCGCCGGGAGGCCCTGAAGCTGGGATACTGCCCCCATGTCGATCTTCGCCCGTCCCGCTGTCCGCTGGAGCGCCCTGGTGGCGCTCTGGAGCGTGGTGCTGGCAGTCGTGTGGGTGGGGCTGGTGCAGGTCTTCCTGCTGGCCATGAACCCCTTCTGCCGCTGGCAGGGGCCCGGTGCCGCCCACGTGAGGGTGGTGCGGGTGGATCGCGATCCCCAGAGCCAGATCGCCGACCTCGTGACGGTGAAGGAGGGCGACCGGGACCGGGAGCTGACGATGCTCAAGGCCGAAGCCGCGGAACTGGCGCCCGGCGACGAGATCTGGGTGCTGGACAATTACGTGGCCGATGGCCTGCGCCCCAACCAGTTCCGCCTGACCCCCCTGCGGGTGCTGCTGGAATACCCCTTCATCCTGCTGCTGCCCGTGGGCTGGGCCCTGTGGCGCCTGCGCCGGGTGCGCCTCCAGGCCGAGGCCGCCCCGCCCCCGCCCGTGCGCCGCACCTTCACGGACGACTTCCACCTCCGCGCCCAGCGCTTCGCAAAACCGGAGGCCCCGGTGAAGGACGGAGAGAAGCCCCGGGAATGAGGGCCGGCGGCGCGGCAAGGGGAAAGGGCCGCCTTCCGCGGACAGCCCCCGTCCCGCCACACTGGGGACCCGAGGCTCCCATGGACATCCGGCTCCTCCCCGACGTCGAGAAGCGCCTGCACGAATCCATCCAGCGATTCGTGTCGGAGGAATATGGCGTGAGCCTGGGCAGCCTGGGAGCGGGCGTGTTCCTCGACTTCTGCCTGAAGGAGATCGCCCCGGCCGTGTACAACCAGGCCGTCGCCGACGCCCAGGCCCACCTGCTGGACCGGGTGGCCGACCTGGAGAACGTCTGCTTCGCAGAAGAGGGCGGCTGGTGGAAGGCCGAGGGGAAGCGCTCCGTGGCGCGGAAGCCGGCGTCCCGGCGGTAGACTGGGGCACGGCGGTGCCCCATGCCCCACTGCATCCTGGAAGCCTCGGACAACCTGCTGGATGAACCGGACTGGCCCGGTCTCCTGGCGGAGGTGCACCGGACCCTGGTGGATTCGGGCCTCTTCGCGGAGGCGGACATCAAGAGCCGCGTGATCCGCCACGGGGTCTTCCGCGTGGCCGACGGCGCGCCTGACCGCGCCTTCGTCACCCTCGACGTGCAGGTGATGGATGGCCGCAGCGACGCCGTGAAGGCCGCCCTCAGCGAGGCCCTGCTGCCGGTGCTGCTCCGCGCCTTCCCCCGCAGCGCCGAGGGGATGCGGCTCAACGTCACCGTCCAGATCAGCGACCTGCACCGGCCCAGCTACCGGCGCCACCAGAGCCAGCCATGACCGACGCGATCTCCCCCGCCCAGCTCCGCCTCCTGAAGATGGTGGCCTCCCACCACCCCGACGTGGCGCGGGAGCACCTCCAGAAGGCCGGCGCCACCGAGGCCGACCTCGCCTGGCTGGAGCGGCACGACCTCGTCCGGGAGACGGGGCCGGGGCGCCTGCATCTCTCCCACATGGGCCGCCAGGTGCTGAAGCGGATCACCTGAGACTGGAGGCGGCCATGGCGCGGGCGATCACCCCCGGCGACCTGTGGCGCGAGGCGCCCGCCGCGACGGCGCGGTTCGACCCGACCTGCCTGGCGGGCCTGCCGGAGGGCGCGCGGCGCTGCCTCGGCCACGCCCTGGCCCCCGGGGCCCCCCTGGCCCGGGCCGTGCGCCTGACGATGCGCGGCACGATCCGGCTGGGCGACTGGCATCCCTTCGAGGCGGAGCAGGTGATCGTGCAGGGCCGGGGCATGGTCTGGGCCGCCCGGGTGCGGATGAAGGGCCTGCCCATCCGCGGCTCCGACCGCCTGCTGGATGGCCAGGGAGCCATGCGCTGGGCCCTCTTCGGGCTGATCCCCTTCCTGCGGGCCGGGGGCCCGGACATCACCCGCTCCGCCCGGGGCCGCCTGCGCGCCGAGACCATCTGGCTGCCCTCGCTCCTGGCCGACCCGGCGGTGGCCTGGACGGAGACGGAAGGGCGGCTGGCCGCCCGGGTGCCCGTGGACGGGGAGGCCGGCGACCTGGAGCTCGGGACGGACGCGGAGGGCCGGTTGCGGGAAGTGCGCCTCCTGCGCTGGGGCAACCCCGGCGGTGGGGCCTTCCGGGAGGTCCCCTTCGGCGGCCTCATGGAGGCCGAAGGCACGTTCCAGGGGCTCACCATCCCCACCCGCGTCCGCGTGGGCTGGGAATTCGGCACGGATCGGTTCGAACCCGAAGGCGAGTTCTTCCGGGCCGAGATCACTGGCGCCGAGTTCCGCTGACCGGGCCCGTGGGACAATGCCGCTCCCGCCTGGAGGATCCATGAGCCCGCTCACCCGCGCCGAGGCCACCCGCTACGAGGAGACCAGCCGCCACGCGGACGTGATGGCCTTCATCGCGGCCCTGGAGACCCGGGGGGACCGGCGCCTGCACGTGGAGACCTTCGGCGTGAGCCCCCAGGGGCGGGAGCTGCCCCTCCTCGTGCTCTCCGCCCGGGGCGCGAAGACGCCCGCGGAGGCACGGAGCCTGGGCCTGCCCGTGGTGCTGGTCATCAGCGGCATCCACGCCGGCGAGGTGGAGGGCAAGGAGGGCTGCCTCATGCTCGTGCGCGACCTGCTGGACGGGAAGCCGGGCCTGGACGCCGACCAGATCCTCTCGGCCATGACCCTGGTGGTGGTGCCCCTCTTCAACCCCGATGGCAACGACGCCATCGACCCCGGCAACCGCAGGCTGCACCTGCCCAAGCTCTCGGGGCAGCTGGGCCCGGACAGCGGCGTGGGCACGCGGGAGAACGGGTCGAAGATCAACCTGAACCGCGACTACCTGCGGATGCAGGGCGCCGAGATGCGGCTCCTGCAGACGCGGGTCTGCCAGGCCTGGGAGCCGGACCTGACCATCGACAACCACGCCACCAACGGCTCCGTGCACCGCTTCTCCATGACCTACGACATCCCCCACACGGAGGAGACGGGCCGGGGCGAGCCCGTGGCCTACATGCGGGAGCGCCTGCTGCCGCCAGTCACGGCCGCCCTCAAGGCCAACCACGGCCTCGACGCGGGCTGGTACGGGAACTTCGTGGAGGACGAGCGGGTGCTGGACGCCGACGGGGAGGCCGATCCCGCCTCGGCCGTGCGCGAGGGGTGGATGACCTACCCGCACCACCCCCGCTTCGGCAGCAACTACCGGGGCCTCACCAGCCGCATGGACCTGCTGCTGGAGTGCTACTCGTACATCCCCTTCTCCGAGCGGGTGCGCACGGCCTACGCCTTCATGCTTGAGACGTTCCGGTACGTGGCCGCCCACGGGGACGAGGTGCTGCAGACCGTGGCGGAGAGCCGTGCTCCCCGCGACCGCATGGCCGTGCGCTACCGCCTGGAGGTGCGCGAGCGGCCGGTGGAGATCCTCACCCGCACCCCCCGCACCCTGGAAGGCGCCCCCAGCTCGATCACCCTGCCCCACATGGCCCGCTTCGTGGGCACCACCGTGGTGACACGCCCGGAGGCCTACCTGGTGCCGCCCGCCGTGGCGGCCCACCTGCGCCTGCACGGCCTCACCCTGCGCGAGGCCCTGGGCACCTTCGACGTCGCCGTGCCCGTGGTGGAGCGCCTGGAGATCGAGGGCGGCCGGGCCATCCTGGAGGCCGCGGCCGTGGGCGAGCTGGCCGTCTCCTGGCGCCGGGGCCCGCGCCCGGTGCCCCCCGGCTGGTCGCTCGTGCCCATGGACCAGCCCCTGGCCGCCGTGGCTGCCTACCTCTGCGAGCCCGAGAGCGACGACGGCGCCGTGGAGAACGGCCTGCTGCCCGTGCCCAAGGTGGGCGAGGAGCTGGCCCTCTGGCGGGTGCCCGCCCTGGACTGAGGCCTGGCTTTTTCCCCAAAAAAAATTCCGGGCGTGTCGATTCCTCCGCGCCCCGTTCGACGCATGAGTAGAGCCCGAGCCCCGGGCCCTTCCAAGGAGGCCTCATGCCGAACCCCCCTCCCCCGACCTCCGGCAGGATCCGGTGGACCGGTCGCGTCCTCAGCGCCCTGCCCGTCCTCCTCCTGCTCTTCGACGGCACCGCCAAGGTGATGCGGCTGGCCCCCGTCCTCGAAGGCACCGCGAAACTCGGGTACCCCCTCGGCGTCGTGGCCCCCCTGGGCCTCGTGCTGATCGCCTGCACGCTGCTCTATGCGCTCCCCCGCACCTCGGTGCTCGGCGCCCTCCTGCTCACGGGCTACCTCGGCGGCGCCGTCGCCACCCATGTGCGCATGGGCGATCCGCTGTTCTCCCATGTGCTCTTCCCCACCTATGTCGCGGCCCTGATCTGGGGCGGCCTCTTCCTCCGGGAGGCACGCCTGCGCGCCCTCCTCCCCTTCGTCAAACCCGCCCCCTAGCCGCCCCAGGAAATGGTCGCGCGAGGACCAACGCACCCCCAGAACCCGGAGGCTTCCATGAGAAAGCTCAAGATCATCGAACACATCTCCCTCGATGGCGTGATCCAGCACGGCCAGGACGGCGACTTCCCCCATGGCGACTGGACCGCGCCCTACCGAACCCCCGCGGGGCGGGAGGCCATCATCGCCGCGCACGGCGGAAGCTTCGATCTGCTGCTCGGCCGCCTAACCTACGACATGTGGTCGGGCTTCTGGCCCAAGGCGCCGAGCAGTCCCATGGCCGACGGCCTCAATGCGGCGACCAAGTACGTCGCCACCCACCGCCCGGAGAGCCTTGAATGGGGCCCCTCCACGGGCTTCGGACCGGACCTCCTCGAGGGGGTTCGCCGCATCAAGTCGCAGGACGGCCCGACTCTCATCCTCTCGGGCAGTTCCACGCTGACCTCGCCCGTGCTCGAACATGGGCTTGCGGACGAAGTCCTGCTGGTCGTCTACCCGGTCCTGCTGGGCACGGGGAAGCGCTTCTTTGCGGAGGGTCGCCCGGCACGCGCATTCGAGCTCGTCAGCACGGAGGCCATGCCCTCCGGCGTCATCCTCAGCACCTACAAGGCCGCCGGGCCCTTGAAGGCCTGAGCCCAGGCCGGCCGGCCATCCACACACAACCCATGGAGGAAACGATGCGAGTGATGGTTCTGGTCAAGGCATCCAGGGACTCGGAAGCCGGCGTGCTCCCCGACGAGAAGCTGCTGAGCGCCATGGGGCAGTACAACGAGGCCCTCGTGAAGGCGGGCATCATGCTTGCCGGAGAAGGGTTGCACCCCAGCTCCAGGGGGGCCCGGGTGCGCTTCTCCGGCGCCCAGCGCGCCGTGATCGACGGTCCCTTCACCGAGACCAAGGAGCTGATCGCCGGTTTCTGGATCTGGCAGGTGCGCTCCATGGAGGAAGCCATCGAGTGGGTCAAGCGCTGCCCCAACCCCACAGGCCACGATTCCCAGATCGAGATCCGGCCCGTCTTCGAGGCCGAGGACTTCGGCGCGGAGTTCACGCCCGAGCTCCGGGCGCAGGAGGAGCGCCTGCGCACGGAAACCCGTACCAGGGCCTGAAGCCTGGCCCCCGCCGGATCTCCCATCCCGATCATCCGAGTGCCCTCGGATCCCACCCCGGAAGGACCCCATGTCGAACCCATCCATCCAGCCCTACCTGTTCTTCGGCGGCCGCTGCGAAGAGGCCCTTGCGTTCTACCGGAGCGCCATGGGCGCCGAAGTGAAGCTGTTGATGCGCTACAACGAGAGTCCCGAACCTCCGCCTCCGGGCAGGCTCCAGGCGGGCTTCGAAGCCAAGGTCATGCATGCCGAGTTCCAGGTGGGCGAGACGACCCTCTTCGCCTCCGATGGATGCGACGACCAGTCGGCCTTCCAGGGCTTCTCCCTGGCTCTCTACGTCGCCTCGCCTTCCGAAGCCAGCCGGGCCTTCGAGGCGCTGGCCCTCGGTGGAAGCGTCCAGATGCCGCTCTCGAAAACCTTCTGGTCCCCCTGCTTCGGCATGCTCACGGACCGCTTCGGCGTCGGCTGGATGGTCTCCGTCCCAGCCCGGTGAGCCCACCCGCTTCCGTCCCGGCCCGGATGGAAGGGCCCTGCATTCCCCCTTGCATGACCACCCCTGAGGAGAGGCATCGATGCCCAAGATGATCTTCGTGAACCTGCCCGTCACCAACCTCGGGAAGTCGATGGCGTTCTACGCGTCCCTCGGCTTCACCAACAACCCCATGTTCACCGACGATACGGCGGCCTGCATGGTGTGGAGCGAATCCATCAACGTGATGCTCCTGACCCATGCCAGGTGGCGCACATTCACCACCCGCGCCATTCCTCCCGCAACCTCCAGCGAGGTGATGCTCGCCATCTCCTGCGAGAACCGGGCGGAGGTGGATGCCATGAACGCGGCGGCCGCTGCGAATGGCGGCGTGGCCGACATCAACCCCCTCCAGGACCTCGGGTTCATGTACAACCGCAACCTGGCGGATCCAGACGGGCACGTCTGGGAGGCGATGTGGATGGATCCCTCGGCCATGCCCGCGGCCCATCAGGCGGGCTGAACCATCGCCGGCACCCGGCGCATCGGAGGTTGCGGCCCGCGGACGGAGCTGGTCTGATCTCCTTGTGACGACATCCGACACCCACCGGGCCATCGACGCTGTCTGGCGCATGGAATCGGCCCGGCTCATCGCCGGTCTCACCCGGCTCGTGCGGGATGTCGGCCTCGCCGAGGAGCTGGCCCAGGACGCCCTCGTGGCCGCCCTCGAGCAGTGGCCCGATGCCGGGGTTCCCGACAATCCCGGCGCCTGGTTGATGGCCGCGGCCAAGCGCCGCGCCATCGACCGGCTGCGCCGCCTCAAGCTGATGGCGCGCAAGCACGAGGAACTGGGCCGGGAGATGGAGGCCCTGCAGGAGGCGATGGTGGATTTCGAGGCGGGGCTCGACGATCCCATCGGCGACGACCTGCTGCGCCTCGTCTTCATCTCCTGCCACCCCCTTCTCTCCCCCGAGGCCCGCGCCGCGCTCACGCTGCGGCTGCTGGGGGGCCTGACGACCGGGGAGATCGCCCGGGCCTTCCTGTGCCCCGAGCCCACCATCGCCCAGCGCATCGTGCGGGCCAAGCGCATCCTCGCCGAGGCGCGGGTGCCCTTCGAGGTGCCCCGGGGCGCCGAGCTGTCCGCGCGGCTCGCCTCGGTGCTGGAGGTGATCTACCTCATCTTCAACGAGGGCTACTCGGCCACCGCCGGCGAGGACCTGATCCGCCCCCCCCTGTGCGAGGAAGCCCTGCGCCTGGGCCGCATCCTCGCCGAGCTCGCGGACCGTGAAGCCGAAGTCCACGGACTCGTGGCGCTCATGGAAATCCAGGCCTCGCGGCTCCCCGCACGGGTGAGCCCGGCCGGCGACCCGATCCTGCTGCCCGACCAGAACCGCGGAAAGTGGGACCAGCTCCTCATCCGCCGGGGCCTCGCGGCCCTCGACCGGGCGGAGCGGCTGGGCGGCACACCCGGCCCCTACGTCCTGCAGGCGGCGATCGCCAGCTGCCACGCGCGCGCCCGAACGGCCGCCGACACGGACTGGGCACGCATCGCAGCCCTCTACGGTGAGCTCGCCCGCATCAACCCCACACCGGTGGTGGAACTCAACCGCGCCGTGGCCCTTGGCATGGCCTTCGGCCCCGCCGCCGGACTCGAGGCCGTGGAGGCGCTGGCCGCCGAGCCGTCGCTCAAGAGCTACCACCTGCTGCCGAGCGTGCGTGGCGACCTGCTCGCCAGGCTCGGGCGCGCAGAGGAGGCGAAAGCGGCCTTCGAACAGGCCGCCGCGCTCACCCGCAACGCCCGGGAGCGCGGGTTCCTGCTCGAGCGGGCTGCCGCCTGCGGAGGCGCCTGACCCCGGAGCCCGGCTTTCAGAACAACCCAACGAGGAGCGCCCGATGGCCTACATGCTGTTGATCCTGGAACCCCGCGGGCAGCGCGCGGAGCGCGGAGAGGAGGCGGGACGCGCCGTCTACGAGCGGATGCTGCGCTTCGCGGAGGACCTCCAGGACCGGGGCCTGCTCAAGCTCACCAGCTCGCTCCACTCGGACCGCGAAGGCGTCCGTGTGCAGGTGCGGGACGGCAAGGCCGCAGTGCTCGACGGTCCCTTCGCCGAATCCAAGGAGATGGTCGGTGGCTTCTTCTACCTCACCTGCCGGACCCGGGAAGAGG
>DASVZU010000117.1:0-1702 GCA_036391515.1 Holophagaceae bacterium
GAACGGCGACATCATCGCCCCGAAGGCCGGCCTCGACATGGGCGCCAACTTCGCGCACATGATGGGCATCGCGAAGCCCTACGACGACGTGGCCCGGATGTACTTCATCCTCCACAGCGACCACGAGAGCGGCAACGTCTCGGCCCACACCACCCACCTGGTGGCCTCCGCCCTCTCCGACGCCTACTACAGCTTCAGCGCCGGCCTCAACGGCCTGGCGGGCCCCCTGCACGGCCTGGCCAACCAGGAGGTGCTGGACTGGATCATGCAGTTCCAGAAGCAGCTCAACGGAGCCGAGCCCACCGAGGAGAACGTCAAGAAGGCCCTCTGGGACACCCTGAACTCCGGCCACGTCATCCCCGGCTACGGCCACGCCGTGCTGCGCAAGACCGACCCGCGCTACACCGCGCAGATGGAGTTCTGCCTCAAGCACCTGCCCAACGACCCGCTCTTCAAGCTGGTCAACATGATCTACAAGGTGGCCCCCGGCGTGCTCACCGAGCAGGGCAAGACCAAGAACCCCTGGCCCAACGTCGATGCGCAGAGCGGCGTGATCCAGTGGTACTACGGCCTCAAGGAGTACGACTTCTACACCGTGCTCTTCGGCGTGGGCCGCGCCCTGGGCGTGCTGGCCAACATCACCTGGGACCGCGCCCTGGGCTACGCCCTGGAGCGCCCCAAGTCCGTCACCACCGACATGCTCGAGGAGTGGGCGGCCAAGGGTGGCCGGAAGTAGACACCGGCCCTCGGGCTTCAACAGGAGGGGCGGGCCGGATGGCCCGCCCCTCCCCGTTCAGGTCGCGATCAGCGGGGCCAGAGCCAGCCGAAGGTACCCGCCATGAGCAGGGCGTAGATCATGCCGTCGAGGATCTCCTTGAGGGTCACCCCCCAGGGCTTGCCCATCCAGATGGAGGCCGGCGCCGAGCCCGCGGCATAGGCCAGGAAGCCCACGGTCCCCACCACCCGGAACACCTGGAGATAGTGGACTCCCTGCGCCAGGGTGTGCCCGGCCACATAGGCCACGAAGAAGGACAAAACCAGGTTGAAGGCGAACCAGCCTCCCAAGGCAGCGCCCATGCCCGGAGCCCCGGGGGCCTTGAGGTAGAGCATCGCCACGGGCCCATCGGCGTACTTCTTCTGCATCTCCGGCGTCCCCATGGCCTTCATGTCGCCGCAGTAGGGGATGACGTACTGCCCGGGCGCCGCGGGGGCCTTGTGGAGGGCCGCTCGAAGGGCCTCCTCATCAGGCAGCTGGCGGTAGTCCGTGTGGTGCCACTTCAGGACCATGTGGATCACGCTGCTGGCCAGGAACACGATCACCGCCGAGAGGATGATCGGAAGCCACAGATGGGCGAGGGATACCATGGATGCCTCCGGCTGACAGTTGGGTGGAAAGTCTGAGACTCAGACTAGACCCAACCGGCCGGCCGTCAAGGCGCCCGGCTACCCCCGGTGCCCAGCGCTGGCCTTCACGAAGGCCGTGAAGAGCGGATGGGGGTTCAGGGGCCGGCTCTTGAACTCGGGGTGGAACTGGCAGGCCAGGAAGTAGGGATGGGCCGGCACCTCCACGATCTCCACGAAGACACCGTCGGGGCTCATGCCCGTGAAGGCGAAGCCCCGGTCCTCCAGGGCCTTCTTGTACTCGTGGTTGAACTCGTAGCGGTGGCGGTGGCGCTCGCTGATCTCGGGGCTGCCGTAGGCC
>DASVZU010000118.1:0-9231 GCA_036391515.1 Holophagaceae bacterium
CCGCATCCAGGAGGCCTGCTTCCCCTGGCTGGACGCCCCAGTGATGCGCCTGGGCGGAGCCGACACCCCCGTCCCCGCCAGCCCTCCCCTGGAGGCCGCCTGGCTGCCCGGTGCCCCCGCCATCCGCGCCGCGGTGGAGCGGCTGCTGGCATGGTGAGGCCCGGCGCCGCCTGGCGCGCCCTCCTCCTGGCGGCCTGCGGCGCGCTGGGCCTGGGCGCCCAGACCCTCGCCCTCACCTTCGACGACGGCCCGAACCGGGTGCGGACGCCGCGCCTGTCCCCGGACCAGCGCAACGCCGCGATCCTCCAGGCCCTCAAGGAGGCGAAGGTCCAGGCCATCGTCTTCGCCAACGGCATCGACGGCGGCGACACGGCCGAGGGCCGCGCGGCCCTGGCCGCCTGGGGCGAGGCGGGCCACCTGGTGGGCAACCACACCTACTCCCACCTGCGCCTCGCGGACCTCGCCGCCTTCAAGACGGACTTCCTGCGCTGCGACGCGATGATCCGGGGGATCCCCGGCTACGCGAAGCTGTTCCGCTTCCCCTACCTGAAGGAGGGCGCCACCCTCGACATCCGCGACGGCATGCGGGCCGCCCTGGCGGAGGCGGGCTACCGGAACGCCCCGGTGACCATCCCCACCTTCGACTGGCTCATCGACGAGCGGCTGCGGAGCCGCCTCCGCCGGGATCCCCAGGCGGACCTGGAGCCCTACCGCACCTACTACCTCGAGGACGTGCTGGACCAGGCGGACCGCGCCCGGGCCCTGGCCCTGAAGCTCACGGGCCGGGAGGTGGCCCACGCCGTCCTCCTCCACCACTGCCTGCTGAACGCCCTCTTCCTCGGGGACCTCATCCGGGCCCTCCGGGCCAACGGCTGGACCCTCGTGGGCCCGCTGGAGGCCTACGCGGATCCCCTCTACCGGCAGGCGCCCCGGACCCTGGACACGGGCACGAGCCTGCTGAAGACCCTCGCCGCGGAGCAGGGCCTGATCCCCGCCCGGACCGAGGGCCTGGAGGAGGCCTACGCCCACGAGAAGGACCGGCTCCTGAAGGCGGGCCTGTGATCCTCGCGGCCGCCCCCCCCGCCCTCGTCCAGCCGGCCCCCGACGAGACGATCCTGGCGAAAGGGCAGAAGGCCCTTCACGCGGGCCGGCCCCTGGAGGCCCGCCAGCTCCTCGAAACCTGGCTGCAGACCCACCCCGACGACGCCGACGCCCACGTGGCCGCGGGCTTCGCCGCCCTCCGCCTGGAGCGGGTGCGGGAGGCCGCCGACCATTTCCGCGCGGCCCTGGGCCGGTCGCCGGGCTACGTGGACGCCGCGTACGGGCTAGGGCTCTGCCGCCTGCGCGAGGGGCGGAACCGCGAGGGACGCGACCTCCTCGAGGCTGCCCTGGCGCGGGATCCCTCCCGGTCGGACGTGCAGGAGGCCGTGGCCCGGGCCCGGCGGCTGGCCCCCGATCCGCCCCCGCCCCTGCCGCCCCTGGTGCGGCCGAAGGCCCTGCAGCTGCCCGCCCGCATCCGGGGCCGGGGCTTCGAGGTGGCCGATGGCCGCGGGGGGTGGCGGCCCTTCTTCGTCAAGGGCATCAACCTGGGCGCCGCCCTGCCCGGCCGGTATCCCAGCGAGTTCCCGGACAAGGCCACCTACGCCGGGTGGATCGAGGAGATGGCCGGGCTGGGCGTGAACGCCATCCGCGTCTACACCATCCACCCGCCAGGCTTCTACGAGGCCCTGGCCGAGCACAACGCCCGGGCCGCGAAGCCCATCTGGCTCATCCACGGGGTCTGGACCGAGCTGCCGCCCGGCGACGATTTCCGCGAGGAGGGCTGGTGGTCCCGGTGGCGGCTGGAGATGCGCCGGGTGGTGGACCTGATCCACGGCCGCGCGGACATCCCCCCGGAGCCGGGCCACGCCTCGGGCGCCTACCGCGCCGACGTGTCGAAGTGGACCCTGGCCGTCATCCTGGGCCGCGAGTGGGAGCCCTACAGCGTGGAGGCCTATGACGCCCGCCACCCGGGCCGCTCCGACTACCAGGGGCGCTTCCTTTCCGTGAAGCAGGGCAGCGCCACCGAGGTCTTCATGACCGTGGCCATGGACTACTTCCTGGACTACGAGTTCGAGACCTACCACGCCCAGCGGCCCCTGGCCTACACGAACTGGCCCACACTGGATCCCCTCACCCACCCCACCGAGTCCACCAAGGACGAGGAGCTGGCCTGGCGCGCGAAGCTGGGCCTGCCCCTCGGGAAGGGCGAGATCCACGAGTACGACAACGACGCCGTGGGCCTGGACCTGGAGAAGGTGGACGCCCTGCCCCTCGATCCGGCGGGGATCTTCGCCAGCTACCACGCCTACCCCTACTACCCGGACTTCCTGAATCTGGATCCGGGCTATGCGAAGGGCGGCGACAACTACGCCGCCTACCTGCGCGACCTGGTGGCCCACCACCGGAAGCATCCGGTGCTGATCTCGGAATTCGGCGTGCCCAGCTCGCGACTGGTGGCCCACTGGCAGCCCCAGGGCCTCACCCACGGGGGCCAGACCGAGCGCGAACAGGGGGAGCAGGATGCCCGGATGTTCCGGGACATCCACGACACCGGCTGCGCCGGAGGCATGCTCTTCGCCTGGATCGACGAGTGGTTCAAGAAGAACTGGCTGGTCATCGACTACGAGGTGCCCCTGGAGCGCAAGCCCCTCTGGTACAACGTCGAGGACGCGGAGGAGAACTACGGCCTCATCGCCTACCATCCGGGCGCGGCGGGACCCGCCATCCGCATCGACGGGAAGGCCGGCGACTGGGCCGCCGTGCCCGACTACCTCCCGGGCCCCGGCCTCCGGCTGAAGGTGCTGGCCGATGAGGGCTGGCTGCACCTGGGCCTGTTCTTCCGGGGGCCGATCCCCGACTGGGCGGCGGAGGGCTTCGCCGTGGGCATCGATACGCACGGCGCCGACCTCGGAGACCACCGGCTCCCCTGGGACCTGGGCCTGCGCTCCGAGGCCGGCCTGGAGTTCGTGGCGCGCTTCCAGGGGGCGCAGACGGCCGTGGTCGCCGACGCCCCCTACGATCTCTTCACCCACCGCCTGGACCGGCCCATCCGCAGCGTGGCCAACGACGCGGGCCGCTTCGTCATGCCCAGGACCGAAAGCAACCGGCCCCGCATCGGCCGCGACGGCACCCGCTTCCCGGGCCACCGGCAGGAGATCGGCTGGCTCCGCCAGGGCACGCAAGACCGGGCCGATCCCGCCTTCGACTCCCGCGCCGAGTGGCAGGCCGGCGACGCCGGAGGCGGCTGGAGCTTCCTGGAGGCCCGCATCCCCTGGGGCCTGCTCAACGTCACCGATCCCAGCTCCCGGCGGGTGATCCGGGACCCGGTGCCCCCCGGCGACGAGGTGGGCACGGTGGTGACCAACGGCTTTCGCCTCTGCCTGGTGCGCTTCCGCGCCAGGGGACCGGAGGCCCTGTCCCCCCTCGAGGCGCTGCCCGCCGCCCGGGACGGCGTCCTCCCCCTGCCGCCCCTGTTCAGCTGGCCCACCTGGGAGCAGCCCACCTTCCACCGGGTCCGCAAGCAGTCCTTCGATCTGCTCAAGGCCTGCCTCCACGGCCTCCCCGACTGAGGAACGCCCATGCTCCCGCTGACCGCACCGCCCCCCGCGCCTCCCGCGATCCAGGCCCCTGAGCCCCTGGGCGTCCTGCTGGACCGGGCGCGGAAGGCCCGGGATGCCGGGCGCCTGGCGGAGGCCCTCCAGGCCTACGACGCCATGCTGGCCCAGGTGCCCGATCACGAGACGGCGCTCCTGGAGCGCGCCGAGACCCTGGGCTGGGCCGGGCGGTACGCCGAGGCGGCCGCGGGCTACCAGGCCTTCCGCCGGGCCTTCCCCGCCCGGGCCTTCACCGCGGACCTGGGCCTGGCCCGGCTGGCCGCCTGGCAGGACCACACGGCGGAGGCCCTGGCCCTCCTCGACCCCTGGGTGAAGCAGGAGCGGAGGGAGGCGATGCTGGACGCGGCCACCTACCTCAGCTGGGGGGGACGGCTGCCGGAGAGCCTGGCCCTGGTGCGGCGCTGGCGACTGGCCCACCCCGACGATCGCGAGGCCCTCCTCCTGGAGGCCCGGGTGCTCTCCTGGGCAGGCCGGAACGCGGAGGCCCGCGAGGCCTACGGCCGGATCCTGGCGCAGGCGCCCGCCGACCGGGAGGCCCTGGCGGGGCTGGCCCGGCTGTCGATGTGGGAGGGCGATACGGCCGGCGCCCGGCGGATCCTGGACCGCATGCCCGCCGGGGCCCTGGCCCATCCCGAGTCCCAGCTCCTGCTGGCCCAGGTGGAGGCCGCCGAAGGCCGTACCCGAGCCGCGCGGCGGCGGGCCGGCCAGCTGGCCCTGGGCGGGCCGGCCCAGCGGGATGCCGAGGAACTGCGGGACGACCTGGCCCGCGCGAAGGGGCCCTGGGTGGAGCTGTCGGCGGACCGCACGGACACCAGCGAGGGGTTGCGCACCGAGAATCCCGCCCTCCGCGCCCGGCTGCCCCTGGGCGACGGGGCCCTGGACCTGGGCCTGGCCTCCCGCCGCAGCGACTTCCAGGGCGCCCTGCGCCATCCCTCGGAGGCCAGCCTGGGCCTCTCCTACCCGCTGGGGGCGCGGGTGAACGTCTCCGGCGCCCTCCGCCGGATCTCCGACAGTGGCGGCCAGCCCGCCTGGGGCTACGCCCTGGGCCTGGGCGTCACGCCCCTGCCGGGCCTGGACCTGAGCCTCACCCGGGAGCGCAGCCTGGCCCTCTACACGCCCCAGGCCGCGAGCCTGCGCACCGCCTTCGTCAGCACCGACCTGGGGGCCACCTGGCGCTTCGGCCAGGGGCGCCACGCCCTCAGCGCCGGCCTGGGCCAGGCGGACGTGACCTCCAGCGCCCTCGATCTGACCTCCACCCGCCGCAGCCACCTGGCTTCGTACGAGTACCGCTTCCCGGTCACGGCCCTCGACCTGCGGGGCGGCCTGCTGGTCCGCGGCTTCGGCTACGACCGGACCCTGCCCCTGGGGTTCTTCAACCCGGAGCGGTACCGCTGGGCCGGCGGCTTCGGCAGCGCCACCTGGAAGCGGGGCCGGGCCTTCGAGCTGGGCCTGGGCGCCCAGGCGGGGAACCAGTCGGTGAACGGCGGCGCGGGCCAGTTCACCTGGTCGTACCGGGCCAGCGCCGCCTGGCACCCGCGCGCGTGGCCCGTGGATCTCACCGCCTGGTGGACCCAGAGCGTGGCGGGGCTGCCCGTGACCACCCCGGTGGATCCCAGCGCCTACCGTGAGCACACCCTGGGCGCCTCCCTCCGGATTCGCGGGAATCATTGGATTTGGTAGAATTCTTGCTAGACTTTTTCCCATGACGCGCGCTTGGCCTGAACGCACCCGGGTGCTGGTGGTGGAGGATGACTTCCCCACCGCCCGGCTCATCCAGGCCCGCCTGGAGATGGAGGGACTCGAGGTCCTCCCGGCCGGCAACGGGGTGGAGGCCCTGGAGGTGCTGCACCGCGAGGCGGTGGACCTCATCACCACGGACCTGATGATGCCGGCCATGAACGGGTTCCGGCTGGTGCAGGAGGTGCGCGACCTCCCGCCCCCGCAGGGCCGCATCCCCATCCTGCTCATCTCCAGCAACCAGAACGAGCAGGACATGGTGCGCTGCCTGGCCGCCGGGGCCGACGACTACATGACCAAGCCCATCTCCGCCCAGGTGCTCGTGGAGCGCCTGTGGCGGCTCTTCGAGCGGTCCCGCCGCGGGGGGTGACCATCCGCCCCCTGGACCTGCCCGAGGGCCTGCTGCTGCAGATCCTGTTCTGGGCCACCCTCGCCCTCATCGGCCTGGTGAGCGCCCTGGTCCTCTTCGGGGCCCTGCTGCAGGCCCGGCGGGACCGGCAGAACCGCCACCGCATCGCCTGCTTCCGGGACTGGGAGGCCCGGCTCGCGGCCCACCTGTTCGGCGAGGGGCCCGGCCAGCGACCCTTCGGCGAAGTCCCCCGGCGCGACCGCTGGCTCTTCCGCAGCTTCCTGGCCCGCTACCAGGCCACCCTGGCGGGCCGCGAGGCCCTGCTCCTCCGCGAGCTCTACCTGGGCCTGGGCGTCCACACCTCCCTCCCGCGGCGCCTGCGGAGCCACAAGCCCCGGACCCGGGCCCGGGCCGCCCAGGAGATCGGGGCCTTCCGCCTCGGGGGCTACCTGGGCCTGCTGCCGCCCCTGCTGCACGATCCCGTGCCCTTCGTGGCCCACGCGGCGGCCCAGGCCCTCACCCGGAGCCCGGATCTGGCCTTCGCCGGGCCGGTGATGAACTGGGCCATCCACGAGGACACCTACCAGCGGGAGCGGCTCCTGCGCGTCCTGGAGGGTTTCGGTCCGGAGCTGCTGCCCTGGATGGAGGCGCACCTGCCGCCGCCGGAAGCCGATCCCGGCCCCTGGGTGCTCTTCGCCCTCCTGGCCGGTTCCCAGCGCCACCGGGAGAGCCAGCCCCGGCTGCTGGCGCTGCTCGGCATCCCCCACCTCGATCTGCAGGCCTCCACCCTCAAGGCCCTGGCGGCCCTGGCGGACCCCGCCCTCTACGACCGGGTGCGGCCGCTGGCCTCCCACGAGGCCTGGGAGATCCGGGCCCAGGCAGCGCGGGCCCTGGGCGTGCTGGGCGGGCCCGGGGCGGTGCCTGACCTCATCCAGCTCACGGCGGACCGAGTATTCGAGGTGCGGCGCAACGCCGCCCAGGGCCTCGCGGACCTGGGCCATGCCGGCGCGGCGGCCCTCGGCTGGCTGGCGGAGGATCCCGGCGCAGATCCCTTCGCCCGTGACATGGCCCGGGAGCGGCTGGAGTGGGCGGACGAGCGGGGGCACCAGTGAGGCTCCTCCGCGTCCTCGCAGCCCCCTTGGAGTGGGGCTTCCTGCTCTACTTCCTCCTCCTGCAGCTGACCCACCTGGCCCTCATCCTCCGGGCCTTCGCCACCACGCGGCGCTACCAGGACGAAGTGGAGACGGACCGCCTGGACACCGCCTTCGAGACCAGCCACTCCAAGCCCATGACCCTCATCTGCCCCGTCCACGACGAGGAGGCGGGCGTCGTGGCCAGCGTGAACAGCCTCATCAGCCTGCGGTACCCCGAGTTCCAGGTGGTGGTGGTGAACGACGGCAGCACGGACGCCACCCTGGCGCGGCTCATCGCCGCCTTCCGCCTCCAGCCCAGCCACCGCGTCCTGCGCCAGCTCCTGCCCACCGGGAAGGTCCTCGGCATCTACGAGAGCGCCTATGTGCCGAACCTGGTGGTGGTGGACAAGGTGAACGGCGGCAAGGCCGATGCGCTCAACTGCGGCATCAACCTCGCGCGCTACCCTCTCGCCTGCTGCATGGACGGCGACAGCCTCCTGGAGAACGACGCCCTGCTGCGCATCGCACGCCCCTTCATGGACCGGCCCGGACTGGTGGCCTCCGGCGGCGTGATCCGGCCCCTGAACGGGTGCCGGGTCACCCCCATGGGCATCCGCGGCATCCACCTGCCCGATTCCTGGCTCGCCCGGTTCCAGGTGGTGGAGTATCTCCGCGCCTTCCTTTTCGGCCGGGTGGGCCTGGCCTCGCTGGATTCGGTGTTCATCGTGAGCGGCGCCTTCGGCGTCTTCCGCAAGGACCTCGTGGTGAGGGCCGGGGGCTTCGACACGGCCACCGTGGGGGAGGACTTCGAGCTGGTGGTGCGCCTCCACCGCCGCATGCGGGAGTGGGACCAGCCCTACCACATCACCCTCGTGCCCGACCCCATCTGCTGGACGGAGGTGCCCGAGGATCTCCGGACCCTCGGCCGCCAGCGGAACCGCTGGCAGCGGGGCCTGTGGGAGGCCCTCTGGAAGCACCGGCGCATGTGGTTCAATCCCGCCTACGGCCGGGTTGGAATCTTCTCCATGCCCTACTTCCTGCTCTTCGAGGCCCTCGCCCCCGTGATCGAGGCGGGCGGCTACCTCGTTTTCGCCTGGTCGGTCTGGCGCCATTCCATCAACACCCCCTTCGCGGTGCTCTTCCTCTACGTGGCGCTGCTGCTGGGCGTGCTCAATTCCGTGGTGTCCGTCCTGCTCCAGGAGATCAGCGGCCACCGATACCAGGGCCTGAAGGCCTTCAGCCTCCTCCTCGCCGCCGCCGTGGCGGAGAACTTCGGGTACCGCCAGCTCACGCTCTGGTGGCGCCTGCGGGGCACCTTCGACTGGCTGCGCGGCAAGGGGGGCTGGGGACACATGCGGCGGCGGGGCCTCGGGCAGGCGGCCCCACCGGCTTGACGTCCGACCCGGGCCTGGCGCATGCTGGGGACTCGATCTTTGGCAGTCCAAGAGCGCTATCCAGAAAGGTGGAGGGAAAAGGCCCTGTGAAACCTTGGCAACCTGCGAATGCAAGGTGCCAATTCCTGCCCCCGGCGCGTCCGGGGGAAAGATACCGACCCGGTTCGGACTGACCTGAGACCCTGGATGACGATCGACGGATTGCCCCCAGGCGCATCCATGTCCCATCCCTCCTTCCAGCAGGCCCTCGCGGCCGGTAACTGCGTCCTCTTCGACGGGAGCACGCCCTCGGCCCTGTACGACCGGGGCGTCTTCATCAACCGTAGTTTCGACGAGGCCAACCTCCAGTCGCCGGACCTGGTGCGGGGCATCCACGCCGAATTCCTCGCCGCCGGCGCACAGGTGCTCACCACCAACACCTGGGGTGCCAACCGGCTGAAGCTTGCCGCCTACGGACTGGAGGGCAAGCTGGCGGACATCAACCGCGCCGGCGTCGATCTGGCCCGAGCAGCCGTGACCCAGCAGGGCGGCGAAGCCTGGGTGGCCGGCTGCCTGGGTCCCCTGGGCGTGCGCATCGAGCCCTGGGGGCCCACCTCCTTCGACGAGGCCCGGACCGTCTTCCGGGAGCAGGCGGAGATCCTGGCCCAGGCCGGCGTGGACCTCTTCGTGCTGGAATCCTTCGAGGACCTGAACGAGATTCACCAGGCCCTCCTCGCCGTGAAGGAGGCCGCCGATCTGCCCGTGGTGGCCATGATGAGCACGGACGAGGAGGGCCGCGCCCTCTACGGCACCGAACCCGAGTGGTTCATCCGCAAGCTGGACGAGTGGGGCGCCGACCTCGTGGGCACCAACGGCGGCAACGGCCCGGCCCCCCTCCTCCGCCTCCTGGACCGCTTCCGCACGGCCACCGCCAAGCCCATCGTCCTCCAGCCCAACCCTGGCCTGCCCCGGATGGTGGACGG
>DASVZU010000119.1:0-15610 GCA_036391515.1 Holophagaceae bacterium
GGCGAACCTCTCGGCTATCGAGCAGCTTCATGGTTCCACTGGCCGCATTGCGGGGATTCGCAAATCGAGGCAGGCCTTCTGCGTCTCGATAACGATTCAAGTCCTCCCAGCTCTTCCGAGGCATGAAGACTTCTCCGCGGACCGTGAGCCTTTCGGGTGCCTCGTCCGGCAACACCAAGGGAATGTCCCCGATGACTTCAGCATTTTTCGTGACCAGTTCACCGCTCTCGCCATCGCCCCGGGTCACGGCCTCCACCAGCCTCCGGTTCTCATAGCGGAGCGACAACGACAGCCCGTCCACCTTCAGCTCGGCGGCGTACCAAGGCTTGGCGTCCGGCGCCAGCTTCCGCCACTTCGCCTCCCAGGCTCGCAGCTCCGCCTCGGAGTAGGCGTTGTCGAGGCTGAGCATGGGGCGGGCGTGGCGCCGCTTCTCGAAGGCCTCCAGGGGCGGGGCCCCCACGCGCAGGGTGGGGCTGTTGGGATCAGCCAGGTCCGGGTGGGCGGCCTCCAGATCCCGCAGCTCCCGCTCCAGGGCGTCGTACTGGGCGTCCGACAGCACCGGGGCGTCGAGGACGTAGTACCGGTACCGGTGCATCCGCACCTGCTCGGCCAGTTCGCGCATCCGGTCCCGGAGATCCATCACTTCATCTTAGATTGGTGGAGGACGCCCATGACGAGGCCAAGGGCCAGGAAGAAGCTGAGGGTGCTGCTGCCCCCCGCGCTGAAGAAGGGCAGCACCATGCCCTTGTTGGGCAGGGCGCCCGCCACCATCCCCACGTTCACCATCAGGTGCATGCCGAAGATGGCCGCGGCCCCGGCGCAGAAATAGGCCTCGGCCGAGGTCCGCGCCTGGGCGGCCGCGTCGAGGAGGCGCGTGAGGAGCAGGCCGAAGAGGCCCAGGACGAAGACGACCCCCAGGAAGCCCCGCTCCTCGGCCCATACGCTGAAGGCGAAATCCGTGGTCTTCACGGGGAGGAAGTTGAGCTGGGTCTGGGAACCGCTGGTGAAACCCTTGCCGAAGACACCGCCGGAGCCGATGGCGATGCGGCTCTGGTTCACCTGGTAGCCCTTCCCCTGCAGGTCGGCCGAGGGGTCCAGGAAGATCATCACCCGCTGCTTCTGGTAGGGCTTCAGCACATGCTTCCAGGCGAACACGCCACCCGCGGTGACAGCCACGACCAGCAGCAGCACCCAGCGCCACCTCAGGCCCTTCATCAGGGGGATGAGCAGCAGGATGGGAAGGAAGCTGAGGGCCATGCCCAGGTCGGGCTGCTTGAGCACCAGCAGCATGGGGAAGGCCACGAGCCCCGCGCTGCCCAGCAGCTCCCAGCGCCCCACGCTCTCCGGCGCCCGGGTGCCCAGGCGGTAGGATACGTAGAGGAGGGTGATCCACTTCATCAGCTCGGAGGGCTGGAAGGTCTGGCCCGCGAGGACGAACCAGCGGGTGGCGCCCCCGATCTTCCTCCCCACCACCAGCACGGCGGCCAGGGCCACCAGCCCCAGCAGGTAGGCCGGGAAGCTGATGCGGAGGATGCGGCGCGGGTCCACGGCCGCCAGCAGCACCATCAGCGTGAGGCCCAGGAGGTTCCAGAGCCCCTGCTTGAGCCAGATCCCCGACTGGGGCGTGTTCCGCCCTGCGGAGTAGAGGGTCAGCGTGCCCAGGGCCATCAGCGCCAGCAGTACCCACAGCAGGCGCGGATCGAGGGTGCGGAGGCGGGCTCTCACGGGGCCTCCGGAGTCTGCGGCGGCTGCTCGGGACTGAAGGGATCCACCAGCCGGCCGCGCGGCGGGGGGAGGGGATTCTTCAACCGGTCCGCGAACCAGTACTTCACGACCTTGGCCGCGATGGGGGCCGCCGCGGTGGACCCGAAGCCCGCATTCTCCACCACCACGGCGAAGGCGATCTGGGGGTGATCCCGGGGCGCGTAGCCCGCGAAGAGGGCGTGGTCCTTCAGATGCTTCGCCTGGCGGGCGTAGTGGGACTTGTCCACGAAGGTGGCGACCTGGGCCGTGCCGGTCTTGCCGGCGAAGGGGATCTCCTTGGCGATCTCCAGCACGAAGGGGTTGGTGGCCGCCGTGCCGCTCCGGACCACCTCGGCGAGCCCCTCGTCCAGAAAGCCCCACAGCCGCGGGTCGACCGGGGCCTCCTTGGCAGGGGGGACCGGCGCGGGTTCCAGCGCGTTGGTCTGGTCATCCCGGAGGCCCATGAACAGGTGCGGGGTCAGCAGGCGGCCCTTCGTCGCCAGCAGGGCATAGAACCTCGCCAGGGCGATGGGGGTGACGCCCACGGCGCCCTGGCCAATGCCCACGCTGATGGTCTCGCCTGCGTACCACTTGGGATCCCGCGGCACGGCCTTCCGCTTCCACTCGCGGCTGGGGATCCGCGGGGCCTTCTCCCGGGGCAGGTCGATGCCGGTGGGCACGGTGAGCCCGTACTTCGCCGCCGTGTCGTAGATGTCGTCGATGTCGAGCCGCGAGGCGACCTCGTAGAAGTACACGTCGCAGCTCTGGGCGATGGCCTGGACGAGGTTCAGGGCGCCGTGGCCCGTGGGCTTGTCGCAGCGGAAATCCCGGCCGTAGAAGTTCTTCTTGCCCGAGCAGTAGATCACCGTCTGGGGCGTGATGACCCCCTTTTCCAGGCCCGCCAGGGCGATGAGCAGTTTGAAGGTGGAGCCCGGGGCGTAGATGCCCTGGGTGGCCCGGTTGATCATGGGGCGCGCAGGATTCCGCAGGTAGCGGTCCACCATCTCCTGGCTCAGCCGGTTCAGGAAGAGGTTCGGGTCGTACGAGGGACTGGAGTACATGGCCAGCACGCCGCCATCGCGAAGGTCGAGCACCACGGCCGCGCCCGCCTCCTCGCCGAAGGCATCCTGGATCACCTTCTGCAGTCCGGCATCGAGGGTGAGGAACACCGTGTGGCCCGCCACCGCGTCCACCTGTCCGAAGCTCGCCACCTCCTGGCCCAGCTGGTCCACCAGGATGCGCTTCTGCCCATCCACGCCCTTCAGCCGGTCGTTGCCGCTGGCCTCGAAGCCATCCTTCCCGATGGTCTCGCCCAGGTGGTAGAGGCCGGGCTTGGCCTTCATCAGATCGTCGTCCACCTCCCCGACATAGCCCAGGACGTGGCCCGCCAGGTCGTCGCCGAGGTACACCCGGCGGGGCGCCACCTCCATGCTGAGGAAGGGGAACCGGGCCCGCACCCGCTCGGCCACGGCGATGTCGGCCTCGTCCATGTTCTCCTTCAGCACCAGGGGGCTGCCCTTGCCCGCCGCCCGGTAGGCCTGGATCTTCCGGGCCAGCGCGGCGGGGTCCATCTGGAGGGCCTGGGCCAGCGCCTCCACCACCTCGGGCTTCGTGGGGAGGTCCTCCCGCTGGATGACCAGGTGCAGGGCCCTGCGGTTGTCCACCAGGCGGTAGCCGTTCCGGTCGAGAATGAGCCCCCGCGGTGCCGGGATCGGGCGGACCTTCACGGCCTGCTGCAGGGCCAGCTGCCTGAACTCGCCGTGCCGCGCGATCTGCAGCCAGGCGTAGATGGAGCACAGCGCGAGTACCAGGCCCCAGGCCAGGGCGCGGAAGACGCCCAGCCGGCGTTGGAGCAGCCCACGCTGCCGGGGATCCATCTCAGGGCCTGCGCCCGGCGGCGTCCCCGTAGAGGAGGCGCCAGAGCGCCCATCCCCACAGCGGGAGGCTCAGCAGCGCCCAGCCCCAGCCGCTGCCCCAGGGATGCGGCCCCGACGCCAGGCGGACGGCGCCATGCACGAGCAGGGTGTGGAGGAGGAGCAGCACCGCGAGCCGCGAGAGCCAGCCCTTCAGCTGCTCCAGGGGCCAGCGACCGGCCGCCCAGGTGGCCAGCAGCGCCACGGTCATGTCGGCCCAAGGAGTCCCGCCCAGGTGGGGGTAGAGCCGAGCGGCCCCCTCCAGGGCCCACCCGCCCGCCGCAGCCCAGATCGCGGCCCGGAGCGGAGCCCCCGCCCTGGGCGCCAGGGCCAGCACCAGCATCACGTGGAAGACCGCCTGGAGGCGGGGGAAGGGCGCGCAGAGGAAGACCAGCCCCAGGGCTGCAGCCGCGAGCAGATCCTGGCGCGAGGACTGGGCCACGGGGCGGCTCATGGCGTCCCCCGCTTCCGCGCCGCGGGCTTCTGCTCGGGCGCCACGAAGGGCTCCTGGACTTCCAGTGGCGGCTGGGGCGGGAGGAGGAGCACGAGGCGGATGCGGTCCAGGGGCGCCGAAAGCTGCACCGTCACCCGCAATTCCAGGTCTCCCTTGGCGACCTCGCTGACGTAGCCCACCAGCAGTCCCCGCGGAAACACCCGGTCGAGCCCCGAGGTGTACACGGCCTCCCCCACCTGCACCACCTCCTGGTTGCTGAGGTACCGGATGGCGGCCCGCCCGGAGCCCAGCCCCTGGAGCACGCCCGTCGCCCGGCTGCGAGCCAGCATCACCGCCAGGGAGGCATTCGGCGCGTCCGCGGGCAGGACCTTGGCCTGGGTGGGGCCCACGGACCAGATCCGGCCCACCACCCCCTCGGGGACGATCACGCCCTGATCGGGCACCAGGCCGTGGTCGCGGCCCTCGTCGAGGATCAGACCGCCGAAGGCCTCGGGCCGGGTGCTGAAGACCACCCGCGCCCCCTCCAGCGCCAAGGGGATCTGCTTGCGGAGGCCCAGCAGCCGCACGGCCTCGTCCGCCTCCGAAACCCGAGGCGCCGCCTGGGCGGCCGCGACCTCCAGGCCCGCCATCTGGGCGCGGAGGCGGGCGTTCTCGGCCTGGATCTCGGCGTAGGCGCGGCCCTGCTCCCGGCGCCGGGCGCGCCAGTCCTCCCAGCGCGAGGCCACCCGGCTCGCGGGCCGGGCCAGGAGTCCCGCGGTCCGCGTCCAGACCTCGCCGGGGCGCGGGCCCATCATCACCCAGACGCCGTGGCCCATCCACAGGAGGATCAGGGCGTAGCGCCGCCGCCCCGCGGGGGTCCATCCCCAGTTGGAGGCGCGGGGATGCATCTCGGCCGGCTAGTCGAGGATCTGGATGCGGCGCAGGAGCGGGATGTTCTCCAGCAGAAGCGCCGTGCCGCGGACCACGGCGGTCTGGGGATCCTCGGCGCGGAACACCGGCAGGTGGGTCTCCTTCCGGAGCCGCTCGTCCAGGCCCTGGATGAGGGAACCGCCGCCGGTGAGGCAGATGCCGCGGTCGATGAGGTCCGCCGCCAGCTGGGGCGGCGTCTCGTTCAGGGCCTTGCGGACCAGGTCGATCACGGCATTGATGGGCTCGGCCAGGGCCTCGCGGATCTCCGCGTCGTTCAAGGTGAGGGTCTTGGGCAGGCCCTCGAACTGGTCGCGGCCGCTCACCTCCATGGTCCGGGAGAACTCGGAGGGGAAGGCCGATCCCAGCGTCCACTTCACCTCCTCGGAGGAGGACTCGGAGATGAGGACGTTGTACTTCTCGCGGATGTACTTGATGATGGCCTCGTCCATCTCGTCGCCGGCGATGAGGATGGAATCCGAGAACACCTTGCCGTTGTAGCTGATCACGGCCACGTCGGTGGTGCCGCCGCCGATGTCGACGATCATGCAGCCGCGCTTCTCGTTGATGGCCAGGCCCGCGCCGATGGCGGCCACCATGGTCTGGTCCACCAGGAATACCTCGCCGGCCTTGGCGTCGTAGCAGCACTGGCGGACGGCGCGCCGGGCCACCTGGTGGGCGCGGGGGGGCACGCTCACCACGATGCGGGTGCGGGCGATGCCGCGGTTCGGGCGGGCCTTGGTGATGAACTGCGCCAGCATCTTCTCCGCGGCGTCCACCTCGAAGATCATGCCGTCCTTCATGGGCCGGATGGTGCGCACCCCCTGGGGCGTCCGCCCCAGCAGCTGCTTGGCCTCGTCGCCCACGGCCTCCACCTCGTGGGTGGTGGTGTTCACGGCCACGATGGAGGGCTCGTAGATGACGATCCGGCCGGCCTGCTTCGTGTGCACCAGGGTCGAGGCCGTGCCGAGATCGATGGCCAGGTCGGCATTGAAGAGGTTGGACCAGAACTGGCTGGAAAAAATACTGGCCACGGCGCGCTCCCGGAGAACCTCCTAGGGTGCCACGAACCGCCCCCCGGAACCATCCAGCCAGGCAGAACCACCTTCCCCGCCGCCAGCAGGAGACCCCAACCCAGGCGCCGGAGCGGCGCCTGGAGGGGCCTACTCCGCCGCCGCCAGCAGCTCCGCCACCAGCAGGTCTCCGTCGAGGCGCTGGGGCAGCTCCTTGTGGTAGCCGCGGACCTCCCGACCAGGTGGGTCGCGGAGCAGGCTGCGGGGCAGCCTGCGAAGCGGGGCCCCCACCGGGAGGGAATCAGGACTGGATGGGTCGATCCCTCTATGTCCGGTAGGCGCGTGTTCGCGGCGGACCTACTTCCCCGCCGCCAGCAGCTCCGCCACCAGCAGGTCCCCGTCGAGGCGCTGGGGCAGCTCCTTGTGGTAGCCGCGGACCCAGCGCCCTCCGTTCACCTTCACGAACGGGATGGCGCGCTTCCCCGTCTCCCGCTCCAGGGTCTCGGCGGCGCCGGGGACGCTCTCGATATCCACCTTCCGGTAGGCCACCCCGTGCTCCGCCAGCCAGGCCTCGAGCCGGCGGCAGTCCGGGCACCAGGCGGCGCTGTAGACCTCCAGATCCAGGGCGGCCAGGTCTTCGATTCGGCTCATGGAATCCTCCCGAACCTGTCATTCTGGACCCTTCTGTCTTCCGTGGGGGAGTTCATGCGCACGCCCATTCTCACCGCCAGCCTCGCCGCGGGCCTGGCCCTCGCCCTGGGCTGCGGAAAGCCCGTCAACAAGGACACCAGCCGCGTCATCGCCAGCGCCGGGGGCGACAAGATCACCGAATCCGACTTCAAGGGCATCGTGCAGGCCCTGGCCCCCGATGCCACCAAGGCCGCGGCCTTCCTCACGGATCCCGCCGCCCGCGAGGCCCGGGCCCAGCTGGCCGAGCAGCTGGCCATGCAGAAGGCGATCCTGGCCTACGCGAAGCTTCAGGGGCTGGACAAGGATCCCGCCGTCCAGCGGCAGATCGAAGGCGCCGAGGCCCAGGCCTACTTCCAGTCGCTGCTCCAGAAGCGCCTGGCCGGCGCCGAGCCCACCGAGGCCCAGCTGAAGGCCCTCTACGACGAACGCATCGCGGCCCTGAAGGCCCAGGGCCAGACCGGCACCGTGCCGCCCTTCGACCAGGTCAAGGGCCAGCTCCCGACCCTCTGGCGCCAGCAGCGCCAGCAGGAGGCAGCCCAGGAGCTCCAGAAGGAGATCCGCACCCGCATCCCCGTCACCCTGGCCGACGACTTCAAGCCCGCGACCGCGCCCGCCCAGTAGGGCCGCGGACCCCCGGCCGGAAAGCCCCCGCTCCGCGGGGGCTTTCCGTCATACCCCCCGGCCGCTCCGGGCCTCAGCGAGCGCGCGCGCCATCCGCGCGCAGGCCTCGTTCTGCTCCTCGACCGTCTGAGCCGCGAACCCGAGACAGACATAGGGGACGGGCCGCTGGTGGAGGTCGTAGAGGTGGCCCGGATAGAAGACCACGCCATGGGCATGGCATCGCCGCGTCCACGCCTCGAGGGGGACCTCGTCGGCCACGCGGACCCAGAGCGAGAGGCCCTCGCGCGGGTTCTTCACGGAGACGGCCGGGTGGAGGTGGAGCAGGAGACGGTCCACCATGGTCTCCCGGCGCTCGTCCGTGAGCTTCCGCACCCGGCGCAGGTGGCGCAGGATCTCCCCATCGCGGAGGGTTTCCTCGATGGTGGCCTCCTGGACCAGGTTCCCCGGCCAGTCCACGAGCTGCCGCTGCTGGGCCAGGGCCTTGACCAGCCCGGCCTCCCCGGCGAGGAAGCCCACCTGGAGGCCGGGGGCGAGGATCTGCTCGAAGCTGCTGAAGTAGATCACGCGGCCGAGCCGGTCCTCGCTGGCCAGGGGGAGCCGCGGGTTCTTCTCGCGGTGGAACCCCAGGCAGGGGTCGCCTTCGAGGATGCGGAACCCATGGGCCGCGGAGAGCTCCAGCAGGCGCCGGCGGCGGGCGGGATCCAGGTTGACCAGGGTGGGCACCTGGGGGCTGGCGGTGAGGTAGAGGAGTCGGACCGGCTCCTGGGTCAGGAGCGCCTCGAAGGCCTCCACGTCCAGGCCCCGCTCGTCCACCGGGACGGGAAACAGCCGGGCCCCCGCGGCCCGGAAGGCCTCGGCCACCCGGAACTGGCCCGGGTTCTCCACGGCGACCGCGTCCCCCGGCGCGAACAGGACCCTGGCCACCAGGTTGAGCGTGCTCATGAGCCCGCGGGTGAGCAGGAGGTTCCCCGCCTCCACGGTCAGTCCGCGCATGTCCCGGAGCATCTTGCTGAGGGAGCTCCTCAGGTCGAGAAGCCCCCGGGGATCCCATCCCGGCTGCAGCAGGCGACCAGGATGGAGGCGGAGCACCCGGCCGTAGGCCCGATGGATGGCCTCCGTGGGCGCCAGCCGGAGGTCCGTGCTGTCGGGAATGAGCTGGAACGACTCCGGCGCCGGGGCCCCGGGCTGGAAGAAGGCCTCGTTGGGCGGCGTGGGTCGCTTCCACGAGGCGGAGTCCTGCGCGGAAAGCCCGGACGGGGCGTCCACCACCACCGGGAGCTTCCGGGCCACGAAGGTCCCCCGGTCGGGCGCGACCTCGATCCAGCCTTCCGCCTCCAGCTCCTTGTAGGCCGCGAGGGTGGTGTTGCGGTTGACGCCCAGGTGCTCGGCCATCGCCCGGGTCCCGGGGAGGGCATCCCCGGGCTTGAAGCGCCCGTGACGGATGCCCTCCTCGAGGGCCTTCACCAGCTGGAGGTAGAGGGGGTCCGGGTTGGACCGGTCCAGCGCGATGGCGAGGTCCCAGCTACCCAAGGCGGATCTCCATGGTGGGGACCAGCATCGAGGTGCGGGCGGAAGCCGTCAAGGCACCTGGGATCAATAGCCGCCACCGCCGGTGCCGCCGCCGGTACTCACCGAGCCGTAGCTGACGGTGCCGAACAGCCCGTGGGCCTGCGCGGAAGGTCCGGCCGCCACGTAGAGCTGGGTGGACTTGCCGGCCGAGGCGTCGTTGCCGAACACCATCCCCCACAGCCCGCTGATGACCAGGGGGGCGCCGCCGGCGCCCGAAAGCTGGCCCAGCTGGGCCCCGGTGCCCGCATCGAAGGCCGTGATGCGCCCGTCCCCGAAGTTGCCCACGAGGAGCGCCCCGCCGAAGGGGCCGAAGCCGGCCGGCGCCAGGGCCAGGCCCCAGGGTGCGTTGAGCACGCCGCCCGCCGCCACCCGCCGGACGAAGCTGCCATCCGTGTTGAAGACGTCCACCACGCCGAGGCCCGCGCCGACCGTCTCCCGCATCGCCGGGGGATCGTGCTTGGCGTACGTGACGTAGAGCTTCCCCGCCAGCAGCTGGACGTTGAAAGGGGCATAGCCAGCCGGAAGGGTGGGATCCACCCAGGCGCCGGCGCCCAGGTTGACGGGGGCGTAGGCGGTGTCGAAGACATCGATGGATCCGCCGTTGAAGTTGGCGGCGTACAGGTAGGTGGCGGTCCCCGAGGTCCCGAGGGCGAGGCCCGTGTAGACGGCCTGGGCCCCGGCGTTGTTGACCCTGCGGACAGCGGTGGCCCCCGCGCTCGAACTCCAGCCGCCGAGGGTCCCGTCCAGGGAGGCGAGGATGAATTCGTCGCCGAGGAATCCGGCGCTCCCGTTGAACACCATCCCGGTGGGCCCGCCCATGGTCGCGCCGGCGAGGGCGGGATCCGCCACCACCAGCGCCGGGACCGGCGGATGGCCCAGGCCATCGTAGACCGTGGCCGTGGCGGTCCCCTGGTCGGCCACCCAGAAGGCGGTGGCGGGACCGTAGGCCAGGCCCCAGGGGTTCACCAGCTTCGGATCCGTGGTCGTGGCGCCCATGCCGGCCTGGTCGGCCACGAGGACCGTCAGCTGGTAGCTGGGTGGGGCAGCGGGTGCCGCCGACCCGCCGGAAGAGCCGCCCCCGCAGGCGGCGAGCGTCGCGAGGAGGGCCGCGGCCCCCACGGACAGGACGGGGCGCAGGCCCTGCGCGGGCCAGGTGGATTCTGGAAGGACGGAACGCATGGGAACCTCCATCCCGCAGGGCGGGAAGGTTGGAATCCGGCGGGGGCCGGACGGTTGGGAGGGCGGAAGGGAGCAGCCGGTCTGCCCAGCATGGGAGCGGGGGATCCCGTCTCCAGATCCGGTTCCCAGATCGCAAGCCCTCCGGTGGGCGGGCCCGGTTGGTCCGCCCCCGCCCCGTGGAGTACCATCCACGGCACCTCACGCCCCGGGTGCCGATGCCCATTCCCCGATGGACCCTCCTCCTGGCCACCCTGGCCGCCTTCGGCCAGGAGGCCGTCCCCTTCCAGCCGCCGGCAGCCGATCCGTGGCGCCCGCAGTGGGAGCTCACGCTCCGGGGGGACCGGCTCTCCGACCCGGGCGATCCCGCGGAGGCCTTCCGCCGGGCCAGCGTCCAGCTGCGCCTCCGCTGGTCCTGGGTGCTGAAGGGTCTGCGCCTCGAGGCCGGGACGCGGTCCGCGGCCGGCTCGGACGGGAACCGCCTCAATCCGGCGCGGTGGGACCAGCAGCCCTCCAACGGGACCCAGCTGGATGTCGCCCGGGGAAGGTTCGCCTGGGCCACCCCGCGGGCCTTCGGCTCCCTCGGCCTCGGGCTGCAGGAGAACGGCCTCCTGGCCTCCGAGGCGATCTGGGACCGGGATCTCCGTTTCCTGGGGGCGGAGGGCCGGATGGGATTCCGCGATGCGGAGGGCCGGGTGGAGGAGGCGGGGCTCCGCGCCGCCGCCGGCCGCGTCCGGAACATCCTGGGGGGCGATGCGGACCTGGCGGCCTGGCAGGCGGTCCTGAAGGTCGACACCGGGGCCTGGTCCTGGACCGCCCACGCCGGACGCTGGACCCTCGCCTGGGATCCCGGCGTGGAGCGGCTCCGCCGGCTGCCCGGGCACGACCCCCTCGCGCGGCAGCGCCTGGCCCTGGACGCGGCTGGGGCGGGCGGGCGATGGAACGCGATCCTCCCCCTGGAGGCCCGGTGGTTCGCCGCCCGGAACCGGGAGACCCGGGAGACCAGCGAGGAGGTCCAGGTGCTGGCCGGCAGCCGGGAGCGAGTCTACTGGCCCCAGGTCGCCTTCACCTGGCAGCGGCTCTCGTCCACCGGCACCCTCTACCCCGTGAACGGGGACGAATGGTGGTTCTACCGGCGGGCGCGCGGTCCCAGGGTCGACCTGTCACTCCCCTTCCCGGGCCACTGGGTGGCCACCCTCGCCTACCTCCGCCAGACGGCGGACGGGGAGGATTACGCCGTCTCCCGCACGATGCTGGTCCTCCTGAAGCGGTTCTGAAGCTCAGTAGTCACGCTCGTCCGCGGGGGGCGGGTAGTCCTTCCCGAACTTGTTCTTGTGGGGCTCCAGGGCGGGGAGGGACACCTCCAGCTCCCAGGCCCCCTCGGTCACGCCGGTTCCGACCCGGAGGGTCCAGGCCTTCTCGCCCGTCTCCGGATGCCACAGGATCAGCCGGTACGTGCCGGGGGGCACCCGGTCGAAGGCCACGCCTGGCCTCCCATCAAGAAGCTGCGCGAAGGGTGTGGTCACCACCCACACGAACGCGTTCATCTGGTGGTGGATGTTGCAGTAGAGCTTCACGAGCCCCGGGTTCGCCACCTTCACCCGCGGGGCGTCGCCGGGGCGGTACTGCCCGGTGTCGAACCGGTTCCCCGGCGTCACGCTGAACACGTTGTGGATGAGGTGATCCAGGTTCGGGAACGCGACCTCCGTGCCCGGCGTGACGATGGACACCCTGGGCAGGAACCGCTTCCCCAGGGTGCGGATGGCGACCGGCTTCCCCGGCCCCACGGCCGGCACCGGGGCCTCCACGGGCTCGAGGATGGCCACGCAGTCCTTCAGGGTGTCGCGGAGGCGCCCATCCTTCTCGCGGAGCCGCACGGGACCCCGCACCGCCCCGGCGAGCATCGGCACGGCCAGGGCCAGGAGCGGCAGGCGACGTGCAATCGCTCGAATCATGCAGGGCTTCCGGGGTAGATTCGAGGCCAGTATACCGACGGACCGGGGAAGACCCATGCAGCCGACCATGAGGTGGTACCAGACCCTCGCCTGGAGCTTCTTCCTCCGGCAGGCGACGGCCCTCCTCGCCCTGCTCGCCATCATCCTGTGGGTCACCTACAGCGAGGCCGCGCGGGGGGCCCGGACCACCGCCAGCGCCAGCCTCTCCGCGGGGGGGTACGTCATCGAGCGGGCCTTCGAGCAGCAGGGGCGCTCGCTCGACGCGGGGCTCGACGTCTTCACCCAGTACTCGGGGAACCTGGCCCTGGTGGAGCAGACCCTCGAGTCCGGCGCCCCCTCCAGCCTCGCGGACGCCCTGGTGGACAACCTCCCGAGGCTGGGCGCGGAACTGGCCCTCGTCGTGAAGCCCGACGGCACCCTCCTCGCCAGCAGCGCCCGGGGCGCCCCGCCCGCCTACGCGGAGGCGGGGATCCTCCAGATGGCCCTGGCGCCCGAGGAGGCCCGGTCGGCGGGCCATCCCGGGCCCTCGTACCGGGGCTTCCTCCGGGTGGACTGGGGCGACCGGCCCGGGGTCTACCACGCCGTGGCCCGCCCCCTGCGATCCCCCGGGGGGCGGCCCCTGGGGGCCATGCTCGTGGGCGTGCGCGTGGACGACCGGACCGCCGGGGACCTCCGGCGGCTCGCCATCGCCGGCCCCCAGCGCGGCGATCCCTCCCCCCATCTCGCCCTCCTGGGCGGGTTCCGGACCCTGGGAACGACGCTCCCGGAAGCGGGGACCCTCGACCGTCTCCTCGCCCGCGATCCGGCCATCCTGGCCGCCCGGGGACAGGTCCTCGACGGGCAGCGATCGGGCGTGCTGCGCTTCCGGCTGGAGGGGCGGGACTACCTCGGCATGATCTCCCCCCTGCGGGGCGTGAACGCCCTGGACCTGGAGATGGCCCACGTCCTCCTCATGCCCGTGGATCCGCTCCTAGCCCCCTTCCGGAACCTGCAGCGGGGCATCCTGGCCGTGGGGATTGCGGGGCTGTTCGTCGCCCTGGGGCTGAGCCTGCGCTCCGCCCGGAAGGTGACGGCACCGCTCGAGACCCTGGCCTCCGCGGCCGAGGCCCTGGCAGGGGGCCAGTCCCCCGGAACCCTGGCCACCGATCCCGCCCCGGGCGAGGTGGGCGTGCTGACCCGGGCCTTCAACGCCATGCTGGCCGAACTCCGGGCCAAGGACGACCTCCTGGCCCTGCTGGAATCGGCCCGGGGCGGCCGCGGCGCCGCGGCGCCCGGCCCGGCCGCCCTGGACGACGCCACCCGGCGCCTCCTCCCCGCCGCCGCTCCGGAGGCGGACCAGGCCTTGCCCGAGGCGCTCCGGGCAGGGGCGGTGTTCGCCGGCCGCTACCGGGTGGACGGCGTCCTGGGCCGGGGCGGCATGGGCGTCATCCTCAAGGTGCGGGACCTCCAGCTGGACGAGGACGTGGCCCTGAAGGTCGTCCGCGCGGAGCTCGCCTCGAATCCCGCCTTCCTCGCCCTCCTCAAGCAGGAGATCCGTCTCGCTCGCCGGATCACGCACCGGTACGTGCTGCGCACCCACGATTTCGGCGAATGCGACGGCATCCCCTACGTGACCATGGAGTACCTGAAGGGAATCACGCTGCGAAGCCTCCTGGACAGCCGGGGCGTCCTGCCGCTCCCCCTGGTCCTTCGCGTCGCCCGCCAGGTGACGGAGGGGCTGGAGGCGGCCCACGCGGTCGGCGTGGTGCACCGGGACATCAAGCCCGGGAACGTCCTCTTCGATGTCCGCGGCGACGCCAAGATCATGGACTTCGGGCTCGCCGCGCCGGTCACTGCCGCGGGATCGGGCGAGGCCGGCACCGTCGTCGGCTCGCCGCGCTACATGGCGCCCGAGCAGGTCCGGGGGGAGCGCGTGGATGCCCGGGCGGACCTGTACGCACTTGGGGTCATGCTGTTCGAGCTCTGTTCCGGGGCGCCTCCCTTCGACAGCCCGCGCGTCGAGGAACTCCTGGCGAGCCACCTGGAAGCCCCGGCCCCTTCCCTGCTCGCCGTGATGCCCGACCTTCCCGCCGACCTCGGCGCCCTGGTCGCCCGGCTCCTGGAGAAACGGCCGGGCGACCGTCCCCAGTCCGCCGCGGAGGTGTCAGAGATCCTGAAGATCCTGGCCATGGGCGAGGGCGGGACCTCGCGAACCTGAAGGGATGACCCCTCGCGGGACCGGTGGGCCTCCGATCTGCGAACCGGATCTGGGACCCGGACCGCGGGAGCCCCATCCTCGCCGAGGCCCCACCCCCATCCGGCCCCGCAGTCCCGCCTCCTCCGGACCCGGGACATCCCGCGCGGCCCCAGCCACGGAGGTCCCATGCCTCGACCCGACGCATCCACCCCGATCGAAGCATCCAGCGGGCTCGACCGCCGAGCCTTCTGCGCCTGCGCCCTCGCCATCGCCGCGGCTGCCGCCGTGGGGTGCGGCGGGGGCGGGGGGACCTCCACCCCGGCCACGCCGCCCCCCCCACCGCCGCCCAGCCCGGTGACCACCTCGGAAACGAGGGCCAGCATGCTGGCCCAGCCCAATGGCACCGTGCGCGACTACACCACCACCACCGCCGGCAGCTGCCCCCTCGTGGCCGGAGCCGAGCAGGGCTACTACCTCGCGCGCGACGCCGGGGGGATCTACGCCCTCAGCGCCAGCTGCCTGCACCTCGGCGGGCACCTCAACCCCACCCAGTCCGGCTTCGGCTGTCCCTGCCACGGGAGCCAGTACGATGCCAACGGCACGGTGACCGTGGGACCCGCCCCCGTCGGCGCCGTCCTCCAGCACTACCAGGTGAGCGAATCCACGCCGGGCGGCGTGCTTGTCATCGATCCCGGGAAGCCCGTCTCGGCCACCGTCCGGCTGGCCTGATGGCCGCCCCCGGAAGCACCCCGCAGGGCGGCCCACGCCTTACGGCGCTCGCGTTGCCGATGCTCCTGGCCGGCCTCCCGCTGCGAAGCCAGACCTCGGAGGTGCCCCTCGGCCTCAACCTGCCCACGGCGGAGCGGCTGGAGGGCGGGCAGCTGGCCCTCCGGTTCACCCACCGGTTCACCGAGGCGGCCCGCGGGCACTCCAGGGATCTCTACGGCCTGGACGGCGGCAACTTCCCTGGGCTGGGCCTCGATCTCGGCCTCGGTGCCGTGCCCGGACTCGACGCCCAGGTCTACCGGACGGCGGACGACAAGACCCTGGTCCTGGCCCTCCAGCAGCAGGTCGTCGACCACTCACGCTTCAGGATGGCCATCCGCGCGGAGCGCTTTGACGAGACGATCCCGCGGACCACCTACGCCTTCGGGGCCGTCGGCCTCGCGGGCGTGGCCCTCCAGCTTCCCGCGGAGCTCCTGGTTGGGTCCGTCACCCTCAGCCTCGTGCCCACCTGGCTTTCCCGCACCACCCGCGGCGACCGGAGCCTCTCCACCGCCGGCCTGGGCCTCCGCTGGCGGTTCCTCGGGAACCAGGCCCTCCTCCTGGAGGCCTACCCCCGCCCGTCCCGCCTGGACGCGGCCACCCACGAGGCCGGGTTCGCCTTCGGCTAC
>DASVZU010000120.1:0-8087 GCA_036391515.1 Holophagaceae bacterium
CGGGCTCGTCCTTGCCGCCGCGGTCACCTTCGCCCTGGTCGGGTGCAAGGGTGATACCGGCCCGGCCGGGATCAACGGCACCAACGGGACCAACGGAACCAACGGGACCAACGGAACCAACGCCACCGTGACTGTCAACGCCGCCGCGCTGACGCCGGACCAGTGGTCGCAGCTGTCGCTGAAGGGCCAGGTCACCAGCGTGACCATGGGCGGCAAGCCCGTCGTGAACTTCACCGTCACGAATGACCTGAATGTCCCCGTGTCCGGACTGGGCTTCTCCTCCCAGGCCAGCACCGCTCTGGCGCCCAGCCTGTCGAACATGGCGTTCACCATCGCCAAGCTGGTCCCCGGCACCAACGGCAGCCCCAGCAAGTGGGTGAACTACATCGTGACCTCGATGCCCACCACCTCGGCCGCTTCTGCCCCGTCCCGTCCGAGCACGGACAACACGGGCACGCTGGTGGATCACGGCGACGGCACCTACACGTACACCTTCTACCGCGACATCACCCAGGCCCAGGCCTTCCTGGACGCCGCCACCTACACGGGCAACAACGTCCGGGCAGACCTCGGCGACGTGAGCTACCAGGCCGCGCTCACCCATCGTGTGGTGGTGCAGATCGGCGGGCGGTCTCCGCTCGATTCGACCAAGAGCGTGATGAACCCTGCGAACATCATCTACGATTTCATTCCCTCCACGGGCAAGGTTGTCGCGGCGACGGACGCTCAGCGCCAGATCACCTCGATCGGCACCTGCAACACCTGCCACTCGAAGCTCGCCTTCCATGGCGGCAGCCGTGTGGACACTCAGTACTGCGTGATGTGCCACAACGATCAGCGGAAGTACGGGTACGCCGAGGCCTCGGTTTCGGGCACGGCCTACAACCCGGCTGAATCCCTGGGTGGAACTTCCACCGGCCAGCGGAAGATCAATGGCTATGCCGTGGGTGATTTCCCCGTGATGATCCACAAGATCCACATGGGCGAAGAACTGGGCATGAGCGGCTACAACTACGCGAATGTCTTGTTCAACGAGGTCACCTATCCGCAGGACCAGCGGAGCTGCACGAAGTGCCACACAGGGACCAACACCGCGACGCTTCAGGGCGATGCATGGATGAACAATCCCAGCCGCGTGGCCTGTGGCGCCTGCCACGACACGATCAACTGGAATACCGGCGCCAACCACGCTGGTGGCGCCGCTCTCGATGACAGTAAGTGCGCGGGTTGCCATGGAACTTCTGGCGTCCAGCTGGCCCACGTTCCCCTGGTTCCGCCTGACACCACCGGCTGGGCCCCCGGTTCCCACACCAATGGCTCCTACATCGCTTCTTACAGCAGCAACCTGCCTCCCGGGGCCCATCGCGTGACTTGGGACCTCAAGTCCTTCACGGTTACCGCCACTGGAAACCCCCAGTTCGTTTTCCGCTTCCTGGAAGATGGTGTCCGCAAGGACTTCACGCCCTATGCCGCCGGCCTCACCACCTTCTGGGACGGCTACATCGGTGGCCCTTCCTTCTATGCGGTCTATGGACTCGCACAGGACGGCATCACCAACCCGGCGGACTGGACCAACTCGGCCAGCACCTGGTTCCCCAATGTCTGGAATGGCACGGCCACGGGCGGCAAGGCCGCGACCCTGACGGGTCCCGATGCCAGCGGCTACTACACCCTGACCATGACCGGCGCGACGGTTCCCGCTGGCGCTCGCATGGTGACCGGTGGTATCGGCTACACCTACGGTTCGGGTGGAACGGCTGGCTCTGGCCTCCCCCTGTCCTATGGGGCCAGCAGCCTGCCCCTTACCCAGACCAATGTTCCGAACCTTCGGACCATCAGCTTTGCTTTCGATCCGACCACGCTGTTGGGCGGTCTCGCCGTCCCGGCGCCGAACGTCTACAAGCTGGCCACCGGCTGGACGTATAACGATGCCGCTGCGACGCCGAATGCCGGTCGCCGGGCCATCGTCACCAACCAGAAGTGCAACGACTGCCACGCGGTCCTGGGCGTCTTCACCGCCAAGGTCTACCACGCCGGCGAGCGCAACGATGCGCCGACCTGCACCTTCTGCCACAACGTCAACCGCGTGAACAGCGGCTGGGGCGTCAACATCAAGGATGCCGTCCACGCCATCCATGCCTCTGGCATGCGCGACAACAAGTTCTCCTGGGAAGCCACGGCGGGTGACAAGTACTGGAACATCACCAACCCGGCCATCCTGAATGACTGTGAAGCCTGCCACGTGCCCGGCTCGTATGACTTCAGCGCCAGCGCCAACGCGGCGGCGATGCCGAACCTGCTCTGGACTGTGGAAGCCACTGGCGCCGTTTCTGCCACGGCCTACTCCATCCAGACTGGGAACGAGACCGTGCTGCCTACGGACAGCGTGATTTCGGCCTTCATCGATCCCAACAACCCGAACCATGTGCCCACTGCGGTGGCCCTGGGCGGGACCTACGGCTCTGCCGGCACGGCCACCAACCTGGTGACCTCGCCGATCACGGCCGCCTGCTCCAGCTGCCACGACAGCAAGATCGCCATTGCCCACTTCCAGGCCAATGGTGGTGCGTTCTACGAGCAGCGTGGTGTGGTCACCCCGGGTGGAACCAGCCCCAAGGTCGAGCAGTGCCTGATCTGCCATGGTGCCGGCAAGACCGCGGACATCAAGGCGATGCACATGAACTTCTAGCTGCCTGACATCCGGCACGCGGCCAGCCGCGTCCCGGATACGAACAGAACGGCCCGGGGGCTCCACCTCCGGGCCGTTTGCTTGGTGCCCCTCGTCAACCGTCGGCCATGGTTGAATGGGGCCGGTGGTGGGAATCCAAGGCCTGGATGCCGCCGCCGGATCGAGGAGCCCTTCCCATGATGAGAATCGCGCTGACGCTGACCTTCCTGCTGGCCGGGGGCGCCGGCCTGCAGGCCCAGGGGGAGCCCCCGGCCCCGAAGCAGGAAACCACGAAGGGAACGACCCCCAAGCCGAAGGCTGCCGCGGCCCGGAAGCAGGCTCGACTGAAGGCCAGGGCCGCCGCCGAGGCCAAGCGGCTGGACCTCAACACCGCCACCAAGGCCCAGCTGGAGAAGCTGCCGGGCGTCACCCCGGCCTATGCCGACCAGATCATCGCCCATCGCCCCTACCTCACCAACGAGCATCTGGTCATCAACAAGGCCGTGCCCGAGAGTGTCTACTTCTCCATCCGGAGCCTGGTCACGGCCCGGCCCCCCAAGGGCAAGGCTGCGCCAGCGCCGGCACCTGCGAGGAAGCCGGCGAAGTAGGCCGTCGCGACAACCATCACAAACCGCCAGGTGCCCTCCAGTGGGCGGCGGGATTCAGATAGTGTGGGGATGTTCTGGAGCTTTGCCTTGCCCTCCCTGCCCGTATTCGATCCCCAGCAGATCCAGTCCCTCCTCGATCTGGGGGCGGAGGCGGGGCTGGTCCAGGAGCTCGTAGATCTCCTGGAGGCAGATGTGCCCGCCCGCCTGGCGGATCTCGAGCGGGCCCTGGCGGAAGGGGATGCCCCCCGGGCGCTCGAGGAGGCCCACCACCTGAAAGGATCCCTCGGCAACATGGGGCTCCAGCGTTTTGCCGACCTGGCCCGCAGGGTCGAGGAGGACGCCCGGGCGGGTCGGCTCCGCGAGGCCGTGCCGCTTGTGGCGGCCATGCCGGAGGCCTACCGGGAGGGCCTGGCGGCGCTGAAAGCGGCCTTTCCGGGGTGATCTACCAGGTCAGCCGCTCGTCCTGACCCAGAAGGGCGATGCGGGGATCGCCCAGGGCCTGGAGCTGGGGCAGCATGGTGGCCTTGTCTCCGGGCGTGAGGTGGTAGATCCGCACGGGCACCTGCCGGTGCAGCTTCTTCAACTCCGCTCCCAGCCGGGCCGGCGTGAGGTGTTTGGAGGCCTCCGCCAGCCAGGCCTGCTCATTGGGGAAGCTGGCCTCGGTGATGACGAGCCGGAGGTTCTCCGTGGCGTTGGCCACGGCCCAGATGCGGTCGGTCTCGGCGGTGTCGCTCGTGAAGACGAAGGCATCCCGCCCGTCATCCACCTTGTAGCCGACGCAGGGTACCAGGTGGTTCACGCGGATGGGCGTGATGCGGAGGCCGCAGACCTCGTAGGTCCGTTCAGGCTCGATCTCGGTGTAGCGGATGGTGGGATCGTTGGGGCTGGGGATCACGCTGAAATCGGGCCACAGCTCGTCGTTGAAAAGGTGGCGTCGCAGCACGTCGAGGGTCTCCGGGAGGGCGTGGATCTCCACCGGTTCCTGCGTGTGGCCGAAGATGTTCTTCGTGAAGAAGGGCAGCGTGCAGATGTGGTCCAGGTGCGAGTGGCTGATGAAGACGTGCCGGATCCCCACCTGCTCGGCGACTGTCAAGGCCGGGGTGATGGAGCCGGCATCGATGGCCACGCAGCCGTTGATGAGCAGGCCCGTCAGGCGCTCCCCGTCGGCCTCGCCCCCGCTGCAGCCCAGCACCCTGAGTTCCATCGTCCCTCGGAAGTTGAGCCATCATAACGGAAGTGAAAAAAAGAGGCACCCGCGCGGGTGCCTCTTCGGGGGACGGGCGGGGATCAGAACCGGATGCCGCCGTAGACGCCGACCTGGAGTTTGGGCGCGAAGGCCTTCAGGGTGTCTTCCGAGCTGAGGGAGTCGTTGTAGTCCTTCTTGGTCAGGGGAGCGGCAACCTCGATGCCGATGAAGGGCTTCACGAGCGGCGTGGGGAAGGCGTATCCGGCATTCACCCGGGCCCAGGGGCGCCCGTAGGTGGTGCTGGTGGTGGGGCCGGTGATCTTCTCGGACCGGTACTCCACGCCTGCGCCGACGGCCACCAGGGCCTTGAAGTTGAACATGGCGCCCACGCCCCAGTACTCGTGGCCGAGGCTGCTCCCCGTGCTGGCCCCGTTGAGGTGCACGTCGGTATCCACCTTGGGCTGGTAGGCGGCGGTCACCTGGAACAGTGCCGGGCCGATGTCCACAAGGGCGTACCCGAACCGGGCCGCCACCACCGTCTTGTCCTGGGGCTCGAACCGGAAGGCCCCCATCTCGGTGTTGCTGGGGTACTGCTGGCGGGAGACGTTCAGGCCCAGCTCGAAGCTCTGGGCGGCCAGGGGGGCAGCGAGGAGCAGGGGCAGGAGGATCTTCTTCATGGCAGCTCCAGGGGGATGGGCTCAGACCCATCCTACCGGATTCGGGTCCGTCCTTCACCCTTGGACCGCCGCCAGGGGGTCCGGGTTGGGTCTGCCTCAGAACCGGATGCCGCCGTAGATGCCCACCTGGACCTGGGGGGCCAGGGCTTCGGAGAGGTCGCTGTAGCTGGCGCCGTTGTCCTTCTTGGAAAGCGGGGCGGCCACTTCGAGGGCGAAGAAGGGGCTTACGAGGGGGGTGGGGATGCTGAAGCCGACGTTCACCCGGGCCCAGGGCCGGCCGAGGGTGGTGTCCCCGCTCCCGGCGATGGGGCTGGTGGCGCGGTACGTGAGCTTCTCCGAGCGGTACTCCACGCCGGCGCCCACGTTCACCAGGAACTTCCAGTTCACCATGGCGCCGACGGCCCAGTACTGGTTCTCCAGCTCGCCGACCTTGGTGCCGCCGGCCTTCAGATCGCCGGTGGTCTTGTTGTGCCAGGTGGCATTGAGCTGGAGGGCGGCGAGCTTCAGGTCCACGAGGTCCACCCCGCCCCGGATCGCGAAGCCGGTGGGACTCACGGCATCGTATTCCTGGCCGGTGCCGAAGGAGGCCACCTGGGCCTTGCCCACCTGTTTGTCGACCAGGACGCCCACCTCCCCCCCTGCCAGGAGGGGCAGGGCGGACAGCACCGGGATGAGGAACGCCCTTCGTCGCATCGCAGCCTCCGGGGGGGGAGAAACGCAGAGATGCTGCATCATCGGTCCGCGGCGAGGGCCGGTCAACCTCCGGAAGGTCTAGTTGTTGCTACCCTCTAACCTCATGCGGGCCACCTTGCGCTACCTGCTTCTGGACGATTTCGACCCGGATACCGGGGAGCTCGCCCTGCGCGTGGCCTTCCAGCCGGGAACCGAGTCCGGGCCGGAGCTGCTCCGGATCCGGCTGCACCTGGGGCGCGCCGGGAACCCCCTGGATCCGCTCTCCCGGGAACTCCGGACCCATGTGCAGATGCCAGTGCCCCCGCTCTGGGAGCAGGGCCTCAAGACCATCATCCACGCCGTCGAGGAGGAACTGGCGGGACCGGAGGGCCGCAATCCCCTCCGCTACCTCTGGGTGCGGACCCAGGTGCTCCATCCCACGGATCCCGCGCGCTGCACGCCGAGCCACGCCGTGTCCCGGCAGGTGGAGATCCTCCGGGACTGGGCCCACCGGCTGGACCAGGACGGCCACCCCCTGCGCACGGCGGAGTTCCTGGACCGGCTGCTGCTGCTCGCCCCCCGGGACCAGGCCAGCCTGTCCTACCTGGCCTCCTTCTTCCGCTCCCAGGGCATGGCCGAGGAGATGGCCTCCGTGGCCGAGCGCTGGCTCAAGGCGGATCCGGCCAGCGCCGAGGCCCGCCTCCGGATGGGCGAGGCCCTGCTGCGCCTGGGCCGGGCCCAGGAGGCCCGGGCGGCCTTCGAGGCGGTGCTGAAGGTGCACCCCGTCCATCTCCTGGCCCACCTGGGCATGGCCCAGGCCCTGGGCCTGCTGGGAGGCAACCCCTTCCCCCACCTGGATGCCGCCCAGGAACTGGATCCCGCCGCCACCGCCTCGGTGCTGCGGGAGACCTTCGACTACCGCCTGCTGGCGCCCCCCAGTGGCGAGCAGTGCTACGGGCTGGAGGAGCTCCCGGGCCTCCTGGGGGTCTCGGGGGCGGAGATCCAGGACTTCTTCCAGTTCCTGGGCCTTCCCCAGACGGGTCCCGGCGGCGCGGTGCGTGAATCCGAGCTGGCCCGCTGGGCCGGAATCATGAACCGCTACGCCCTGCTGCCGGGCGGGCTGCACTGGACCGCGCCCACGCCGCGGCGGCTGCCGGAACTGGCCTGACCTCGGGCTTCCCTGCGAAGATGGGGCTCCGAGGTCCCGCATGGCCGTGCTGCTCCAGACCGATCTGCCCTTTCCGATCTTCCGCCGGGGGAAGGTGCGGGACGTGTACGACCTGGGGGACCAGCTGCTCATCGTGGCCACGGACCGCATCAGCGCCTTCGACTGCGTGATGCCGGAGGGGATCCCCGACAAGGGCCGCATCCTCACGGCCGTGGCCGGATTCTGGTTCTCCGCCACCGAGGATCTCGTGCCCAACCACTTCCGGGGGCGCACCACTTGGCCCGCCGCGCTGCAGCCCTACCGGGAGGCTCTGGAGGGCCGGGCGGTGATCGTGGAGAAGACCCGCCCCCTGCCCGTGGAGTGCGTGGTTCGCGGCTACCTGGCGGGCAGCGGCTGGAAGGAGTACCAGGCTGGCGGCGCCGTCTGCGGCGTGGCCCTGCCACCGGGGCTCCGGCTCGCGGATCGGCTGCCGGAGCCCATCTTCACACCCGCCACCAAGGCGGAGTCCGGCCATGACGAGAACATCCCCTTCGAGCGGATGGCGGAGATCGTGGGTGCCGACCTCGCCGTGCGGCTGCGGGACCTGAGCCTGGCCCTCTACCGCCGCGGTGCGGAGGTAGCCGCCACCCGGGGCATCCTGCTGGCCGACACCAAGTTCGAGTTCGGGCTCAGCACCGGCGGCGAACTGCTCCTCATCGACGAGGCCCTCACCCCCGACAGCAGCCGCTACTGGCTGGCGGACGCCTGGCAGCCCGGACGCAACCCGCCCAGCCTGGACAAGCAGTTCCTCCGCGACTACCTGGAGACGCTGGACGGCTGGGACAAGCAGCCCCCCGCGCCGCACCTGCCGGGGGAGATCGTGGACGGCATCCGCGCCCGCTACCTGGACCTGGCCGCCCGGTTCGGCGTCACGGTCTAGGCGACGCCGGATCCCCGACGACCGCCCAGCGGATGCGGGCGGGATCGAGCCAGCGCGTCAGGGCAGAGGCGAGGGAAGCCGGGGTCGCCGCCGCCACTCCCTCGGGCCGGGCCACCCGGCCTTCGGCCTCCAGGAGATCGCCGGCCAGCATGGCCTCCGGGTGCAGGGCTCGGACCCGCTGGGCCTCCG
>DASVZU010000121.1:0-12191 GCA_036391515.1 Holophagaceae bacterium
TGGTCTGGGACTGCCCGGGGCCGCCCCAGGAGGCGTTGATCACATCGGCACCGTTCTTGGCCGCGTAGATGATCGCCGGCGCCAAGGTGGTGTCCAGCCCACTCCCATGGTCATCGAGTCCCTTCAGCGCCATGATCTTCGCCCCCCAGGCCACGCCGACCACCCCGAGGCCGTTGTTCCCGGTGGCCGCGATGATGCCGGCCGCGTGGGTCCCGTGGCCGTGGCGGTCCATGGGATCCGCGCCGACCTTCGGATGGGTCGCATCGGGCCCCACGAAATCCATGCCCCGCACGTCGTCGACGTAGCCGTTCCCGTCATCGTCGATGCCGTTCCCGGCGATCTCCCCCGGGTTCGTCCACATGTTGACGGCGATGTCGGGGTGGTTGTAGTCCACGCCCGTGTCGATCACCGCCACCACCATGCCGTTGCCGGAATTCGTGTCCCAGGCAGCCGGGGCGTGGATAGCCTGCAGTCCCCACAGATCCTGGTACGGCTGCCCCCAGGTCCCGCTGCTGCCGAGGAATGGGTCGTTGGGCAGGCCGGAGGCGGAGGCCACGTGGTTCACCTCCGCGTATTCGACGTTGGGATCCGCCCGCAGGCCCGCGAGCAGGGACTGCGGGGTGGCCCCGCCGTCCGCCTCCAACAGGTAGACCCTCGACACCTCCGGCACGGCGTGGCTCCGGGTCAGCCTGCGGGTCCGCGCGGGGAAGGACCGGCGCACCTGTTCCGCGATCTGGGCGTCGGACCAACCCGTCTTCCGCCGCAGTTCGATAAGCTCCGGATACAGGGGGCGAAGGTTGCCGGCGCCATGGTTCGCCAGGAAGGCCCGTGTCTGGAGGCTCTGGGTCCCCCGGACCAGGAGCGGCCGGCCGGGGCCGGACCATTCGGATTCCAGGGTCCGGGCCAGCGGCTCCCGGACCTTCACCAGGATCTGGGGCGGAGGCGGGGGTGCGGGGCGTCCCGATCGGGCCAGGCCCGGCAGGGCCGCGACGGTAAGAAGAAGGAACCTGCGGCAGCATGCGGACAGGGACACGGGGCCTCCGGGCGAATGACGGATGCGGCTCGCCCAGGCGGGAGACCTGTCTCTGGACCTTCGCAGGTGGCCTGTCGGGGGATCAGCCCTTCGAGCCTACCATAAACGACCTGTTGATGTATTTATGCGTTTGAACAGCCACCGGGACTCAGGAATTGCCCCGCACCAGCGGCACGAACCGCACAGGAAGGACCTCCACCCGCTCCAGGCCCCGAGCGCTCTTGCGTAGGAGGATCAGCTCCTGCGCGCCGCCGGCGGGCCCCACGGGGATGACCATGCGGCCGCCCACCTTGAGCTGGTCCACCAGGGGCTGCGGGACGTGATCAGGCGCGCAGGTCACGAGGATGGCGTCGAAAGGGGCCGCCTCGGGCCAGCCCCCGTAGCCGTCCCCCGCGCGCACATGCACGTTGGCGCAGCCCTGGCGCCGCAGCGCCGCCTCTGCCCGGCGGGCCAGGGGCGCCACGATCTCCACAGAATAGACCTCGGCCACCAGGCCCGACAGCACGGCGGCCTGGTATCCGGAGCCGGTGCCGACCTCCAGCACCCGGTCGCCGGGCCTGGGATCCACCGCCAGGGTCATGAGGGCCACGATGAAGGGCTGGGAGATGGTCTGGCCGTAGCCGATGGGCAGCGGGGTGTCCTCGTAGGCCAGGGACGCCTGCTCCGGGGAGACGAAGGCGTGCCGCGGGGTCCGGCCCATGGCCCCCAGGATGCGGGCGTCCCGGATCCCCCGGGCGGCCAGCTGGTCGCGCACCATGTTCGTCCGGGCCGCGGCCAGGGCCGCCTCGGTGGGCGGAGCGGGAGGCTGGGCCCGCTCCGGTTCGCACGCGCCGAGAACCAGCGCCAGGGCCGCGCCGAGGTACCTTCGCATGGTTCCGAAGGTACCCCGGCCGCAGCCCCGCGCCAGCCGCTCAGAGCCCCCCATCCAGGGCGATCCGAACCTCGCCCGCCCTGCCCCCCCAGGCCATCAGCCGCCAGGCCTCCATGAGGGCCTCGGCCTGGGCGGATCCGGCGAAACCGGTCTGGAAGGCCGCCGAGACCACCCGGCCCGAGGCGTCCACCTTGAGGACCAGCACGGTGCCGGAGGGCAGGCCGGCCAGGGCCGTGCGCAGGCCCCCGCGCCCCAGCTTTGCCTGGAGTTCCAGCCGGAGGGTGGGCAGGTCGGGCGCCGCCGGGGCCGACAGGGACCGGATGCGCGCCACCGGCAGCGCCTCCGGGATCTCCACCTCGCCGTGGCCCGCGGCAGGCACTCGCCCGAGGCGGTACCCAGGCTCCCGACCGGGACTGCGCGGGGATTCCAGGCGGATCGCCCGGCTCTCATCCATGACGTCGACCGCGGCCTGGCGCGAGGCGGCCTTCATGGCCATGGGCGCCGGGGCATAGGCGACGGATCCGGCGAAGGCCCCGCCCCCGATGGCCGTGTCCGGCACGCCCTCGGGCATGGGCAGGGGCTGGGTCACGGTGGTGGAGGTGCCGCCGGCGTTGCGCACCTCCGTGTCCACCGCCACGAAGGAGGTATAGGCCGTGAGGAGGTGGTAGGCGAGGCCCAGGCGCATCACCTCGGCCTTCCGGGCCTCGTTCGCGCCGAACTGGTCATAGTCGGCGAGCCGCTGGATGCGCTGGCGGGCCCAGAGCTGGCCGAGGGCCGGATGGGCCCGATCCGCCACCTGGGCCACGTCGAAGGTCTGGTGCCAGGGTCCCGCACCGGTCGTGCCCGAGATCGTCACGGTCCCCCGGGCCGGGCCGGTCCACTTGCCGAGGCAGATCACGGGCCGGTCGGCGAGCACGTCGGGCAGCTGGACGGGCTCGAGGTCCTTCACTTCGAAGCCGTTCGTGGTGAGCCGGACATTCGTCAAGACGGGGGCGGAGACGTAGGCGCGGAAGCGCTCGGCCTCTGCGGCGGCCTCGCCGGGCTTGGTGATGACGAAAGCCTCACCCTGGCCCGCGTGGGCCATGCCTTCGATGAGGTGGCGGTTCACGGAGGAGCCGATGCCGAAGGCGAAGAGGTTGGCCGAGCCCAGGTTCTGGCGGATGAGATCGAAGACCTGGCCGTCGGCGCTGATGTAGCCGTCCGTGGACACCACGAAGGTGCGCGAGACGCCAGGCACCCGGGGCAGGCCCAGGGCCTTCCGGAGGGCGCTGGCCAGCTCGGTGCCCCCGCCGCCGTTCTGGGCGCCCACGAAGGCCAGGGCCTCGCGGGTGTGCTCCGGCGTGGCGGCCACCGAACCCTCCGGCGACCAGAAGGCGGCGCTGCCCTCGAAGACCATCACATTGAAGCGGTCCTGGGGCCGCAGTCCCTGGATCATCTCCCGCATGAGCGCCTTCGACACCTCGAGGGGGAAGCCCATCTGGCTGCCGGAGACATCCATGACGAAGACATACTCCCGGGGCGGCAGGTCCTTCGGCGTCACGCGCTTCGGGGGCTGGGCCATGAGCAGGAAGGTGTTCCCGTCCTTCCCCTGGTCCAGCAGCAGGCCGGACTGCACGGCCCCGCCCGCCAGCTGGTACGTCAGGATGAAGTCGCGGTTGCCGCCGTGGGCCTCCGAGGGATCGAGGGTGAGCGTGGCCCGGTCCTTCCCGTCGTAGGCGATGGCGGTCCGGTGCGTGTCGCAGCGCATGCGGGCGATGGGCATGCCTGCCGCCAGCGTGAGCGACAGGTCGAAGGTGGTGGCGGGCTTCTCCCCGGCATGGGTGTACGGGTTGGCCACCCAGGCCTCGCCGGTGTCCGAGGCGGTTCCGGCTTTCCCGGCGTAGCGGGGTCCCACCACCGTGGGATAGACGAACGCGTAGGTTCCTTCCGTGGGCACCAGCAGTTCGGTGTACGACAGCTCCACCCGGATCTCGTCGCCGGGCAGGATGTTCGCCACGTTCATCTGGAAGACGTTGGGCCGCTGCTGCTCCAGGAGCGAAGCGCTGCGCCCCTCCTGCTTCGCCCGCTCGTAGTCGGCCCGGGCCTGGCCCCGCTCCCTGATCTGGGCGCGGAGCACCCGCTCGCCGATGCGCATGGTCATGGCGTGCACCGCGCTGCGGGTGGAGCCGGGGAACACGTACACGGCCTCCAGAGGCTTCGTGCCGGTATTCCGGTAGACCTGGGTCACCGTCACATCGGCGATGACCCCCGCGATGGCCACCTTCGCGGAGGTGGCCTTCAGCGGGAGCTGGTCCACGGCCGCCTCGCCCTTCACGAAGAAGTAGGGCGAGAGGGTCCGGTCCGGCGAGGCATCCCCCTGCGGGGCGGCCGGAGGGGCCTGGGGGCGGCTGCGGGCGGAAACCAGGGGGGACAGGCCCTGGCAGCAGGCGAGGAGAAGGGCGGGGACGCGGTGCGACATGGGATCCTCCCGGCGGGGCCGCGCGGAGGGCGCGGTTCAGGAGGGAATGTCGCGGGGCGCGGATCCCTTTCAGGGCGCCGGGGCTTTTTTCTCCGGGACCGGGATCCGGGTGCGGAACCCGTCCACGGGGCCCTCGGCGGGGAGGCGCGCCGGATCAGCCACCGGCGCATTCAGGATGTAGAGATCGAGGGCCTCCCCGGGGACAGGACGGAACTCGATCCGCCAGCGGATCCGCGGCCCCTCGCGACCCTCCGCCAGGGGCCGCACCACCGCCACGCCGGCGGCCCCTCGCCGGAGGAGCAGCACCGGCTGGGCCGGGAGGGCCAGCACCGTCACCCGGAGCGACCCGTCGGCCCGGGTCGACACCCCCCAGGCCGGCTCCGGGGCCGCCTCGGCCACGGCGGCACGGAATAATCCGGCCGCTGGGACCGGCGGGGCCGGGGCGGAGGGCATCACTTCCAGCACCGCGGCACCTGCCCGAGCCCCGTCTGCCTGGGCCTTCCGGGCGTCCTCGGCCTTCACCCGCTCCTCCGCCCGCTTCGCGTCGCGGGCCTCCGCGGCCCCGCCGGGAGCCAGGGCGGCCGGGGCCTCGAAACCCTGGTTTGCGGCGGGAAGAGGTGCGGGAGCCGCCTTCTCCCGGACGGGCGGGGCCACCTTGCGGGCCGGGGCCGCCGCCGGGGCCTGAAGGGACGGCCCGGGGGTCTGGACTTCCGGGACGGTCGCCTGGCCCTCGGGCGCCGGGCGGGGCGGCTCGGGCCGGGGGGCCCGCACCTCGCCGGGCCCGTGCAGCACGGCCAGCCCGGCAAGACCGGCCACCAGGAGCCCGGCGGCCATCCCCAGGATGCCGGGCCGGCGCCAGAAGGGCACCACCCGCGGCGCCAGGGCGCCCAGGAGGTGGGCCCGGGCCGCGGGGTCCGCCAGCAGCTCGCGCAGGGCCTCCTCGTCCGCCAGGGTGTCGAAGAGATCCTGGTGCTCCAGGGCGGCCTCGTAGAGCGCCCGGCGCTCGGTCCCCGTGAGGGTCCCCGTGGCGTGCCCGCCCAGCAGCTTCTCGGCCTCCTCGTGCCTCACGGGCCCTCCCTTCCGGCCGCCGCCTCCCAGCGTCCGCCCAGCGCCTCCAGCAGCTGCTTCCGGCAGCGGTGGTCCCAGGTGTAGACGGTGTTGAGGGTGGCCGCACCCAGCAGGACCTGGATCTCCGCGAAGGTGCGCCCCTGGAGCTTCAAGCGGAACAGCTCCCGGCAGCGCTCCCCCAGCCGCGCGATGCCGCCCATGAGGCGGGTCAGCAGCTCCTTGCGCTCCAGCACGGCGGCGGGATCGGGGGCATCCGAGGCCGGCGGGAAGGCGTCCACGTCCACCGCGTCGTACTCCCCCCGGCGGGCGGCCTTGCGGCGCAGGGCCCCCAGCTTGAAGCGCAGGATCTGGAAGGCCAGGGGCACCAGGTCCTCCGCCCGTTCCAGGTGGCCGTACTTCGTGTGGAGCAGCACCAGCACCTCCTGGGCCAGGTCCTCGGCCTGGGCCCCTGCGTACCGGGATGCCGCGAAGGCCACGATCCTTTCGCGCAGGCGGGCCAGCACCTCGGCCCTGGCCAGGGGGGCGGTCCCGGCCTCCGGCGCCGCCGGGGCGGACAGGGCATCGAGGGGAAGGTCGGCGTCCATGGGAGCGGCCCCATCCTCGCATCGTTCCGGGGAGTTCACCACAGACGGGTAAACTGGCGGCATGTCCGAGCGCCTCATCCTTCTCACCAACGACGACGGGCTCTGGGCCCCCGGGCTGGCGGCGCTGGCGCGGGTGGCCTCCCGGTTCGGCCGGGTGGTCACCGTGGCGCCGGACCGCAACCGCTCGGCCATCTCCAGCGCCCTCAGCCTGCACAACATCCTGCGGCTGCACGCCCTGGGGGACGACCGCCACACCTGCGACGGCACGCCCGTGGACTGCGTGCTGCTGGGCGTCTGCTCCGTGCTGGACCGCCAGCCCGACTGGATCCTCTCCGGCGTGAACCACGGCTTCAACCTGGGGGAGGATGTCTTCTACTCCGGCACCGTGGGCGCGGCCTTCGAGGGCCGCCTCCAGGGCGCCCGGGCCGCGGCCTTCTCCATGCACCCCAAGGCCGAGCTCGCCGGGGTGGAGCCCTGGATCGAGCGCTTCCTCCAGCGCTGGGAGGCCCTGGAGCTGCCCGCCAATCGCATCTGGAACCTCAACTTCCCCGAAGGGCACCCAAAGGGCTTCCGCCTCACGGGCCAGGACAGCCGGGCCTACCACGACATTGTGGAGAAGCGCGTGGATCCCCGGGGCACGCCCTACTTCTGGATCGGCGGCGACATGGGCCCCACCTACGCGAAGAGCCCCGGCTCGGACGCCGAGGCCGTGCTGGACGGCTGGGTGAGTGCCACGCCCCTGCGCCTGGACCTGAGCTGCCCGGAGATCCTGGCCCGGGGCGCGGCCTTCGAATCCACCTTCAACGGGTGACGCCATGCGGGTGGCCTTCCGCGTCCGGGGGTTCGTGCAGGGGGTCGGGTACCGCCGGTTCGCGGAGCGGGAGGCCCAGGCCCTGGGCCTGGGGGGCTGGGTGCGCAACGATCCCGATGGTGCCGTGAGCGGCGAGGCCGAGGGCCCCGAGGCCGACCTGGCCGCCTTCCGCGCCCGCCTGGCCGAAGGCCCCGCCTTCGGCCAGGTCGACCATCTGGACTGGAGGCCCCTGGATGTGGGATCCTCCCTTCCCCGTCCATTCGAGATCCGCAGGTAGCCATGTCCCTACACCAGTTCGTCCGCGACGTCCCCGACTTCCCCAAGGCGGGCATCCTCTTCCGGGACATCACCCCGCTCCTGGCCAACGCCGACGCCTTCAAGCAGGCCGTGGAGGCCATGGCCCAGCCGGTGCTGAACCTCCAGCCCACCCACGTGCTGGGTCTGGAATCCCGGGGCTTCATCTTCGGCAGCGCCCTGGCCCAGAAGCTGGGCCTGGGCTTCGTGCCCGCCCGCAAGCCCGGCAAGCTCCCCCTGCCCACCCACAAGGAGGCCTACGGCCTGGAGTACGGGGCGGATGCCCTGGAGATCCACACGGATGCCTTCGGCCCCGGCGACCGGGTGCTCATCGTGGACGATGTCATGGCCACCGGCGGCACCGCCGACGCCGCCCGCCGCCTGGTGGCGCGGGCCGGCGCCCATCCTGTGGCTCTCACGGTCTTCATCGAGCTGACCTCCCTGCCCGGCCGGGAGAAGGTCCAGGGCCTGCCCGTCTTCAGCGTCCTCCGGTATTGAGGCTGTCCAGGGGGGACCGTCCGGGCCTCCTGGAACGTCAGCCTGGAAGATCCATCTCCGCGAGGCTCTGGCGGATGCCCGCTTCCGGATGCCGGGGCACCACGCCCAGCTCCTCGACCAGCCGCCGGTTCGAGATCCGCCGGGAGGCGGCGAAGAAGGCCAGGTGGGCGGGGCTCAGCAGGCCCGCGGCCGCGGCCCGGCCGATGCGCCGGGGCGGGGGCAGACCCGCCAGGGTTGCCACCAACTCCGTGAACTCGGCCGGACTCCAGGGCGTGCCGTCGGCCACGTTGAAGACCCCCTCCGCCGGCCCCGCCAGGGCCGCGGCGCAGGCGGCCACCAGGTCATCCACGTGGATGCGGTTGCCGGGGCCCGTGTCCTCGGGCCGCAGCACCGGCTCGCCGCGCCGCAGCCGGTCCAGGGGCAGGCGGTGGGGGCCGTAGATGGCCGCCACGCGCAGGAGGACGCAGCGGACGCCCCGGGCCGCGCACCAGGCACGGGCCTGCTCCTCCGCGTCCAGGCGCTGGCGGGCCCGATCGTCCCCCGGCGCGGGGGGCGTGGCCTCGTCCACCTCCGCCCCGCCGGCGTCGCCGTACACGCCGGTGGTGCCCACGTAGACCATCGCCCGGGGCCGGGCCCCGCCCAGGGCCGCCAGGAAGCGGCGGAACCGCGCGTCGGCCGGCCCGTCGCCCCCGGGCGGGGCCAAGTAGGTGACCGTCGCGAGATCGTCGGGCAGCGGGAAGGGTTCGCCCCCGTCCAGGTCCACGGCCAGGGCCGGGATCCCCGCGCGGGCCAGGGCCGCCGCCGAGGCCCCCGAGCGCACGAGGGCGAGCACGGGTCCGCCCAGCCGCCGGGCCAGCCGCGTCCCCGCGTAGCCGCAGCCCGCGAGGAGGCAGGTGCCCGCCGATGCGTCCATGGACCCAGCATAGCCGCCGGGGCATGAGACGCTGGAGCGGGGCGCCGCCCCGACGGAGCGCGCGTGCTGCCCCTCTTCAAGATCGTCCTGCTGGCCTGGCTGGTGCTGGGACCGGTGGGGATCTGGCTGCGTCGGCGGAGGGCCCGGCGGGGTTAGCCGTTCCCCCGGGGCAGCACCAGGCTGAACCGGCTGCCGGGGTCCAGGGGCTCGTAGCGGGCGTCGCCGCCGTGGTCCTGGGCGATGCGGCGGACGATGGCCAGGCCCAGGCCCGTGCCCTTCCGCTTGGTGGAGAAGTAGGGCTCGAAGAGCCGGTCCCGGTCGGCTTCGGGCACGCCGGGGCCGTCGTCGGCCACGTCGAAGCGCAGGCGGTCCCCCTCGACCTGGAGGCTGAGGGCGATGGCGCCGGGCCGACCCTCCAGGGCCGCCAGGGCGTTGTCCACGAGGTTGATGAGGGCCCGCTTCACCATGTCGCCGTCCCAGAGGGCGCTGGGGGACGCCTCCGGCAGCTCCAGGCGCCAGCGGATGTCCGGACGGTTGGGCTCGTAGAGCGCGGCCACCTGGCGCAGCAGCTCGGCAGGATCGCAGGGGGCGAACTGGGGCACGGGCAGGCGGGCGAAGCGGCTGAAGCTGTCCACCAGCCGCGAGAGGCTGGCCACCTCGGCGAGGATGGTCTCGGCGCCCTCCTGCACCGACTCCGCGTCCAGGCGGCCGTCGCGGCCCCGCCGCAACAGGCGCTGGGCCGTGAGCTGGATGGGCGTGAGGGGGTTCTTCACCTCGTGGGCCATGCGCCGGGCCACCTCCTGCCAGGCGGCCCGCTTCTCGGCCTGGGCCAGCAGGGAGAGGTCCTCCAGCACCGCCAGCACGCCGCCGCCCTGCAGGGGCTCGAGGATGGCCCGCACGGGACGGCCCTCGCCCTCGCCGCCCAGGCGAAGCTCCTCCTGGGCGCCCCGGCGGGTCTCTCGCACCTGCGCCACCAGCTCTGGCAGCCGGCCCAGCCGCGGCAGCTGGGCCATGGCGGCCCAGGCGGACTCCGCCGGCTCGATCGCCTCCAGGCCCAGCCAGGCCCGCGCGGCGGCGTTGAAGGTGCGCAGCTCCCCGTCCGCCCGCCAGCTCATGACGCCCACCGGCAGGGCCGCCAGCAGCTGGTCCTGGTAGGCCCGCTGCTGCTCCAGGCGGCCGGCCTGGGCCTCGATGGCCGCCCGGTTGGTCTTCAGGTCGCGGGTCATGGCGTTGAAGGTGCGGGCCAGGAAGGCCAGCTCATCCTCCCCCAGCTCCGGCAGCTGCACGTCCAGGTCCCCGGCGCCCACCCGCTGGGCGGCCTTGGCCAGGGCCCGGATGGGCTCGGAAAGCGACCGGGCCAGGGCCAGCCCCGACCACACGGCGAAGAAGAGCGTGAGCAGCGTCAGGAAGAGGAAGGTGCTCTGGGGAAGGGTCTGCAGCGGATCGCGGGCGGCGCGGATCTGCTGGCTCTCGCGGAAGCGGTGCTCCAGGGCCAGGAGGCGCTCCTGCACCTCCCTGGGGATGAACACCCCGGTGATCCAGAGGCCGTCGCCCCGCGGCACGGCCCGGAGGAGCCAGGCGCCCTCCCGCGTGGGCTGGGTGGCGGTGCCGGAGAACACCGCCAGATCCGGGGGCGGCGGGCCGGACAGCAGATCGAGGGACCGCACGGTCCCCCCCTCGCCCGGCCCCAGGTAGGCCACGAGGTCCAGGCCCGCCGCGGCACGGATGAGGGCCGGGTCGTCCGAGGGCGAGGCCAGCAGGCGCTCGGTGCCGAAGTCCAGGCGGGCCCGGCTGGCGGCGCGGAGGTCGTCGGCGGCCTTCTTCCCCTCGCGGATGACCTGCTCCGTCTCGGGGCTGAACCAGCGCTCCACGTTCTTGTTGATGAAGTTCCGGCCCACCAGGAAGAGGATCAGGCTGGGCACGATGCCCACCACGAAGAGGGTGAGCACCAGCCGCGTGCGGAGCCGGGCGCCCAGGATGCCGCTGCGGCGCTCGAAGTAGAGCTTCGCCACGCTGCGGGCCACGATGAAGAACAGGGTGCCGATGGCCAGCGCGTTGGCCACGCCCACGGCCATGAGCGCCCAGCGGGAGGGCGCGTCCAGGCCGGCGTCCGCGATGCGTCCGCTCAGCGCCTTGTAGCCCAGGATGATGATCACGATGAGCGCGACGAGGCCCGCCGCCACGTAGAGGCGCGTCAGCTCGGGATGCCGCCGGGATCGGGAGGGAGCCATGCCCAGCAGGCTATCCTGGATCCTTGACGAGGGGCAGGCGCGGATGACGGTGGGGATGGCGGAGGCGGAGCGGCAGGCCTTCCTGGCGGGCTTCCTGCCTGCGCGGGAGGCGGAGGCCGCGTGGGATTCGGTCGAGACCGCCGCGGGGCCCTACCCGCGCCTTTCGGCCGAGCTCTGGACCGCCCGCCAGCGCCAGGCCGCCAACCTCCACGAGGTCTCGTACCGGGCCTGCTACAAGCCCCAGCTCCCGCGGCACTTCATCGAGCGCCTCACGGCGCCCGGCGACCGCGTCTACGATCCGTTCAGCGGCCGCGGCACCACCGCCGTGGAGGCCGCCCTCCTGGGCCGCCGCGTGGCCGCCAACGACGTGAACCCGCTCTCCCGCATCCTCGCCGCCCCGCGCCTGGCCCCGCCCGATCCCCTGGCCGTGGCCGCCCGCCTGGACCAGATCCCCCGTCGGGGCGCATCGGACAGCCAGGATCTCGCCATGTTCTTCCACCCGGACACGGAGGCGGAGATCCGCGGCCTCCGGGACTGGTGCCTGGACCGCGAGGCCCGGGGCACCCTCGACGCGGTGGACGCCTGGCTCCGCATGGTGGCCACCAACCGGCTCACGGGCCACAGCCCCGGCTTCTTCTCCGTCTACACCCTCCCGCCCAACCAGGCTGTCACCGCCGAGAAGCAGCGCCAGCTCAACGTCCGGCGCAACCAGGCCCCGACCTACCGCGACACCCGGGCCCTCATCCTGAAGAAGACGCGGCAGCTCCTCGGAGGCCTGGATCAGGCCCAGCGCCGCAACCTCTCCCTGGCCGACCCGCAGCTCCTCACAGGCGACGCCCGGTCCACGCCCGCGCTGGCGGACGGCTCCGTGCAGCTCACCGTCACCTCGCCGCCCTTCCTCGACGTCGTCGACTACGCCGCGGACAACTGGCTGCGCTGCTGGTTCAACGGGCTGGATGCCGAGGCCATCGGCCGGGGCCTCAGCACGCCCCGCACCGTGGCCGCCTGGTCGGAGGCCATGGCCGGGGTCTTCGCCGAGCTGTTCCGCGTCACCCGCCCGGGCGGCTTCGTGGCCTTCGAGGTGGGCGAGGTGCGGGGCGGGAAGCTGCGCCTGGACGAGGTGGTGCTGCCCCTGGGCCTGGACGCGGGCTTCCGGGCCCACGGCATCCTCGTGAACCGCCAGGCCTTCACCAAGACCGCCCACATCTGGGGCGTGGACAACAACGGCAAGGGCACCAACAGCAACCGCGTGGTGCTCTTCCAGAAGGACTGACATGGACGCCGGGACGCCCGACCCCTACGGCCGCATCCACTACCGCGGCCTCATCGCCTGGCCCGCGCGGCTGGAGCGCGAGGGGCCCCTGCTCCGCCGCGTGCTGGGGGACGCCCCCCTGGACCTGCTGGACCTGGGCTGCGGCACCGGCGAGCAC
>DASVZU010000122.1:0-2465 GCA_036391515.1 Holophagaceae bacterium
GCGCCGCCCCGGCTGCGGCCTGGATCTGGGCGGGCGGGAGGAGGAGCATGTCAGGCCTCGTCGGGGAGGGGCTGCGCGGCCACCCCTTCGTCCGCGGGGGCGTCGAAGCGGCCGAACTTCCAGAGCAGGGTGGGGAGGAGCAGCAGGTTGAGGAGGGTGGAGGTGGTCAGCCCGCCGAGGATGACGACGGCCATGGGGCCCTCGATCTCGCGGCCGGGCTGGCGCGACCCCAGCGCCAGGGGCAGCAGGGCCAGGGCCGTGACGGTGGCGGTCATGAGGATGGGCACCAGCCGCTCCTCCGCCGCGCGGCGGGCCGTGGCCTCGCGCCAGGGGCAGCCCTCCTGGAAGACCAGGTGCTCGGCATGGGAGATGAGCATGATGCTGTTGCGGGTGGTGATGCCGAAGAGGGTGACGAAGCCCACGAGGGCGCCCAGGTTCAGCGTCCCACCCGTGAGGAAGGCGCCGAGCACGCCGCCCATGAGGGCGAAGGGCAGGTTGGCCAGCACCAGCGCCAGGTTGCGCGGTGAGCGGAACACCAGGCTCAGGAGCGCCAGGATGCCGGCCAGGGTGATGAGGAGGTGGAAGGCCAGCTCCCGGTGGGCCGCGGTCTGGGCCTCCAGCACGCCCTTGAAGCGGACGGCGATGCCAGGCGGCAGGCCCGCGCCCCGCACGGCCCGCTGCGCGTCGGCCACGAAGGCCGCGAGGGTGCGGCCCTGCACGCTGCAGGTCACGACCGTGCGCCGCTGGGCATCGTCGTGGAGCACGGCGTAGCGGCCGGTGCCTCGTTGGAGCCGCACCACTTGGGACAGGGGCACGCTGCGGCCGTCCGGGGTGTGGAGGGCCAGGTCCAGCACGCGCAGGGGATCCCGGCGGGCCTCCGGCAGCAGGGTGAGGGCCACGTCCGTCACCACCGGCCCCTGGAAGACCTGGCCGACCACCTGGCCCTGGTAGGCCGTCTGGATGGCCTCCAGCACGTCCACGGGACGCAGGCCCTGCCGGGCCACGGCCTCGGGATCCAGGCGGAGGGTCCACTCGGGCTGCCCGGGAGGGCTGTCCACGGCCACCTCCTGGGCTCCGGGGGCGCCCGCCAGCACGGCCTTGACCCGGGCCGCCGCGGCGTCCAGCTGGTCCAGGTCCTGGCCGCTGAGCTGCACCACCACGGGGGCGTTGCTGCCGGAGATGTAGTCGTCCACGCGGTCCGCCAGGTAGGTCTTCACCTCGAAGGTGGCGCCGGGCAGGGCCCGCAGGGCCTCCCGCACCCGGTCGGGGGTGTCCGCGGGCGCGCCGGGGGCCAGCTCCAGGTCGAACTCGCTGAACTGGGGGCCCACGGTGTCGTCGCCGCCCTCGGTGCGGCCGGCCCGCTGGGAGATGCGGCCCATGGCCGGCACCTTGGCCAACACGGCCGCCACCCGCTGCCCCAGGCGGAGGCTCTCCTGGAGCGAGGCCCCCGTCGGCAGGTTCACCTGGAGGATGAGGTGCCCCTCCTGGAAGTCGGGCAGGAAGCCGCCGGAGAGGAAGGGCAGGGCCACCAGGGCGCCGGCCACCAGCAGGCCCGCGCCCAGGAGCAGGGCCTTCGGGTGGGCCATGAGATCGCCCACCAGCCCGTGGTAGCGGGCCTTGAGCCGGGCGACCCAGGCCGGTTCCTCGTGGGGCAGGCGGCCCTTCCCGAAGATCAGCAGCGTCATGGCCGGCGTCACCGTGAGGGCCACCAGCAGCGAGGCCAGCACGGCGGAGAGGTAGGCCCAGCCCAGGGGCGCGAAGATCCTGCCCTGCACACCGCTGAAGGCCAGCACCGGGAACATGACGAGGGCCACCACCCCCGTGGCGAAGACCACGGAGCCGCGGACCTCCATGGAGGCCTCCAGGACGATCCGGGCGGCGGAGCGCGGGTCCCCCGCCTCGCGGGCCAGCCGCATGCGCCGGAGGATGTTCTCCACGTCGATGATGGCGTCGTCCACCACCTCGCCCAGGGCGATGGTGAGGCCGCCCAGGGTGAGGGTATTGAGGGTGAAGCCCAGGTGCACCAGCACGATCACCGCAGTCAGCAGGGATAGCGGGATGGCCGTGAGGGAGATGAAGGCGGTGCGGGGGTCCCGAAGGAAGGCCAGCAGCACGAGGACCACCAGCAGGCCGCCCAGCAGGAGGGCGTTGCGGGCGTTACCCACGGCCGTCTCGATGAAGGAGGCCACGCGGAAGGTGGGGGCGTGAAGCGCGATGCCGCGCCGGGCCAGGTCGGGGCCCTGGGCCTTCAGCTCGGCCTCGATGGCCTTCGTCACGCCGATGACGTCGGCCCCCGGCTGCACGAACAGTTCGCAGGTGAGGCCCGTCCGGCCGCCCACCATGGCCGCGCTCGTGGATGGGGCCGGGCCCCAGGCCACCCGGGCCAGGTCCGCGATGCGGAGCACTGCGCCGTCCTTCGCGGCCACGGCCACCTGGCCGAGGGCCTCGGGCGTGAGGCTCTGGCC
>DASVZU010000123.1:0-2332 GCA_036391515.1 Holophagaceae bacterium
GCGGCCTCCGGCAGGGAACGCCCGGGGCGCTGGACATTGGTGGAATCGGCCATGAGCAGCCGCACGCCCCCGTCGCCGAGCGCCCGCAGCCGGTCCATGCCGGTGGTGCGGCCGTCGAGGGGAGACGGATCGATCTTGAAGTCGCCTGAATGGACCAGCACCCCCTGGGGCGTGTGGAGGGCCAGGGCGCAGGCATCGGGGATGCTGTGGGTGACGGGGATCCACTCGGCCTCGATCTCGCCATCCCCCACTGCCACCCGCCCGTAATCCGGCACGGTGTGCAGGAGCTCCAGGTCCAGGCCATGCTCCCTCAGTTTCCCCTCCACGAGCCCCAGGGTGAAGGCCGTCCCGTAGACTGGCACGGGCCAGCGGCGCAGGAAGTAGGGGAGCGCGCCGATGTGGTCCTCATGGCCGTGGGTGAGCAGCACGGCCTGGAGGCGGTCCGCGAAGGGTTCCAGGTACGCGAAGTCCGGCACGATGGAATCGATGCCCGGCTGGTCGTCGGAGGGGAAGAGCTGGCCGCAGTCCACGAGGAAGAGGCTGCGGGCGCTGTGGACCACCAGAGCGTTCATGCCGAACTCGCCCAGGCCACCGATGGGGATCAGGCGGAGCTCCTCCTGGCCCGGGGGCTGGTTCCAGTCGGTGAAGGCGGGGACGGTCGTGATCACGATGGAAACACCTCAGGATGGTGAATCAACAGGGAGCGTGTGGCGGACAACCACGCCGAAGGCGTGATTACTTCGGCGCGCAGCGCCGAAGCCAGCCCAACTTCAGATAATGCCTCGCCTGAAAGGAGCCCCTGCCAGTTGTTGGCCAGGGTCTTTCTCCGGTGGGCGAAGGAGCGATGCAGCACCGAGAGGAGGGCCTTCCGCTCGGTCAGATCGGGAGCCCCGGCCCGCGGCTCGAACAGGACCACGGCCGAGTCCACCTTGGGGGCAGGCCGGAAGGAACCGGGTCCCAGCTTGGCCAGACGCGTGAGACGGCAGCAGAGCTGGGCCAGGACCGACAGGGGCCCGTAGGCCTTGGTTCCGGGCTCACCCATGAGCTTCTGGGCGACCTCCAGCTGGAACATGAGGACCATCCGCTCCCAAGGTACGTCTTCCGTCAGCATCCGGGCGAGGATGGGCGTCGCGGCGTTGTAGGGCAGGTTCCCCACCACCGACCAGGGCGGCCCTTCCGGCAGCCCGATCCGCACCGCATCGCCCTCGAGCAGGTGGAAGGAGGCCTGGGCCTCGAAGCGCTCCCGGAGCAGGGCGCAGGCTTCGGGATCCAGGTCCACGGCCCAGACGGGCCGCCCGTCGGCCAGCAGCCGCTCCGTGAGGACGCCCGGCCCCGGCCCAATCTCCAGCAACCGCGGGGCCGGCGAGGCTACGGCCGCGTCCACGATGGTCCGGATGGCCCCCTCGTTCACCAGGAAGTTCTGCCCGAAGGCCCGCTTGGGCCGGAGACGCTGGAGATGGGACGGTTCCTGCACCATCCCACCCTAGCACGCGAAAGGAGGCCCTTGCGGGCCTCCCTCGGTGGTTGCGCTGGGATCAGCGGACGGTGCGCCAGGTGCGCGGCCGGGGCAGACGGTCCTTCACCTGGCCGAAGATGGTCTGGATCTGGACCTGGCTGGTGCCGGGGGCCCCGGTCCCGCCGGTGGACACGACGCCTGCCTGGTTCACGGACACGGTGCTGCGGGCCGAGAAGTTGGTGGCCACGCCGGACCAGGCGAACATGTGGCCGCCCACGCAGGGTCCGTTGTAGCTGTTGCTCACGGTCGTGCCATTGCCCTGATAGGTGGGATAGAGCACGTCGCAGATGCGGTTGGAGCTGGTGATGCCGCCGCCGCCCGTGCAGGGGTCGGAGGTCGTCGGGGTGAAGTAGGAGAAGAACATCGCTCCGCCCAGCACCATCGGCTCGTTGATGCCCTTGGGGATGTACCCGCCGCTCTTGGCGGGGAACCGGATGACATAGCCCCGCTTGCCGTTGGCCAGGTAGAAGGCCGCGTTCCCGGGGATGACCTCGGCAGGCGTGACACCCGGTGCCGAGTCCGGAACCACGTAGAGATCGCTGGGCGTGATGGGGGTCGCACCGATCGAGGCGTCCTGGTTGTCGAAGAGCACCGAGACCTCGTGCTGGGTGAGGCTGGCGGGCGGGTTGTAGTCCAGGGGGTTGTCCCGGTTGCCGGAGGCCATGGCGATGCCTACGGGGATGGCCCCGGCGGTGGTTGGCACGTTCCCGGTGAGGAAGGGCGCCGGCAGGGTGGTGATGTAATCGTTCGTCGTGCCGGCGTAGACCTTCCGCAGCGAAAGGGCGCTTCCGACCTTGCCATCCTGGGTCCAGGCAT
>DASVZU010000124.1:0-2277 GCA_036391515.1 Holophagaceae bacterium
TTCGGGGCGGCCCTGGCGCTGTGGATCGGCAGCTGGCTCTCGGGCTACTTCATCATCGCCACCAACGCCTTCATGCAGCACCCCGTGGGCTATGCCATGGGGCCCGACGGCACGCTGCAGCTCACGAGCTTCTGGGCCTTCGTGCTGAACCCCTGGGCCCTGGTGCAGTACGCCCACAACATGGTGGCCACGGTGGTCACGGGCTCCTTCGTGGTGGCCGCGGTGGGCGCCTTCTGGAGTCTGAAGGGCATCCACGAGACGCAGGCCCGGCTGAACCTGAAGGTGGGGACCCTCCTGGGCCTGGTGTTCAGCGTGCTGGTGGCGTTCCCCACCGGGGACTTGCAGGGGAAGATGGTGGCGAAGCACCAGCCGGTGACCCTCGCCGCCATGGAGGGCCGCTTCGATAGCGGGTCGCACGCGCCACTCACCCTCATCGGCCAGCCCAACGTGGCCCAGCGGCGCATCGAGAACCCCATTCGGCTCCCGGCCGTGCTGAGCTTCATCGCCTACGGCTCCTTCTCCAGCAACGTCCAGGGCCTGGAAGCCTTCCCCCAGGACCAGTGGCCGCAGAACATCGAGTTCCTCTACTACGCCTTCCACATCATGGCGGGCCTGGGCACGCTGATGATCCTCGTGATGGGGCTGGCGGCCCTCCTGCTCTGGCGGGACCGTCTCCATTCAAGCAAGGCCATGCTCTGGACGCTGATGCTGGCATTCCCCTTCCCCTACATCGCCACCACGGCGGGCTGGGTGGTGACGGAGTTCGGCCGGCAGCCCTGGCTGCTCTACGGCCTGCTCCGCACGCCCCAGGGCGGGAGCCCCACGGTGAACGCCGGCCAGACGGCCTTCACCACCCTGGGGTTTGCCGGCATCTTCGTGGTGCTGGGGATCCTCTTCCTCTTCCTCGTCGGGCGAGAACTGGCCCACGGCCCTGAATCCCACGCCGAGAAGGCCTAGGAGGTCGCCATGGAAATGCTCTGGTTCTGGCTCGTCTCCGTGATGGTGGCCATCTACGTCGTGCTCGACGGCTTCGACTTCGGCGCGGGCATCCTGCACCTTGTCGTGGCCAAGACCAACGAGGAGCGGCGGGAGGTGCTCGGCGCCATCGGGCCCCTCTGGGACGGCAACGAGGTCTGGCTGCTGGCGGGGGGAGGATCGATGTTCCTCGCCTTCCCGAAGGTGCTGGCCTCCGGCTTCTCCGGCTTTTACCTGGCGATGTGGCTGGTGGTGTGGTGCCTCATGCTCCGCGGGATCTCGATCGAGTTCCGCTCGCACCTCCGGGACGGCCTCTGGCGCCACTTCTGGGACACCACCTTTTCCGTCTCGAGCATCCTCCTGCCGGTGCTCTTCGGGGCGGCCCTGGGCAACGTGCTGCGGGGCGTGCCGGTGGACGGTTCCGGCTACTTCGAGATGGCGCTCTGGACGAACTTCCGGGTGGGGACGCATCCCGGCATCCTCGACTGGTACACCGTGCTCATCGGTGTCTTCGCCCTGGCCACCCTTGCGGGCCACGGCGCCACCTTCCTGGCCTGGAAGACGGAGGGGCCGGTCCATGACCGCGCCCGCGGCCTGGTGATGAAGTTGTGGGGCCTGGTGCTCGTGCTGTGGATCGTGTCGAGCTACGCGACCTCCCTCGTCAACCCGGGCATCTTCCAGAACCTGTCCAGGGCGCCCCTGGGCTGGCTGGCCACCCTCATCTTCCTGGCGGGGCTCGCGCTCGTGTTCGTGGGCACCAAGCAGGGGCGCCCGCTGCTGGCCTTCCTCGGTTCCGGCGCCTTCATCCTGGGCCTGCTGGCCGCCAGCGCCGCCTGCGTCTACCCGGTGATGCTGCGCTCCACGCTTGATCCGGCCTACAGCCTCACGGCGCTGAACGCCAGCGTGGGGGGCCCCGGCCTCCGCACCGGCCTGGTCTGGTGGCTCATCGGCTTCCCCATCGCCCTGGGCTACTTCGCCTTCCTCTTCCGGTTCCACCGGGGCAAGGTGAAGGCCGCCGCGGAGGGCGAGGGCTACTGAGCTCGTCCGACCGTGCGTGAGCAGAGGGCCCGGATGACCGGGCCCTTCTCATGCCAGCCGGGACCGGTGCCAACGCCAGGCCAGCCAGGCCCAGGCCCCCAGCATCACCATCCAGCCGGCTGTCCGCACGGCACCGGCGATGGCGGTGTCCCGCGCGAGGCAGCCCCACTGGCCGAAGAGGGTGGCCCAGTCGTGCTCGCCGCCGCCCACGAGGGGCAGGAGCTGGCTCCGGGCATCCGCCATGTAGCGGGCGATGTTGAGGCC
>DASVZU010000125.1:0-10160 GCA_036391515.1 Holophagaceae bacterium
GGGTGTCCGAGAAGGTCTCCAGGTCCTCCTTCAGCAGGTCGCGCTCCGCGGCTGTCAACCGGCCGGAGGACACCAGGTCGTCCAGGCTGGCGCCCCGGGCCTCCACCGGCTCCACCAGGCCCCGGGCCACGGCCAGGGCCAGCAGCCGCTCCTCAGGGGTGGCCACGGCGGGGCTCCGGCACGATCTCTCCTCCAGGGTGGGCTCCCATGGTGACGCGAATCGGCCCAAAAGGGGGCCCCCCTGTACAGACACGGTTGACCCGCCCCCGACCCACGGGGCAGACTGCCTCTGGCCCTGGCGCCGGAAAGGAGGTTGCGATGGGACGACAGACCGACCTCGCTGAACCTCCGTCGAGTCGCGCCGCCCGCTGAGGCGGCTCCCGCGGCTCCCCTTTCCCCCGCCCCCTGACCCGGATGGCGGCCCGCACCGGCGCGGCGCATCCCCTCCTCCGGACCGGCCATGATCCACCGCTTCCTCGACACCGTGTGGGGACAGGCCAACGCCCTGTTCCTCCCCTTCAAGCGCCGCCGCTGGGTCGATCTCTTCGTCCTCGTGGCCGGCGCCGCCATCCTCTACGGCCTGGTGATGATGGGCCGCCAGTGGACCGGCATCCACCGCCCCCTGGTGGAGATCGACCTCTCCCCCTGGGCCCTGCCCAAGTACACCTTCTTCTCCATGATGCGGGGCCTGGTGGCCTACGTGATCAGCCTGGGCTTCACCCTGGTCTACGCCTTCTGGGCCGCCAAGGACCGCCGGGCCGAGAAGCTGCTCATCCCCCTGCTGGACATCCTCCAGAGCATCCCGGTTCTGGGCTTCATGCCGGGCCTGGTGCTGGCGCTGGTGGCCATCTTCCCCCGCAGCAACCTGGGCCTGGAACTGGCCGCCGTGCTCATGATCTTCACGGGCCAGGCCTGGAACATGACCTTCAGCCTCTACCACTCCCTGAAGTCCGTGCCCCTCGACATGCAGGAGGCCGGGACGGTGTACGGGTTCAACTGGTGGCAGCGGTTCCGCTGGGTGGAGCTGCCCTACGGCACCACCGGCCTAGTCTGGAATAGCATGATGAGCATGGCGGGGGGCTGGTTCTTCCTGATGATCACGGAGGCCTTCAAGCTCGGCGACAAGGACTTCCGCCTGCCCGGCCTGGGCTCGTACATGAGCGTGGCCGTGGAGCAGGGCAACGTGCCTGCCATGGCCTACGCCATCCTGGCGATGATCGCCATGATCGTGTTCCTGGACCAGGTGCTCTGGCGGCCCGTGGTCGTGTGGGCCCAGCGCTTCCGCGTGGAGGAGACGGCCCAGGGCGAGGCGCCCCGGAGCTGGCTGCTGAAGCTGTTCCGCCGCTCCCGGCTCATCCGCTGGCTGGAGGCCCGGCGCGTGCACCGGAGGACCACGGCCCGCCCGCGGACGCCCAGGCCGGGCGGCACGCCGGCTTCCTCGTTCCGCCTGCGGGGCGGCCGGTGGCTGGCGAATGCGGGCCTCCTGGCGCTGCTGGCCCTGGCCGCCTGGTCCGCGGTCAGCCTGGTGGCCTTTCTGCGGCCCATCCCGGGCGCCCGCTGGTGGGACCTGGCGAAGGCAGGGGGCCTCACCCTTAGCCGGGTCCTGATCTCCACCCTCCTCGGCACCCTCTGGGCCGTGCCCGCGGGCCTGGCCATCGGCCTCTCGCCCCGGCTCTCCAAGATCCTCCAGCCCGTGGTGCAGGTGGCGGCCTCCTTCCCCGCCCCCATGCTCTTCCCCGTGGTCATCGGCATCCTGGCCACCTTCGGCGTCGGGCTGAACTACGGCTGCATCGTGCTGATGCTCCTCGGCACGCAGTGGTACATCCTCTTCAACGTCATCGCGGGGGCTATGGCCATCCCGGGCGACCTCCGGGAGGCGGCCACCAGCTTCCGCCTGTCCCGCTGGCACCGGCTGAAGGCCCTCTACCTGCCCTCGATCTTCCCCTACCTGGTGACGGGCTGGGTGACCGCCGCGGGCGGCGCCTGGAACGCCAGCATCGTGGCCGAGTACGCCGAGTACAAGGGGCACACCCTCGCCACCTGGGGCCTGGGCTCCACCGTGAGCGCCGCGGCCTACCACCGCGACCTCCCCCTCCTCGCCGCGGGCGTCATCCTCATGTCCAGCCTGGTGGTGACCTTCAACCGCCTGGTCTGGAAGCCCTGCTACCAGCTCGCCGCCACCCGCTACTCCCTGACGAAGTAGGTGAACCCATGATGTCCGAAGCTCCCATCTGCGAACTCAAGGGCGTCCAGAAGTTCTTCGACCGCGGCGGCGGGAACCTGCTGCGGGTGCTGGAGGACATCAACCTGGACATCCGCCCCAACGAGGTGCTCTGCCTCATCGGGCCCTCCGGCTGCGGCAAGTCCACCATCCTGCGGATCTTCGCGGGCCTCATCGAGGCCAGCAAGGGCGAGGTCCGCTACCACGGGAGCCGCCTGGAGGGCCTGAACCCCGGGGTCTCCATCGTGTTCCAGGGCTTCGCCCTCTATCCCTGGATGACGGTGGAGGAGAACGTCCGCACGGTGCTGCGGGCCAAGGGGCTGGCCGAGGACGAGGTCCGCTCCCGGGCCGACCGGGCGATCACCCTGGTGGGCCTGGAGGGCTTCGAGGAGGCCTACCCCCGGGAGCTCTCCGGCGGCATGAAGCAGCGCGTGGGCATGGCCCGGGCGCTGAGCGTGGATCCAGAGATCCTGTTCATGGACGAGCCCTTCAGCCAGGTGGACGCCCTCACGGCGGAGGGCCTCCGCGCCGAGATCCTGGACATCTGGGTGGACGCCGAGCGGAATCCCTCCTCCATCCTGATGGTGAGCCACGACATCAAGGAGGTGGCCTACATGGCCGACCGCATCGTGGTGCTGTCGGCGAATCCGGGCCGCGTCCGCACCATCGTGGAGAATCCCCTGCCCCGCCCCCGGGACACGCGCTCCGCGGAGTTCCTGCGGCTGGTCGACCAGCTCCACGACATCATCACCAGCGCCGAGCTGCCCGACGTGGAGATCACGGCTCCCGAGCCGAGCCTCCTCTCGGATATGGCCGAGCCCCTGCCCTCCGCCCAGAGCGGCGACATCCTGGGCCTGCTGGAATTCCTCGAGACCCAGGGCGGCACCTGCGACCTCTTCCAGGTGGTCTCGCACACCCACGTGCCCTTCGAGCTGGTGCTGGCCTCCACGAAATCCGCCGAGATGCTGGACTTCGTCGACACGCCCAAGCGTTCGGTCATCTTCACGACCCTGGGCCAGCGCTTCGTCCGCGCCGGCATGGAGGAGCGCAAGCAGATCTGGAAGGAGCAGCTCCTCAAGCTCAAGCTCTTCCGCGTGGTGAGCGACCTTCTGGAGATGCGCGAGGGCCAGCTGAGCCGCGAGGAGCTCATCTCCGAGCTGCACCACCGCCTGCCCATGGAGGACCCCGAGCGGACCTTCGAGACCCTCGTGGCGTGGGGCCGGTTCGGCGAGCTCTTCGCCTACCGCGAGGAGCGGGGCATCCTCACGCCCGAGTAGGGCCTGGACCCCAATTCCATAGGACCGCAGCCCCTGCCCTTCAGGTCCCGTGGAAGGTCCGGATGAACCGGACGGCCAGCAGCAGCATCAGGAAGATGAGGTAGAAGCGCAGGAAGTAGAGCGCGAACCGGGTGGTGCGGGTGAGCTTGACCCTCGGCATGGCAGACTCCTAGGCCTTCGGCCGGGGACTGGGGCCCCGCATGATGTCGTTGAAGCGGATGACGCCCAGGATCCGGTCCTCGGTGTCGACCACGGGCACCATCCGGAAGTGGTACTTCCCGAAGAGGGTCTCCAGGTCCTTTCGGGTGTCCTCGGCCTCGGCCGCCACGGCCGGCGAGGTCATCAGCTCCTCCATCCGGGCCTCCTCGGCGGAGATGAGGAGCTGCCGTGCGTCCACCGCGCCCAGGAGCCTGCCGTCCGGTCCCACCGGGTAGAGGTAGGAGATCCCGCTGTATCCGAGACCCGAGGTCCGGATCCGCTCCCGGGCCTCCCGCACGGTGGTGTCCGTCGCGACGGTGAGGTAGTCGGGGGAAATGAAGTCGAGGGCGGTCACCTCCCGCTCCGAGAGGAGCGCCCGCACGCGGCGCTGGCGGTCCTCGGGCATCAGCACCAGCATCTCCTCCGCATCCTCGTGGGGGAGCACCCCCAGCAGGTCCACGAGCTGGGGCGTGGACAGGCGGGCCAGGATGTTCTGGGCTCGCTCCTTCCGGAGGTTCGCGATGATCTGCCGCTGGGCGCGGGGCTCGGTCTCGGTGAGCGTTTCGGCGGCCTTGGACGGCTCCAGGGCCGAGAAGAGCGCCTCCTGCTCGGAGCCCGACAATTCCTCGAGGGCATCCGCCAGGTCCTCCTTGGGAAGATCCTGGAGTTGGTCCTTGGCCACGGAGAGCTGCAGCCGGTCCGAGGCCACCGCGTCCTCCACGGAGAGCGGCTGCACCCACTTCCAGGGGATGAGGTCGTCCCGCATGAGCGAGGTGAGCCCAACCAGGCCCCACTTCCGGAGGAAGCCGTTGAAGGAGGCGTCCACGGCCGAGAGGAACATGCCCGCGTCCGTGGATTGGAGCAGGACGTCGTTCACGACCTCCACCTTGCGGTCGTCGATGTCGAGGATGGTGCGCCCCATGAGGTGCTTGTCGGCAAGGATCCATCCAGGTTGGTCATGGAAGGGGGGGTACGCGGTTCCGGAATCCGGCCCTTTCACGATCGCCCCCTGGTAGGAGAGATCCACCACCCGGTCCCAGGGAACGAACTCGGTCGGCACGCCCCAGCCGTGGTCGATGAAGATGCCCACCGCGCGGGGGAACGGTTCCTCCAAAGCGAACACGATGTCCGAGGCCGGACCGAGCTTGCGTCCTTCGCCCGCCACGCGGACCGACTTGCGGAGGAGGCGGGAGAAGTAGAGGGTGCGGCCCCCCTGGAGGCCTTCTGAGGAGGCAGCCTGGACCGGGCTCATGCGGCCCTCCGGAACAGGTGTTCGAGCAGGCCCGGGAAGAGCGTCGAGACCGCGAACAGGGTGGACATGATCGATACGAAGATGACGATGGCCCAGTTGGCGGTGTTCTGCCAGGGCGTGCTGACGTGCTTGCCCATGAACTGTTCGTCGTTGAGCAGCAGGATGAGGAAGATCAGGGCCGAGGGAAGGAGGGTGACGGCCACCACCTGCACGAACATCGTGATGGTCACCAGGGGTGCATTGGGGATGAGCACCACGGCCCCCGCGGTCGCCAGCATCAGCAGGTAGACCACGTAGAACCAGGGCGCGTCCTTCACGCTCTTGTTGAGGCTGTGGGCCCAGCCGAACACCTCTCCCACCGCCCAGCTGGAGGAGAGGGAGATGCAGAGGGCGCCCAGGAAGCCTGCGTCGAAGAGCCCGATGGCAAAGAGCTTCCGGGCCAGTTCGCCCTCGCCGTGCGGAAGAAGCGGCATCAGCGCGTCGGCCGTCTTCGCAGCGTCGTCCACGAGGATGGGCGGGTTGTGGTGGTGGAGCGCCGCGCCTGTCGTGATGATGATGAAGGCCGCCACGACGCAGGTCAGCACCGCCCCGACGAAGGTCTCGATCTTGCCGAACTTGATGTCGTGGATGTCCAGCCCCTTGTCCACCACGGCGCTCTGCTGGAAGAAGATCATCCACGGCGCGATGGTGGTCCCGATGTTGGCGAGCAGGATGAAGAGGATGTCGCCGGAGAGTCCCCCCGGGAGGTTGGGGACCAGTAGTCCCTTCGCCGCCAGACCCCAGCCCGGCGCGGTGGGTGTCTTCATGGCCCAGAATGCCGCGGGGATGTAGACCAGGTTGAAGGCGCAGAAGAAAAGCGTCAGCTTCTCGAAGGTCCAGTATTTCCCGGAGAGCACGACCAGGAAGAGGATGAGCGTCACGCCAATGAAAGTGACCAGGGGTGGGATGCCGAACATGCTCCCTGCGGTGATCATGCCGATGTATTCGGTGATGAGGGTCAGCCAGTTGACGATGGCGAGGTCCGCCAGGGAGAACCAGCCCCAGAAGCTGCCGAAGCCTTCGAATATGGCCTCCGCATGGCCCCGCTTGGTGACGGCACCGAGGCGTACCGTCATCTCCTGGACGTAGTAGGCCATGGGGATGAGGATGATGAAGATCCAGAGCAGGTTGAACCCGTACTTGGACCCGGTCACGGCGTAGGTGGAGATGCCGCCGGCGTCGTTGTCGGCGACCATCACGATGATCCCGGGGCCGAGCACGGCCAGGAAGATCATGAGCTGGCGGCGCCAGCGCTCCATCTGGTGGAAGCTCTTGCTGATGAGATACACGGTTGGACCTCCTCCGTGTGAGGTGGGGGTGGGGCTCCCTGTGTCGGCGGCCCGTCTCGGGGCCTGTCCGCTGCAGGCTCGGCTAGGTTCGGAGCCCGGCCCACGACGGAGGTTCGTCGATGGCATGCCGCTTGTCCATCAGCGCCTCCTTTCTCGTGGTCCGGTCCCAGGATGCCCCTGGGCCGCCGTCGGATTCAATGCGAAATGCTGTGACATCAGACCCCACTCCCGGCCACCGTCAGAACTGCCCATGCAGCCGCAGGGCGAAAATGGACAGGGGCCCCCGGTCCCGGTTGAAGGCGGGGTTCTGGACGCGCTCGGCGTCCAGGGAGACGGTGAAGCCATGGGCCGCCTCGAAGGCGTAGTAGGCCTCGACGATCCGTTCCTGCCCGGCGTTCAGGCGGCCGTCCCCGAGGATGAAGCCGCTGCCCCCGGCCGCCAGGTAGGCCCGGTGGTCCGGCGAGAGGCCGTTGACGATGGCCGCCAGGCCCAGGCGATCCGCCGGCCGCCCCCAGCGGGGGCCGGCCAGGCTCAGGCCCCCGGCCGCGGTGCGGTCCACCTCCGTGAAGGCCCAGGTCTCCGTGCGCCCATCGTTCCACCCGGCCCGGAGGAAGGCCCCCAGGTCGGCGGTGAGGGTCTGCTCGGCGCTGAGGCCCCATCCGTACTTGATCCGGCCTTCGCGCCGCGTGGCGGTGACATCCGGCGCGGCGGGGGCGAGGGCCAGACTCTCCCGGTAGCTCCCCATGCCGGCGTGGTTGGCGTATCCCATCAGGCGGACGCGCCCGGCCAGCCCCCCGATCTCGTGGCCGCGCTCCACCTCGATCACGTCCCCGTGGGCGCGAGAGACCCGGTGATCGAACAGCAGGCCGTTGGCCACTTCCGGTTCGAGGAAGCTGCCCGCCCGGATGGCCCAGGCGTCCCAGCAGAGCTCCAGGGCCGCGCCCCAGGTGTAGCCCCGGGTATCCGCCGGGTAGTCCCAGCTGGCCGTATCCATCAGGGCCCAGTTCAGGAACTGGCTGCGGGGATCGTGGGCATAGGCGTTCTGGTCGAAGACGTCGCCGGCGGAGAAGCGGCCCAGCGTCAGCACGACGCGGCGGCCGCTCCGCCTCCCGCCCAGCTGGTTGGCGTCGGGGGCCACGGCCTCCGTCGCGCCGCCGAGATCCCAGGTCTGCCGCAGGAAGACGCGGGCCAGGGACACCTTCAGCTCCGGGCTGTCCACGCGGTAGATCTCCCCGTTCGCGGCGCCCGCCAGGCCCAGGACCTGGCTGATCCCCTGGCCCGCGGCGGCCTCGGGGTTCACGTAGAGCTCGCCGCCCTCCCACAGCCGCCGCCCCAGGAAGAGCGTGGCCGTGAACGAGGTGCGGACCTCCTTCCGGGATTCGAGGCTGTTGGGGCCCGCATAGGGCGAAGCGAAGGCCCCGTGGCCCTGGGTCACCGTGGTGGCCTGGCCGTGGAGGCTCCAGGTCTCGGCCTCCTGCGCCTGGAGCGGCAGGGCCCGGACGAGGGCCAGGAAGAGGGAAGCTTGCAGGAATCGACGGAAGGACATGGCAGCACCGGATCGGAGAGGAACGGGAGAGGCTTCGGGCACGACGCCCTCCCAGGGCCCGGTCCCGGCCTCCGGCGCCTCGTCAGCCGAAGGTGGGCCTGCCCAGGGAGGCGCCGCTCGACGGAGGCTCGGCGATCGGGGTCAGCACAGCCATCGCAGCCTCCTTTCCGGCAATCTGCCGAGATTAGCAACCCCGCCCCGGCCTGCCAACCCGGAAACCTTCGGGTCAGCCCTTCGCCGGCGGGCTGAAGGCGCTGAGCGCGATGCCCGCCAGCACCAGCAGGATGCCCGCGCCCTGCAACGGGCGCACCGCCTCCCCCAGCAGCGCCCACCCCAGGCCCACGGTGGCCACGGGCTGCACCATCAGGGTCACGGCCCCGAGATTCGTCGAGACGTGACCCAGCCCCCAGGTGATGAGCCACCAGGCGGCCACCTGCACCACGAGGCCCAGGGCCGCCAGGGAGAGCCAGGCGTGGGCCGGGAAGCCGTGGAAGGCCTCGCCCTGCACCCGGCCCAGCAGGCCGAAGCCCGCGGTGCAGCAGAGGACCACCCAGGCCAGGGCCTCCGGGGCGGCGAGTTGGCGGCGGGCCCTGCCCAGGGCCAGGGTGAAGCAGGCGTAGGCCAGGGAGGCCAGGGCCGCCAGCAGCTCGCCCCGCCCCGTCCCCCACCGGGCGCCCTTGGCCAGCCCCAGCACCAGGCCCCCGGCCAGGGCGAAGGCCAGGCCCAGCCAGAAGCGCCTGCGGAGCCGCGTGCCCAGCCACAGCACCGAGATCGCGGCCACCCAGAGGGGGGCCAGGCCCACCAGCAGGGTCGAGTTGGCCGCGCTGGTGTATTCCAGGGAGGTGTGCCACAGCCACAGGTCGGCGATGAAGCACAGGCCCGCCAGGAGCGCCCAGCCCCGGGCGTCGCCCTGCCCCGGCCGGTGGGCGCGCCAGCCCATCCAGGCCACCAGGGGAAGCGCGAAGGCCATCCGGTAGAAGCCGATGACCAGGGGCCCGGCCGGGGCCGACCAGCGCACCAGCATGGCCGCGAACCCCAGGAGGGCGGCCCCGGCCAGCACAGCCATCAGGCCCCGCGCGCCACCCGATCCCGCCTCGCCCGCCGTCCCGACCATCCCTCCAGCATCACGGGAGGGACCTCAGCCGGCAAGCGCCTCCGCGACCTTGGCCACCAGGGTGGCGGGATCCAGGGGCTTGAGGAGGAAGCCGGAAATGCCGTGGTGCTGCATCCGCAGGAGCGCCTCGTCGTCCCGGTGGGCGGAGAGGAGCAGCACCGGCAGGTGCTGGAGGGCCGCATCCTCCCGGCAGGCCCGCACCAGGCTCTCGCCGGGACAATCGGGCATGAGGAGGTCCATGACCAGGAGATCCACCGGATCGTCCCGGAGCACCTTCAGCACGGAGAAGAGGGAATCGGGCTCGATCTCCACGATCTCGTGGCCCTGGGCCCGCAGGGCCCCCGCCGCGAACACGCGGGCCAATCGGCTGTCGTCCACGATGGCGATCCGGGCCATGGCGTCCCCCTGCACCTCATCGGCCACCCGTCGCCCCCCCCTGAATTCAGTTCGCCCAGCGGGAGACCAGGGGCCAGATGTCCTCGTCCGAGGCGGGGCCATTCAGGAGGATGGCGAAGACGCGCACCCGGCCGTCCGGCATCTGGATGTATCCGCAGAGGCTGTCCACCCGGTCCAGGTGGCCGCTCTTCACCCGCAGGCGCCGGGCCAGGTTGGGATCCTTGATCCGCAGCTTCCAGGGCTCGCCCCCGATAATCTTGAGGGAGGCCACGTACTCAGGCCCCACCTCGAAATCGTGGTACCCCGCCCGCAGGACGATGGCCAGGGTCCGGGCCGACAGGCGGTTCTCCTTGCTGAGGCCGGAGCCGTCCGTGATCTGGATGTCCTGGGCCGGGAGGCCGAAGGTGGTGGCGTAGAAGTCCTGGATGCGCCGGATACCCCTGGGCCAGGAGCCCTCGCCGAACGTCCGCACCAGCATCTCGACCATGAAATTGTTCGACCACTTGTTGATGTCCAGCACCAGGTCGCGGAGGGGCGGAGAAGGCCAGGCCAGCAGCTTGCGAGGTTCGGCCTTCGCCGGGCCGGGCCGCCCCTCGAAGACGATGCCGGCCTCCTGGAGGATCTCCTGGAGGGTGCGCCGCGCGAGGCCATCCGGATCGCCGACGATGCGGCCCCGGTCGTCCCGGTTGAAGTTCACCGAGAGGGCCTGCACCGGCGGCAGGGTGTCCGCCGTGGTGTTCTCCCAGCCCTCCGGCTCCCGCTGGGCGTCGAAGGCGCTCTGGTCGAGGCGGATGCCCCCGGTCACCCGGTCCACGCCGGTCCGGCGCA
>DASVZU010000126.1:0-6934 GCA_036391515.1 Holophagaceae bacterium
GGGACGGCCCAGAACCCCGACACCTTCTTCCAGGCCCGCGAGGCCTGCACGCCCTACTACGCCGCCGCTCCCGCCCTCGTCCAGCAGGAGATGGACCGCTTCGCGAAGATCACCGGCCGCCAGTACCGCCTCTACGAGTACTTCGGCCATCCCGAGGCCGAGCGCGTGATCGTCGCCATGGGCTCCGGCTGCGACGTCACCCACGAGTACGTCGAGCACGCCCTGAAGCAAGGCGAGAAGGTGGGCGTCCTCAAGGTCCGGCTCTTCAGGCCCTTCGCCATCCCCGAATTCGTGCGCGCCCTGCCCGCCTCCGTGAAGAAGCTGGCCGTGCTGGACCGCTGCAAGGAACCCGGCGCCCCCGCGGATCCCATGCACCTGGACGTGCTCGCCGCCCTCCGCCAGGGCCGCGAGGAGGGGCACACCACCCTCGATCCCGTGGTGGTGGGCGGCCGCTACGGCCTCTCCTCCAAGGAGTTCACGCCCGCCATGGTCAAGGGCGTCTTCGACAACCTGGCCCAGGCCACCCCGAAGAACCACTTCACCGTGGGCATCGTGGACGACATCAGCCACAGCTCCCTGGCCTACGACCCCGCCTTCGACGTGGAGCCGAAGGACGTGACCCGGGCCCTGTTCTACGGCCTGGGTGCCGACGGCACCGTGGGCGCCAACAAGAACTCCATCAAGATCATCGCCGAGGAGACGCCCAACTACGGCCAGGGCTACTTCGTCTACGACTCCAAGAAGTCCGGCGCCATCACCATCAGCCACCTGCGCTTCGGGCCCCGGCCCATCCGTAGCGCCTACCTGGTGACCAAGGCCAACTTCATCGCCTGCCACCAGACGTGCTTCCTCGACAAGTACGAGATGCTCGAAACCGCTGTGCCCGGCGCCACCTTCCTGCTGAACACGCCGTACGGGCCGGAGGCCGTCTGGGACACCCTGCCCGTGGAGGTGCAGTCGGCCATCGTCGAGAAGCAGCTCAAGTTCTACGTGATCGACGCCTACGAGGTGGCCAAGAACACCGGCATGGGCGTGCGCATCAACACCATCATGCAGACCTGCTTCTTCGCCATCTCCGGCGTGCTGCCCCGCGAGGAGGCCATCGAGCAGATCAAGAAGGCCATCAAGAAGACCTACGGCAAGAAGGGCGACGCCATCGTCCAGAAGAACTTCGTGGCCGTAGACGAGACCCTGGCCCACCTCCACGAGGTGAAGGTGCCCGGCAAGGTGACCGCCACCCGGAAGCGGCCGCCCATGGTGGCCGACGAGGCCCCGGACTTCGTCAAGCGCGTCACCGCCGTGATGATGGAGGGGAAGGGCGACCTGCTGCCCGTGAGCGCCTTCCCCGTGGACGGCACCTGGCCCGTGGGCACCACCAAGTGGGAGAAGCGCAACATCGCCCTGGAGATCCCCGAGTGGGACGCCGGGATCTGCATCCAGTGCAACAAGTGCGCGATGGCCTGCCCCCACGCCGCCATCCGCGCCAAGGTCTACGATCCCGCCGAGCTGGCCGGCGCCCCCGGCACCTTCAAGGCCGTGGACTACAAGGGCCCCGAGTACAAGGGCCAGAAGTACACCATCCAGGTCGCGCCCGAGGACTGCACGGGCTGCTCCCTCTGCGTGGCCATCTGCCCCGCCAAGGACAAGGGCAACCCCAAGCACAAGGCCATCGACATGGTGCCCCAGGCCCCGCTCCGCGAGCCCGAGGCCGCCAACTACAGCTTCTTCCTCGACCTCCCCGAGGCCGACCGCACCACCGTCAAGCTGGACGTGAAGGGCTCCCAGTTCCTCGAACCGCTCTTCGAGTACAGCGGCGCCTGCTCCGGCTGCGGCGAGACGCCCTACCTCAAGCTGCTCACCCAGCTCTTCGGCGACCGCACCCTCATCGCCAACGCCACGGGCTGCTCCAGCATCTACGGCGGCAACCTGCCCACCACGCCCTACACCGTCAACCGCGATGGCCGCGGCCCCGCCTGGGCCAACAGCCTCTTCGAGGACAACGCGGAGTTCGGCCTGGGCCTGCGCCTCTCCGTGGACAAGCATCAGGAGTTCGCCCTGGAGCTGCTGCACCGGCTGGCGCCGAGCCTCGGGGACGAGCTCGTCGCCGGGTTGGCCACGGCTGACCAGGCCACGGAGGCCGGCATCAAGGTCCAGCGCGAGCGGGTGGTGGCCCTCCGGCAGAAGCTGGCCGGCCTGGCTGATCCCGAGGCCCGCATCCTGAACGACCTCGCGGACTACCTGGTGGACAAGAGTGTCTGGGTGGTCGGCGGCGACGGCTGGGCCTACGACATCGGCTACGGCGGCCTGGATCACGTCCTCGCCTCCGGCCGGAACGTGAACGTCCTGGTGCTCGATACCGAGGTCTACTCCAACACGGGCGGCCAGGCCTCCAAGTCCACGCCCATGGGCGCCGGCGCGAAGTTCGCCATGGCCGGCAAGACCCTCCCCAAGAAGGACCTGGGCATGATCGCCATGACCTACGGCGGCATCTACGTCGCCAAGGTGGCCTTCGGCTCCCGGGACGCCCAGACCGTGAAGGCCTTCCTCGAGGCCGAGTCCTACCCCGGTCCCAGCCTCATCATCGCCTACAGCCACTGCATCGCCCACGGCTACGACCTGGCCCAGGGCGCCGAGCAGCAGAAGCTGGCGGTGGACTCCGGCCACTGGCCGCTCTTCCGCTTCGATCCCCGCCGCACGGAGAAGGGCGAGAACCCCCTGCAGCTGGACTCCGGCTCCCCGAAGGTGCCCCTGGGCCAGTACGTGCGCAACGAGACCCGCTTCAGGATGATCGAGCAGGCGCACCCCGAGGCCTTCAAGCAGCTGCTGGAGACTTCCCAGCACGAGATCACCAGCCGCTACTCCGTCTACGAGCAGCTCGCCAAGCTCCAGATGCCCGGAAAGTGAAGGAGGACGCCATGGATCTCTCCACCACCTACCTCGGCCTCAAGCTGGCCCACCCCCTCATGGCGGGCGCCTCGCCCATGGTCGACGACCTGGGTATGGTCAAGCGCCTCGAGGACGCCGGCGCCTCGGCCATCGTGATGCACTCCCTCTTCGAGGAGCAGATCACCCGCGAGCAGGAGGGCACCATCCTCGACATGGAGCTCCACGCGGAATCCCATGCGGAGGCCCTCTCCTACTTCCCGACCCCGGAGGACTTCCGCCTGGGCCCCGAGAAGTACCTCGAGCAGATCCTGCGCATCAAGCAGGCCGTGTCCGTGCCCGTCATCGCCTCCCTGAACGGCACCTCGCCCGCGGGCTGGCTGCACCACGGGAAGCTCATGGAACAGGCCGGGGCCGATGCCCTGGAGCTGAACGTCTACTATCTGGCCACGGATCCCGCGGAGACCGCGGCGGCTGTGGAGAAGCGCACCCTCGACATCGTGCGGGCCGTGAAGTCCGAGGTGAAGATCCCCGTGGCGGTGAAGCTGTCGCCCTTCTTCTCCTCCCTGGCCCACTTCGCCGTGGAGCTGGAGGCCGCCGGAGCCGACGGCCTGGTGCTCTTCAACCGGTTCTTCCAGCCCGACATCGACGTGGAGGCGCTGGAAGCCGTCCCCAGCCTGCAGCTCTCCAGCTCGCAGGACCTGCTCCTCCGTCTCCGCTGGCTGGCCATCCTCCATGGCCACCTCAAGGGCGGCCTCGCCGTCACCGGCGGCGTGCACACGGGCATGGACGCCCTCAAGGCGGTCATGGCCGGGGCCAGTGCGGTGCAGATGGTGTCCGCGCTCCTGCTCCACGGGCCGGAGAGGCTCGCCCAGGCCCGTTCGGAGATGGCCGAGTGGCTGGAGGAGCACGAGTACGAGTCCCTCCGCCAGGCCCTGGGCAGCATGGGGCTCCAGAAGTGCCCCAATCCCCAGGCCTTCACCCGGGCCAACTACATGCGGATCCTCAACGGCTGGAAGCCCTGAGCGCCTGATTTTTCCCCAGGACCCCCGGCGCCCCCGGGGGTCCTGGGCGTTCTGGGCGGAAAATCAGACTTTAAGTGTGTTCGACCTGAAGATCGTCTATTATTCAAGTCGCCCATTATCCACTCCACGGCAAAGGTGCCCATGCTTCCTCTGTCCCAATCCTCCGGTTACGCCGTACTCGCCATGAGCTGCCTCGAGGATCCGGGCGGCAAGCCCACCCTGGTGGTGGACGTCGCCGCCCGCACGGGCTTCCCGCGCCCCTATCTCTCCAAGATGATCCACAAGCTGGCCAAGGTGGGCCTGGTGATGGCCAAGCGCGGCAACAAGGGCGGCGTGGTGCTGGCCCTGGCCGCCAAGGAGATCACGCTGGACCTCATCGCCGAGGCGGTGGATGGCGCCGAGTGGCGGAACAAGTGCCTGCTGGGCTTCTCCGAGTGCTCGGACGAGCGGGCCTGCCCCGCCCACACCTTCTGGACCTCCGAACGGGACCACATCCACCACCGCCTGAAGGGCATCACCCTCGAGGAGATCCGCACCTTCGAGCAGCACAGCCGGACTTGGCGCCTGGCCGACGCGCTCCCCGAGCGGAAGGCCAAGCCCAAGCCGAAGAAGGCGGCCAAGCCCGCGGCGAAGAAGCCCGCAGCCGGCGCCACCCGGCGCGCCCCCGCCAAGAAGGACTGAGCTACTTCTTCTCGGTCACGTCCAGGACCCAGCGGTGGGCCGCCACGGCCGCCGGCATGCCCAGGGTCCCCGCGGCCAGCGCCACGACCTGCTCCATCTCGGCGGTCGTGATGCCCATGGCCTGCGCCTTGCGCGCGCTGGCATGCACGGCGCCCTCCCGACCCGCACCGATGGCCACGGCCAGCTTCACCAGCCGAGCGGTGCGCGCGTCCAGGGGGCCCTCCTGGCCGGCTTCCGCCATGAGGTCCCAGGCCTGGCCCAGCTTGGGGAAACGGGAGACGAAGGCCCGGTAGGCCTTGGGGGGTTCGGGGTGCTGGGACATGGGCTGCCTCCGGTACGAGGCCCCATCATCCCACGGCGCCAGCCTCGGCCACCTTCCTGCGGGCGCGGCATCGCTCCACGCCTGGATCGTGGTGCCGGTCCATGTCGGCCAGGGTCACCTGGCTCAGGCGCGTGAGGATGTCCGCCCGCATGCCCCCCCAGTACTCGTGCAGGACGCAGGGCGTCTCCTCCGAGCAGCCCAGGAGGCCCAGGAGGCAGCGGTTCCGCCAGGAGGTGCCGTCGATGGCCACGGACAGTTCCTCCAGGGTGATGTCCCGCGCCGACTTGGCGAGGACCACGCCACCGTGGTGGCCGCGCCGAGCCACCACCAGCCCTTGTTTGGCCAGGCGGTGCACCAGCTTGGAAAGGTAGGACCGGGGGATGCCGGTGTAATCCGCGATGGTCTCGACGAGGATGGGGTGACCCCCCGGTTCCTCCAGGCAGCGGAGCGCCCGCACTGCGTAGCCGGTGGTCTGGGAGAGTGGGAGCACGGGTGACCTCCGCAAGAACCTGGTAGGACGGCCTTAACCAAGAGGATCAGTCGGTAAATTATAGTGTCAACCCCCCTTGTGGCGCCAGCCATCTCTTTTTGGTCTGGCAGTAAAAAAAAATCATGGGTACGACCCATGCATGGCGCCTTTTTGCTTTCGACAAACAAGAACAACGGCCTCCAATCGCCCTCTAAACATGATTGATTCACAGAATCATCCGCCCGCACCGTCCCGGATCCGGGCCCCGGTGCGTGTGATCACTGGCACAGCAGGGCTTCCGCGGCCTCCCGTGTGACCCGGCGCACGGAGACCCGCCCCCATACTCCGATGTTTGGTTGAGGTGGAGGCCCCATGACGCAAAGCACCCTGGCCCTGGGCGTGGAAGCCGCCGCGCAGGCGGCCTTCGACGCCGGCATCAAGGGCGCCTTCGGCTACCCGGGGACGCCCTCCACGGAGGGCTTCGAGTACGCCGAGGCCCTCGTGAAGCAGGACGCCGACGGCGGCCGGGTGGCCCACTGGGCCGCCAACGAGAAGGTGGCCTACGACCTGGCCCTCGGCATGAGCTACGCGGGCCACCGCAGCCTGGTGACCATGAAGCATGTGGGCCTGAACGTGGCCATGGACGCCTATGCGAACTCCGCCCTCACGGGCGTGCAGGGTGGCCTGGTGCTCCTGGTGGCGGACGACCCCGGCATGCACAGCAGCCAGAACGAGCAGGACAGCCGCCGCCTGGCGGAGTTCGCCTGGCTCCCCTGCCTGGAGCCCAGCACCGTGCAGGAGGCCTACGACTTCACCTGGCGGGCCTTCGAGCTCTCCGAGGCCCTGCAGGTGCCGGTCATGCTGCGCCTGGTGACCCGCCTGGCCCACTGCCGGGCCCCCTTCCAGCGCCGGGAGGTCCTGGCGCCCTCCGGCGTGGGGCTCGCCCCCAAATCCCGCGTCCAGGACTGGGTGCTCATCCCCTCCAACGCCCGCCGCCGCTACGTGGACCTCCTGGCCAAGCAGCCCCGCCTGCGGGAAGAGGCCGCGAAGCTGAACCGCCTGGTGCCCGGGACGGCCCGCCGGGGCGTGGCCCTGGCCGGCCTGGGCCGGGCCTATTTCGGCCAGCTGGTGCTGGAGCACCCGGAACTGGCCGCCCTGCCCCGGCTGGAGGTGGCCGCCTATCCTGTGGATCCGGAACTCGAGCAGGCCTTCCTCGGCCAGGTGGACGACATCCTGGTCTTCGAGGAGGACTACCCGGTCCTGGAAGAGCGCCTGGGCCTCCGCGGGAGGGCCCGGGTCCGCGGCCGGCTCGATGGCGCCGTGCCCCGCACGGGCGAGCTGTCCCCCCGCATCCTGAAGGATGCCCTGGGTCTCGCCACCCCCGAGGGCAAGGCCGCCGCCAGCCTGGAGCTGCCCGTGCGGGCCCCCCGCTTCTGCGAGGGTTGCGGGCATGTGGACGCCTACGAAGCCATCCAGGAGGCCCTGCGCAATGTCGGCGCACCCGAAGCCCGGGTCTTCGGCGACATCGGCTGCTACACCCTGGCCGCCCAGGAG
>DASVZU010000127.1:0-3520 GCA_036391515.1 Holophagaceae bacterium
GGACCTGCTGGCCGCGCTCACCAACCGCTATGCGGGCTACTACTTCGCCGGGCCCGGCGCCGTGCGGATGGAGAACCAGGTGATCGCCTGGCTGGCCCGGGAGCTGGGCCTCCCCGAGGGCAGCTCCGGCAACCTGGCCGCCGGCGGCAGCATGGCCCACCTCATCGGCATCTGCGCGGCCCGGGAGGCCGCCGGGCTCCGCGCCGCGGACTACCCGAAGGCATGCGTGTACCTGTCGGACCAGGCCCATCACTGCCTCCAGAAGGCCCTGCGGGTGGCAGGCATGGCGGAAGCCCCCGTGCGGAGCATCCCCACGGACGCGGACTTCCGCCTGCGGCCCGAGGCCCTGGAAGCTGCCATCCGGGCGGATCTCCGGGCGGGCCTCCGCCCCTGGCTGCTGGTGCCCACGGCGGGTACCACCAACACGGGGGCCGTGGATCCTCTGGAGGCCTGCGCCGACCTGGCTGCCCGGCACGGACTCTGGATGCATACGGACGGCGCCTACGGGGCCGCCTTCGCCCTGACGGAAGCCGGAAGGGCTATGCTCCGCGGCCTGGACCGCAGCGACAGCCTGGTGGTGGACCCCCACAAGGGGCTCTTCACGCCCCTGGGCCTGGGCGCGGTGCTGGTGCGCCAACTGGATCCGCTCCGGAAGGCCCACGCCTTCCGGGCCGACTACCTGCCGTCCCCGCCGGAGGACCTGGAGGAACTGAGCCCCTCGGAGACGACCCTGGAGTTCAGCAAGCACGCCCGGGCCCTGCGGCTCTGGCTGCCCCTCCAGCTGCACGGCGCCTCGGCCTTCCGGGCGGCCCTGGAGGAGAAGCTGCTCCTGGCGCGCTATGCCCATGAGCGCCTGCAGGTGCTGCCGGGCGTGGATCCTGGACCCGCGCCCCAGCTCAGCGTGCTGGCCTTCAGGTTCCTGGCGAGAGCCGGAGATCCCGACGCCTTCAACCAGGCCATCCTCCAGCGGCTGACCGACGAGGGCCGGGTCTTCCTCAGCGGCACCCGGCTGAACGGCGCCTTCCACCTGAGGATGGCGATCCTTGCCGCCCGGACGCACCGCGACGAGGTGGACGAGGCCCTGGAGCGCCTTCGGACCGCGGCGGCCGCACTGGCCTGAGCGCTACTTGACCTCGATCTCGCGCAGGTCCTTGCCGGGCTTGAAGCGGATGCTCTTGCCCTTGGGGATCTGGACGCTGGCGCCGGTCTTGATGTTCCGGCCCATGCCGCGCTTGCGGGGACGGGGCTCGAAGACGCCGAAGCCGCGGATCTCGATGCGGTGGCCGTTGAGGAGGGCGTCCTTGAGCCGCTCGGTGAGCAGATCCACCACCTGCAGGGCGGTGGACCGGGAGCAGGGGTGCACCTTCATCAGCGCGTTGGCGATGTCGATCTTGATCATCGGCGACCTCGGTCCGGGGATGGGAGAGCCAGAATAGGGGAACGGCGCCTAGCGTGCCAGGGTGATTTTCACGTCCCCGGGCGGGGGCATGGGCATGGGGGCGCCGGGGGCTGCCACCACCGGCGGTGGCGCAGGGATCCCCTCGCGTCCCCCCCCCTGGGAGATGGACATGCCGCGCTCCATGTTGGAGCGGGCCATGTCCGAGGTGGACGCGATGCCCTCCAGCTTGAGCTTGAACTCGCCCACGTTGGTGGCCCGGAGGAGGGCCTCCTCCTCGGTGATGAGCCCCTGGCGGAGCAGGAAGTAGAGGCTCTGGTCGAAGGTCTGCATGCCGTACTGGCTGGTGCCGGCGGCGATGACATCCTTCAGAAGCTTGGTCTTGTCCTTGTCCTCGATGCAGCCACGGACGGTTTCCGTGGCCACCATGACCTCCACGGCCGGCACGCGGCCCTGGCCGTCCGCCCGGGGCACCAGGCGCTGGGAGATGACGCCCTTGAGCACCGCACCCAGCTGGAGGCGGATCTGCTTCTGGTGGTGGGGCGGGAACACGGAGATGACGCGGTTGATGGTCTCCGTGGCGTCCAGGGTGTGGAGGGTGCTGAAGACCAGGTGGCCGGTCTCGGCGGCGTGGAGGGCCGTCTCGATGGTCTCCAGGTCGCGCATCTCGCCCACGAGGATGACGTCGGGATCCTGGCGGAGGGCGGCCCGCAGGGCCGTGGCGAAGGTGCGGCAGTCCGCCTCGACCTCGCGCTGGTTCACGATGCTCAGGTTGTCCCGGTGGAGGTACTCGATGGGATCCTCGATGGTGAGGATGTGCTCCGTCCGCGTGGCGTTGATCAGGTCGATCATGGCCGCCAGGGTGGTGGACTTGCCGGATCCGGTGGTGCCGGTCACCAGCACCAGGCCGCGCTGCTCCTGGCAGATGGTCTTGAGGACCTTCGGCAGCATCAGGTCGTCGATGGTGTAGATCTTCCGCGGGATCACGCGGAGCACGAGGCCCACGGTGCCCCGCTGGTTGAAGACGTTGCAGCGGAACCGGCCCAGGCTCGGTACGGAATAGGCGAGGTCGAGGTCCAGGTTCTCCTTGAACTTCGCCTTCTGCTTGTCGCTGGCCATGATGGCGTAGGCCATGGCGATGGTGTCCTCCTGGACCAGCCGCTTGAACTGGGTCAGGGGGGTGAGCTTGCCCCGGATGCGAGCGATGGGGTGGTTGCCGACCTTGAGGTGGAGGTCGCTGGCGCCCTGCTCGCAGACCACGGTGAGCAGTTCGTTGATGTGCATGGGGTTCTCCCGGGGAGGGTCCGACCATCTTACCCCCGGAACGGGGCGGCGTCGCGATCTGAAGGGGCCTGGAAGGGCGAATTGAGCTCGGAATACGGGCCGGATTCGTGTAAAATCGAGGGTTCTGCCCGGCCTGTGCCGGGGCTGCTCCGGGAGCCTGATGACCCCCCTCGACAAGATCCGCAACATCGCCATCATCGCCCACGTCGATCACGGCAAGACCACCCTGGTGGACGCCCTCTTCAAGGGTGCCCACATGTTCCGCGACAACCAGCGCGTGCAGGAGCGCGCGATGGACAGCAACGACCAGGAGCGCGAGCGCGGCATCACCATCCTGGCCAAGACGACCTCCCTCCACTGGGGCGGCTACCGCTTCAACATCGTGGACACGCCCGGCCACGCCGACTTCGGCGGCGAGGTGGAGCGGGTGCTGAGCATGGTGGACTCCGTGCTCCTCGTGGTGGACGCCTTCGACGGCCCCATGCCCCAGACCAAGTTCGTCACCCGCAAGGCCCTGGCCCTGGGCCTCCGGCCCATCGTCGTCATCAACAAGGTGGACCGCCCCGGCGCCCGCCCCCTCTGGTCCCAGGACCAGGTGTTCGAGCTCCTCATCGAACTGGGCGCCACGGAGGAGCAGCTCGACTTCCCCTGCGTCTTCGCCAGCGCGAAGCAGGGTTACGCCATGCTGGACATGAACGACGCCAGCGAGAACCTGGATCCCCTCTTCGACACCATCGTCAAGCACTGCCCCCACCCCACGGGCAGTGCCGACGCGCCCCTCCAGATGCTCGTCACCCTCATGGACTGGAGCGACTTCGTAGGCCAGATCGGCATCGGCCG
>DASVZU010000128.1:0-5723 GCA_036391515.1 Holophagaceae bacterium
CTGCCCGTGGACGCTGCCCCGAAGGATGTGCAGGACATACCCACGACCCTCCCCCTGCAGCCGAGGGCCATCGGGGATGCCCGTTTGCCGGTGGCACCCGGTGGGACCGGCCTCGCCCGCGGCGAAGGGCAGGGCAGCGGCCATGGTTCCGCCATCGGCTCCGGGGGCGCCATGATCCGGGGGGTGCCAGGCCTGAATGCGGGTCTGGACCTGAGCGAACTGGAAGTGCTCCACGAGGAGATCCCCAACTACCCCATGCTGGCCGAGTGGGGACACATCCAGGGCGACGTGGTCGTCCGGGTCACCATCAACGAGCACGGCGTGCCCATCCGGACGGAGCTGCTGGAGGGCCCGCCGGCCCTCCAGGCCGAGACGCTCCGGGCCGTGAAGCTCTGGCGCTTCGGGAAGGGCATCTTCCGGGGCAGGAAGGTGAATGCCACCTTCGACATGACCTTCCGGTACATCCTCAGGCCGAGATAGACGCCGCGAGCAGGTCCAGCCCCTCCTCCGTGCGGCTGAGGTACCAGGTGAGGGCCTGGCCGTCCAGGAGCTTGACCGTGGCCCCCGGGAAGCCGCGTTGCAGGTCGGCTGCATGGCGGCGGTTGAAGCGGTAGGGCTCCGTGGGCAGGAGGATCACCTGGGGCGCTAGCCGCGCGATCGCGGCCTCGTCCAGGGTCGGGTAGCCCCCGGGCCCGATCGGCGTGAGGCCTGCCTGGCGGATCAGGTCGCCCAGGTAGGTGTCGGGACCGGCGGCCATCCAGGGCTCCCGCCAGATGAGGACGAGCGTGCGCGGGCCCTTCCGGCGGCGGCCCTTCAGCCGGGCTTCCAGGGACGCGGCGCGGGCCTCGCCGGCTTGGGGGACGCCCAGGGCCGCGCCCAGGCGTCGCAACTCCGCGGCGGCGGCCTTCAGGGTGCGCACCTCCAGGGCCAGCCAGGGGATGCCCAGGGTTGTGAGGGCCTCCGCGGCGGATTTCGGGTTCTCGTCCTTCTCCAGGATCACCAGGTCGGGAGCGAGGTCGCGGATGCGGTCCAGGTCCGGATCCTTGGTGCCGCCCACGGCGGGGACGGTGTTGCGGATCCACTTCGGCTCGATGCAGTAGCGGGTGCGCCCCACCAGCCGGGCGGCCAGGCCCCACTGCACGAGCAGCTCGGTCACCGAAGGCACCAGGCTCACGATGCGCCGGGGGCCGGCCTCCACGGGCGCGGGCACGGGGCGGGCGGCCGGGCCGGGGTCCGGCGCCTGGAATCGGACGCCCAGGTGGGGATCCTTGATCTTGCCCTGGCCCGTGGGGCAGAGGTCCAAGAGGGGGCAGGCGGCGCAGTCGGGCCGCCGGGCGTCGCAGGTGCGGCGGCCGTGGAAGATGAGCTGGTGGTGCAGCTCGATCCAGTCCTCCCGCGGGAAGATGCGGCAGAGGTCGGCCTCCACCTTCTCCGGCGTGGGGGCCTTCGAGAGGCCCAGCCGCCGGGCCACGCGGAAGATGTGGGTGTCCACGGCCAGGGCCGGCACGCCGAAGGCGTTGGCCAGCACCACGTTCGCGGTCTTCTGGCCCACGCCGGGCAGGGCGGCGAGCTCGGCCGGATCGGAGGGCACCTGCCCGCCGTGGCGGGCCATCAGGGCCTGTCCGAGTCCGATGAGGTTCTTCGCCTTGTTCCGGAAGAACCCGGTGGACTTGATGAGGGCCTCCACCTCCTCCTGCCGGGCCGCAGCCAACGCCGCGGCGTCCGGGAAGCGGGCGAAGAGGGCCGGCGTCGTGAGGTTCACCCGGGCATCGGTGCACTGGGCGCTGAGGATGGTGGCCACCACGAGCTCGAAGGGGTCGCCATGGTCGAGGGCACACCGGGCGTCGGGGTAGGCGGCGAGGAGGCGGCGCTGGAGCTCGGCGGGGGAGGACGCGGAGGCGGTCTTCGACGGTCGCATGGAGCCAGCATAGATGGCTGGAACGGGCAGGGGCCGGCCCGAGCCGGTAAAATGGGGGCCGAGGTGCTCCATGCCGTCCACCCTCACCGGGAAGCTCGATTGCCAGGAAACCGCCCAGCACTACCTGCGGCTGGTGAAGTCCAACGTGGAGAAGCTGGGCTTCGCCCCGGGCCTGGGCGTCATCCTGGGCACCGACGACCCCGGCAGCGTCACCTACCAGCGCTGGCTCATGAAGGACTGCGAGGACCTAGGCATCGCCGCCGCGGACCTGCGCGTGCAGAACGGCATGCAGCTGGTGAAGCTCCTGGCCCGCCTCAACCAGGACGAGAAGACGCACGGAATCTTCATCTTCTACCCGTTGCGCTACAGCGAGATCAAGGATGACGAGGTGATGGACCTGGTGGATCCCAGCAAGGACATCGAGGGCCTCCACGCCATCAACATCGGGTTCCTGAACAAGTACCGGAAGCGGATGGACGACGGCACCCAGCACCGCTGCATGACGCCCTGCACGGCCCGGGCCATCGTGAAGACCCTCAAGCGCGGCTTCGGCGACGCCTGGCTCACAGGGAAGACGGTGCTCGTCATCAACGACAGCCTCCGCATCGGCCGGCCCCTCACCGCCATGGTGGCCAACCTCAAGGCCACGCCCATCCTCTGCCACGCGAACACCAACAAGACGCACCTGGAGGGCTTCATCAGGATGGCCGATGTCATCGTGAGCGCCGTGCCCGCGCCCGGGTACCAGATCCCCACGGACTGGATCAAGGACGGCGCCCTCTGCTTCGACCTCAGCGGCGAGGGCAACTTCGACTACGAGGCGCTCGACCGCCGCGGCATCCTCTACACCGACACCACCAAGAACAGCGTGGGCAAGGTCACCCGGGCCATGGCCCTGCTGAACCTCACCTACGCGGCCGGGGTGGAATAAGCCTCCGGCCGCCGGCAGCGGAGGTTCAGAACCGGACGCTGAGGGCCAGGCCGAGGCTGCTGCGCCGCTTGACGCCCCAGCCCTCGCCGAAGGGCCGTTCAAGGTGCTCGCCCTCCAGGCTCAGGGCCCAACGAGGGTGGAAGGCCCAGCCCACCCGGAGGCGAGGGCCCAGGAAGGGCTTCTCCCCGGGGGGCACCTCGCCCACCACGCCAAATCCGGTGAACAGCCCGTTGAAGCTGGCGTTGGCGTCGGCCACGAGACGCACGGAGGTGTCGCCGTCGTCCCAGTGGCGCAGCCCAAGCCCTGCGCCCAGGTGGAAAACCGCATGATCGGGTCCCTGGCTGAACTGGAACTCCGTCCAGGGGACCGTGAATTCCACGGCCGTAGCCCTTGGCTGGCGCACCAGGGAGACCACGGGGGCCTGGGCCTGGAGGAGGGCCGGGGCGCCGGCAGCGAGGCAGAGCAGGATCCAGATGGGGGCGCGCATGGTCTGGATACCTCCCGGGAGGGGAGGCGTTTAGCGCCCCTTCTGCCGCCACTCGGAGGCCAGCAGCCCGTACACGGCGTGGTCCACGAAGCGGCCGTTCACCCACTCGGCCTGCCGCAGGATGCCCTCCCGGCGGAAGCCCAGGCGCTCGGGGATGGCGCGGCTGCGGCGGTTGCGGAGGCCGGCGCGGATCTCGATGCGGTTCAGGTCCAGGACCCGGAAGCCGTGGCGCAGCAGGGCGGTCACGGCGGCGGTCATGAGGCCGCGACCCTCGGCCTCCCGGGCCAGCCAGTAGCCCAGGGCCCCGCTGCGGTTCGGGCGGTCGATCCAGTTGAAGCCGGCCACGCCCACCAGGCGGTCCTTCCACCAGAGGCCGTAGGACTGCCCGATGCCGGCCTTCGCCTGGGCGCGCATCCTCAGGATGTAGGTGCGTGAATCCTCGGGGCCCCGGTTGGCGTCGGGCCAGGGCAGCCAGCGGCGGAGGCGGGCGCGATTGGCGTCCACCTGCGCGAAGAGGGCCCGCGCATCGGCGAGGCGGAGGGGCCTGAGCTCCAGGCCCCTCCCGGCCTTCAGGGCCTCCGCCGCCATCAGCGCCCCGCGGGGTCCTGCTGGGCCGCGGCCCGGCCGGCACGCCAGAGCACCAGCAGCTGGTCCAGCAGGTCGCCGAAGCGGTCGAGGTGCATGGCGTTGGGACCGTCGCTGAGGGCCTTCTCGGGGCACTCGTGAACTTCGAAGAAGAAGCCGTCCACGGCCGTGGCCGCGGCGCGGGCCAGGGTGGGGATCATCTCCCGGGCGCCGCCGGTGGCGTGGCCCAGGGCACCAGGCTTCTGCACGCTGTGGGTGGCGTCGAAGACCACCGGGCAGCCCGTCTTGCGCAGGTGGGGGAAGGACTGGAAGTCCACGGCCAGGTTGCCATAGCCGAAGCTGGAGCCCCGCTCCGTCACCCACACCGGCCCATGGCCCTCCACGGACTTCAGCTTCTCCACGCCGTGCTTGAGGTCCCAGGGCGCGAGGAACTGACCCTTCTTCAGGTTGACGGTCCGGCCCGTGGCCGCCGCGGCGACGAGGAGGTCAGTCTGACGGCAGAGGAAGGCGGGGATCTGGAGCACGTCCACGGCCTGGGCGGCCGGGGCGCACTGCTGGCTCTCGTGGACATCCGTGAGCACGGGCACGCCGTAGCGCCGGCGCACCTCCGCCAGGATGTCGAGGCCCTCGTCCATGCCCGGTCCCCGGGCGCTGTCGCGGCTGGTGCGGTTGGCCTTGTCGAAACTGGACTTGTAGACGAAGGGGATGCCGCGGGCCTCTGCGAGGTCCCGGAGCTGGCCGGCCATGAAGTGGGCGTGGTCCCGGCTTTCGATGACGCAGGGCCCCGCGATCAGGAAGAAGCTCTGGTCGGTGTAGGGGCGGGCGAAGTCCATGGTTCCCTCGGGGCCCCATGGTACCCCGATCCGGGCCCGGAGGCCGCCCGGACCACGACTTGACGGGTTGTGGCATATCTTGAATGGATGCCTTGCACAGTGTTGAATGGAAGGCAGCCGGAGGTCCCATGGTGAAGCCCCTGATGGACGACGACCTCAATCGGCGCCTTGTGGCGCTGCTCCAGCAGGAGGGCCGGATGAGCCATGCCGAGCTGGCGGAGCGCCTGGGCGTGAGCCGGCCCACCATCATCGACCGGGTGAAGCGCCTGGAAGCGGATGGCGTCCTCAGCGGCTATGCCGCCCGGGTCTCCCCGGCGGCGGTGAACAAGCCCACGGTGGCCTTCGTGGCCGTGCGCTACAAGGACAACAACGAGGCCATCGAGCAGCGCTTCATCAAGGCCCTGGAGGACGAGCCCGACATCCTGGAGGCCCACACCATCGCCGGCGAGGACGCCCTGCTGCTGAAGGTGGTGGCTGACACCCCGGCGGGCATCGCCGAGCGCCTGCGCCGCATCCGGGCCCTCGGGCCCATGGTGACCACCCGCACCACCATGGTGCTGGAGACGCACTGGGAGAAGGCCGGTCCGAGCCCCTTCCCCGTCGAGGGCCCGGGGAAGAAGGTCCGCAAGTGATCGCGGCGACGCCGGAGCCGCCGTACTACGCCGTCATCTTCACCAGCCAGCGGACGGAAGGCGACCAGGGCTACGCCGCCATGGCGGAGCGCATGGTCGAGCTGGCCCGGCAGCAGCCCGGGTTCCTCGGGGTGGAGAGCGCCCGGGATCCGGAGGGCTTCGGCATCACCGTGTCCTACTGGCGGGACGAGGCCAGCATCGCCGCCTGGAAGGCCCACGCGGAACACGCCGTGGCCCAGCGCCTGGGCCGCGAGCGCTGGTACGGGGCCTTCGCCCTGCGGGTCTGCCGCGTCGAGCGCGCGTCGGTGCAGGAGTCCCGCGGATGATGGGCTGGCTG
>DASVZU010000129.1:0-10950 GCA_036391515.1 Holophagaceae bacterium
CCCGCCCCCATCCACCCCGAACCCCTGAGGCCCGTCCTGTGAACCCCCGCACCCGCATCTTCGTCCTGCTCGGCGCCTTGACCTTCGGGGCCCTGGGCTACTACCTCCTGTCCACGAACCACGGGACCGACCTGGTGCTCATGGGCACCGTGGACGCCAACGTGGTGACGGTGAGCCCGGTCATCGCGGGCCGCATCGTCCGCCTGGCCGTGCAGGAGGGCCAGGACGTGAAGGCCGGCGATCTGGTGGCCGTGCTGGACAGCGCCGAGCTGGCCTCGGCCCGGGATGCCGCCTCGGCCCAGGCCCTCAGCAGCCAGGGGGACACCGCCGGGGCCGCGGCCAGCGCCCAGGCTGCGCTGAGCGCCTCCCGTGCGGCACTGGCGGAGGCCATCGCGAACCGCACCAACCAGGAGGCCCTGACGGGCCGCACGGTGGCCCTCGCGACCACCGGGGTCGCCAGCGCCCAGGACCGGGATGCCGCGGTGGAGGCCCTGAAGGCGGCCCGGGCGCGGGAGCAGGCCGCGAAGGACCAGGTGGCCGCGGCGGAGGCTGCGCTGCGGGCCGCCCGGGCCCGGACGCTCCAGGCCGCCGCTGCCCGGGCGCAGACCGCCCAGGCCGAGACCCGCGTGGGCTACACCCGGATCCTGGCGCCGGTGTCCGGCAAGGTGACCGTGCTGGCGGCGCGGGAGGGCGAGGTGGTGGGCGCGGGCGGCGCCATCGCCACGGTCACGGACCTTGCGCAGACCTGGGTCTACGCGGGCATCCCGGAGACCCAGGCGGACGCCCTCCAGGTGGGCGATCCGCTGAGGGTGCGGATGCCCAGCGGGGCCGAGGTGGAGGGACGGGTGATCGTGAAGTCGGCGGAGGGCGACTTCGCCACCCAGCGCGACGTCAGTCGCATCAAGCGCGACATCAAGACCATCCGCCTGAAGTTGCTCATCCCCAACCCGGGCGAGCGGTACGTGCCGGGCATGACCGCCGAGGTGCTCGTGCCGAAGGCCAGGCTGGTGCGCCCGTGAGCCAGCCGCCCGTCGCCATCCAGGTGGAGCGGATCGTGAAGCGCTTCGGCGACTTCACCGCCGTGAAGGGCGTGAGCTTCCAGGTGGCGGATGGCGAGATCTTCGGCCTGCTGGGCCCCAACGGCGCGGGGAAGAGCACCCTCATCCGCATGATGACCACCCTCATCCCCATCACGGAGGGGCGGGCCCTCATCGACGGCCACGACGTGGCGGAAGCCCCGGATGCTGCCCGGCGCTGCATGGGCGTGATTCCCCAGGCCCTCACGAGCGACATCAACCTTACGGTGGAGGAGAACCTCTCCATCTACGCCAAGCTCTACGGCGTGCCCCGCGAGGAGCGCAGGCGGGCCATCGACGAGCTGCTGGAGGCCGTGGACCTCACGAAGTGGCGGGACGCCGAGACGCGCACCCTGTCGGGGGGCATGCGTCGGCGCCTGGAGATCGCCCGGGGCCTCGTGCACAGCCCGCGAATCTTCTTCCTCGACGAGCCCACCACGGGCCTGGATCCCGTGTCGCGCGTGGCGGTGTGGGAGATGCTGGGGAAGCTCAAGGCCCAGCGGGGCCTCACCATCCTCATCACCACCCACTACATGGACGAGGCCGACCGGCTCTGCGACCGCATCGCCATCGTGGACCACGGCGAGCTGGTGGCGCTCGACACCCCGGCGGCCCTCAAGCGGAGCGTGCCCGGCAACAACGTCATCGAGGTGCAATTCCAGGCGCCGCCGGAGGATCTCCACGGGCGGCTGGCGACTCTGCCGGGCGTGACCAGCGTGCAGGACGAGGGCGCGGCCATGTTCCGGGTGCTCACCACGGACGGCTCCCGCACCACCACGGACCTGGTGGAGACGGCCGTGCGGATGGGGGTGGTGATCAAGTCCCTCAGCGTGCAGAACACCACCCTGGACGATGTCTTCGTCCACTACACGGGCCGCCAGCTGCGGGACGAGGCGGTGAAGGCGCCCCTGTTCGTCATGCCGCCGCGCCCAGGGATGCAGCCATGAGCCGGATGCTCGCCATCATCGAGCGGGAGCTCCGAAAGTTCTTCCGCTCCCCCGCCCTCATGCTCGCGGCCATGGTCTTCCCCCTGGTGCAGCTGGTCATCCTCGGCAACGCCTTCGGGGGGAAGATCACCGGGGCCCGCATGGGCGTCGTCGACTACGACGGCGGCCCGCAGGCCCTGCGGGTGTGGGAGGCCTTCGACGCCATCGGCGCCAACGCGAAGACGTTCCACGCCATCCGCTACACCAGCGACAAGCAGGCCCAGGCGGATGTGCGGACGGGGCGGATCGATGCGGCGGTCGTCATCCCTCCCCAGTTCTCCAGGCGCGTCCTGGCGGGCGAGGATCCCCGCCTCGGGCTGGTGGTGGACAACTCCGACCAGTTCCTCAGCAGCAGCCTGGAGGCCAAGCTGCAGGAGCTGACCACGGCCCTCAACCAGCCGCAGGTCATACCCCGCGTGACCCGCGCCATCACCCTCGACCTGGTGGAGCTGTACCCCTTCATTGACTACATGAAGTACCTGCTGCCGGGCTCCATCACCCTGGCCATGTTCGTCTCCGTGATGATCGGCGGCGGCCTGCTCTACATCGACGACAAGGCCCGGGGTGTCCACGAGGGCTTCCTCGTCACCCCCATCACCAAGCTGGAGCTGGTCTTCGGGCTGGTGGCGTCGGGGGCCATCAAGGCCGTCATGGCGGGCCTGGTCATCACGGTGCTGGGCTCCCTCATCTCGGGCCTCGGCGTGATCTTCCGGCCGGCGATCCTGGCCCAGCTCCTGCTGATGATCGCGGCCACCTCCTTCGCCTTCAACGCGATGATGTTCCTGATGATGGTGCGCATCGAGGATCCGCTGGTGCCGCGGGCCATGTTCGGCATCCTCAACACCCTGCTCTTCTTCCCCAGCGGCGCCATCTACCCCATCCACGCCTTCCCGTCCTGGCTGCGGGCCCTGGCCACCGTGGACCCCTTCACCTACGCGGTGCACGGCTTCAAGGCCATCCTGCTCAAGGAGGCGGGCTTCCAGGCCATCGTGCCGGACCTCCTCTTCCTCGCCGCCATCGGGGCCCTGACGCTGACCCTGGCGACGCGCCTCTTCAAGCGGACCCTCTAGGCCTCCAGCCTTCCGGCCAGTCCCTGCAGGACCCGGGCGGTCCCCTTGCAGCGGGGCACATTCCGGGTTGTCCGGGCCTCCTGGTGGTGATCGAGGGCGGCCATGGCAGCGCTCCCTGCCGGTTCGGTGCGGGCGGGCCCCAGCAGGGGTGCGAAGGCGGCCTCCAGATCGGGCATCTCGGACCAGCGTCCGCTGTCGGCGGCGAACCAGGCCCGGAGGCTGGCCAGGGCGGCGGCGCGGCGGTGGCGGGCGGGGCCCTGGGGGAGGAGGTCGCCCAGCAGCTCCTGGGCGTCCAGGGCGGCCCGGGCCGCGGCGCGCCCGCCGGCGTCCATGTGCAGGAAGCAGAGGTCCAGGCTCGCCAGGTCCGCGGGGGGGATCCGCTTGGCCAGGGTGTCCCGCCGGGCGGCCCAGGCCTCTCGGGCATGGCGGATCCGTCCCTCCAGCCGCCCGGTCCGGCCTTCCACCACGCACTCGTGGACCCCCTCCAGGGCATCCACGAGGACTTCCGCGGGGGTCGGCGCCGGGGGGGCGGCCAGCAGGGCCGCAGGCAGGAGCAGGAGGGCCATGACGGGCTCCGGACGATCGGACAGGAGGGGTACCGCGGGAGGGGTGGAATCGTTTAGGGGGAATGCCTCGCCTCGTGATGGTTCCGGTAGAATCCGGAAACCCTTCCCGGAGGCGGCATGCGCGTGGGCATCCTCGGCTTCGGGCGCTTCGGCCGCGCCCTGGGCGACCTCCTGGCGGAGGCGGGCCACGCCCATCTGGCCCTGGATCCCCGGGCGGAGATCCCGGAGGGACGGCGGGCCCTGGGCCTGGCGGACCTGGCCGACCGCAGCGAGACCCTGGCCCTGGCCGTACCCATCCCCGCCCTGGGGCGGGCGCTGAAGGACCTGGGTCCCCACCTGCGCCCCGACCACACCGTCTTCGACGTGGCCAGCGTGAAGGTGGGCCCCTGCATGCTCCTGGAGGATCGGCTGGGGGCGGCGGTGCCCCACGTCGGAACCCACCCCCTCTTCGGCCCCGTGAGCCTGGCCCGGGCGGAGCGGCCCCTGCGGGTGGTGCTGTGTCCCTCGCCCCGCCACCCGGCGGCGGCCGAACGGGTGCGCGGCCTGTTCCGCAGCCTGGGCTGCGAGGTGCTGGACCAGTCCCCCGAGGACCACGACCGGGTGATGGCCCAGACCCACGCCCTCACCTTCTTCCTCGCCAAGGGCCTGCTCCAGGTGGGGGCCGGGGCGGAGCTCCCGTTCACGCCGCCCTCCTTCCACGCCGTGGCCCGCACCCTGGAGTCCGTCCGGGAGGATGGGGGCCACCTCTTCGCCGCCCTCCAGAACGAGAACCCCTTCGCCGAGGGGGCCCGGGCGGCCTTCCTGGAGGCCCTCCAGGCCATCCACCAGAGCCTGGCCGAAGCTGCGGTGGCGGGGGAGGGGGCGGGCGAGGCCCTGGCCATCCCGGACCTGGGGGCTCGGTCCCCGGTTCTCCAGGAGGTCCGCGACCACCTCGACGCCCTGGACCGGGAGCTGGTGGATCTCCTGGCCCGCCGTACCGAGCTGGTGCTGCGGGCGGGCCGGGCCAAGGCCGAGCTGGGCCTGCCCGTCCACGATCCGGCCCGGGAGTCGGCGCAGATCCGGGCCCGGCGGGCCTGGGCCGAAGGCGCGGGCCTGGATCCCCAGGCGATGGAGGAGGTCTTCCGGGCGGTCCTCCGGGCCTCCCGCAGCGCCCAGGGGCGTTGAGGGGCCTTGACGCACGGCACTGCCGGCGGGGACTAGAGTGGACGGAACCCGGACCCTCCGGGGCCACCCTCCGCCAAGGAACGCCCGTGACCGCCCAGCCCGAATCCGCCGCCTCCCCGACCCCCGTGGGCCTCGACGACATCACCCTCCACCTCATCGCCCTGGGGGCCGCCGTGGCCGCCAATGCCGAGCGGGCCTTCCGGGCCCACCACGCCCAGCTGACGGCCCTGGGGGCCTCCAGCGAGGACATGATCCAGGCCGTGAACATCGCCCTGCGCGTGAAGGGGGATCCCCACCAGCAGATGCTCAGCCTCGCCGAGGAGAGCCTGGTGAAGGGCGGGGGATGCTGCGACGGCGGCTGCGCCTGCGAGGCCGCGGGCGGCCAGAAGGGCGACTGCGGCGACGACTGCGCGACCTGCTAGAAGGACAGCTCCAGGGCCTTGCAGAGGAAGCGGACCAGCGGCGCCGCGTCCGCCAGGGCCTCGGCCAGCCGGGCGGGGAAGTCCGGGGCCAGGACTTCCGCATCCGTGAAGGCCGTGGCCGCGTAGAAATCCTTGAACTTGAGGTCCTCGGCACAGGGATGGCCGGGGTCGAAGCCCTGGGGCACGCGCGCCAGGGCCTCGCCCTCGATTTCCAGCGTGGCCCGGAGCTTCTTCCAGGCCGCGGTCCGGGCCACGATGCCCTGCCGCACCTTGAACAGGGCCTCGGGCTCGGGATGCCACAGCCCGCCCCCGGCGAAGCAGCCGCCGGGTTCGAGGTGGAGGTAGAACCCGGGGCCGTGGACGCCCCCGGCCGCCGCGGACCGGTGCCGGAAATTCACGCCCACGTGGGTCTTGTAGGGGCTCTTGTCCCGGCTGAAGCGCGTGTCCCGGTAGATCCGGAAGAGGGAGCCGCCCGCCGGCCGCGGATCGGCCTCCACGTGCCGGCTGATGGCGGCCAGGGGCCCGGAGAACGCCGCGATGAGCCGCAGCACCGGATCCCGGGCCTCCGCCTCGTAGCGGGCCTTGTTCGCCGTGAACCACTCCCGGTCGTTGTGGGCCTTCAGATCCCTCAGGAACCGGAAGAGCCCGGGCCCCAGGGGATTCTCGAACTCGGAGGGCGTCGCCTTGGGTGCCACTTCCACCTCCCGGATGCACGGCTCCAGGGTAGGGCAGGAAGACACGAGACGGGCCCCCAGCGGGGGCCCATCCTCGAGCACGCGTTGAGAGGCGCCGAGGCGCCCGCGCGACCTATTTTCCGAAGCGCTGGCTGACTTCGCTCCACTTGATGTTCTCGGCGAAGGCGTCGAGGTACTTCGCGCGGGCGGTGCCGTAGTCGACCATGAACGCGTGCTCCCAGCTGTCCAGCACCACGAGCAGGTCCTGCTCGATGGGCAGGCCCAGGTGGTGCTCGGCCACGAAGTAGGTGTGCAGCTTGCCGTCGCGGCGGTTGCGGGTGAGGAGGGCCCAGCCGGGGCCGCCCATGGCGGTGGCCTTCAGGTCGGCGATGACCTTGTCCTTGCCGCCGGCGGCGTCGAGGGCGGCCTTCAGGCCCGCGCTGATCTCGCTGTCCGCGCCCAGGTTCTCGAAGTAGAGCTCGTGCAGGAAGGAGCCGTTGAAGGCCACGGCCTCGCGGCGCTTCAGCTCGCTGTACTCGTTGAAGGAGTAGTTGGGCTTGGTGTTGTCCGCCGTGGCCAGCTTCTCCTCGATCTCGTTCAGCTTGGTGATGTAGCCCTTGTAGAGGCCGAAGTGCTGGTCGAGCTGGGAGTCGCTGAGCCCCTTGAGGGCGCCGCCCTTCAGGTGGTCGTAGTTCTTCACGGGGTAGGCCATGGTCGTCTCCTTGGCCGCGCCGGGCGCGGATGAGTAGTTTACCGAAAAAGTCGGGAATCAGAAAAAAGAGACATGCATCCCCTATCCCGGGGCGGGTTCAGGCCAGCATCTCCCGCAGGAACCAGGCCTCCTTCTGGTGGACCTGCACGAAGCGGGTGAGCAGGTCCGCGGTGCCGGGGTCCCCGGCGCCATTGGCCAGCTCGATGCCCTCGTGCATGAGCGAGATGGTGCGCTCCTCGTTGGCCAGGGCCTCCTTCAGCATGCCTTCGGGATCGAGGCGGGCGGCGGGATCGGAGACCACGGCCTTGGACAGGGAGGCCATCTGGGCGGGTGCGTGGATGGGCAGGCCGCCCAGCATGCGGATCCGCTCCGCCAGCTCGTCCACGGTGCCATCGGCCGCGTTGTACAGGTCCTCGAAGCGGAGGTGGTAGTCCCGGAAGTGCGGGCCGGTGACGGTCCAGTGGTAGCGCTTGGCGTTGAAGGACAGGACGAAGGCGGTGGCCAGCTCGGTGTTCAGATGGTCGACGACGGTGCGGCTCATGGACAACTCCTCAGGAAGGCCAGGCGGTCCAGGCGGCGGGCGCGGGCCAGCGGCCGGACACGACGGCGTGGTTGGAGACGAGGGCGGCGATGGAGCGGCCGTCCGGGATCAGGAAGCGCAGGGCCAGCACGGCGGGGAGGCGGTCGTCGGGACCGGCCGCCCCGCGGTCCACCGCGGGGGCGACCCGGCTGCCGTCCGAGAGCTCCAGGCAGAGCTGGTCGGGGAAGCGCTGGAGGGCCGCCAGCCGGGCGTCCCGCACGGCATCCGGGAAGCCCAGGAAGAGCGTGGCAACGAGGCTCTGGCCGCCGGGCTCGCGTTGGGGCGCCAGCACGGCGAAGGAGGCCCGGGCCTCGGCGACGTCCTCCGCGGGGGCGGAGTCCAGGGTCAGGCCCTCGGCCCAGAGGGTCTCCACCACCTGGTCCTCCACGCTCTCCGCGGTCTCGGGCTGGAAGGTGATGCCCTCCGCCAGGTCCAGCCGCAGGGCGGCGTGGCGGTCCAGGAAGGCCTGGCGGGCGGTGTGGCGGGCGCGCTCGGTGACGGGGTCGAAGGCCATGACCATGGGATGCCTCACACGTGCTGGGCGATGTCGGCGGAGGGCTCGCCGAGTCCCGTGGCCTTCGCGCCGGCCTGCAGCTTCTCGAGGGCCTGCTGGAAGCGGCCCGCGTGGAATCGCTCCACCTTGGCCAGGGTCTCGAACCAGGCGGCGATCTCGGCGAAGCCCTCCTCCCGGGCCACGCGGGTGAACTCGGGGTACATGTCCGTGTACTCGTAGGTCTCGCCGGCCACCGCGGACTTCAGGTTGGTGAGGGTGTCGCCCAGGGGCAGCCCCGTGGCAGGGTCTCCGGCCTTGTCGGCCAGGAACATGAGGTGCTTCAGGGCGTGGCCGGTCTCGCCGTCGGCGCTGTGCTTGAAGAGGTCGGCGACCTCCTTGAGGCCCTCCTTCTCGGCCACTTGGGACATCCAGGTGTAGCGGCGGTTGGCCTGGGACTCGCCCGCGAAGGCGGCCTTGAGGTTCTCGAAGGTCTTGGACTGGGTGAAGGTCATGGGGGGCTCCTTGGGCCGGACGGTCGGCGACAAGGTAGAGCCATGGCCGTGCCAGATCAACAAGTATCGTATTGATTGTATTTGTGTGTTCTTTGGGCGGCGGAATGCCCAGCCACTCCCGGCGGATCGGGAGCGGATTTCGCGGCATGTCGAGAGCGGTCAGGCCAGGGCCTTCCGGAAGACCACCTGGCGCTTGGCCTCCTCGAAGCCCAGGTTCCGGTAGAAGCGGTGGGTGGCCTCGCGGGTGACGTTCGAGCGCACCCGCAGGCGGGGCAGGCCCCGGTCCCGCGCCCAGTCCTCCGCCGCCGCCACCAGGGCCGCGCCGATCCCGCGTCCGCGCCACGCCTCGTCCACCACCAGGCCCACCAGCTCCGCCTGGGCGCCGGATTCGAGGGTGAGGCCGCGGCCCACCTGGGCCCAGCCCACCACCTCGCCATCCCCCTCGGCCACCAGCACGACCTGGTCCTCCACCGCCATCAGGCGATCAAGCCGGTCCTGGATGGCCTCCGGCGGGGCCGGGTATCCCAGCTGGCCGGTGAGGCAGGCCAGGCGATCGGCATCGCCCGGCCGGGCGGGGCGGATCGTGAGGGCATCGGGCATGGGGCCTCCGCAGACCTCCCCAGTCTGCCGCCGATGGCGGCCTCCGGCGCGGGGACCGATGCTTGGGGATGGCGGGCGGGATGGGCCCGCCCCGCCGCTGGGGAGCCCCCCATGGAACTCACCCTCACCCACCAGGAGGCGGAACTGCTGCACGACCTGCTGGACCGGGCCCTCACGGACCTTCGCCAGGAAATCCAGCACACCGACCGCAAGGCCTTCAAGGCCAGCCTCAAGACCGAGGAAGCCCAGCTCCAGGCCATCCTCGGCCGGCTGCCCGTCGTCGCGGCGCCGCACGCCTGAATCCGCCGGCCCGTGCCGCCTCCGCTAGGCTGGAGGCGTGACCGAGTCCGGCCCCGTGCCATCCGACCCTCCGACCACCCCGCTGGCCCTCCATCCAGGTCTGCGGGCGTTCGCCCAGGTGGTGGGATTGGCCGCCCTGTGGTGGGCCTCGGATGAGGCCATGCGCGCCCTCCACCTGCCCGTTCCGGGCAGCGTGGCGGGCCTGGCGGTCCTGGTGCTGCTGCTGCGGACGGGCTGGGTGCCCCTGGCTTGGGTTTCGGAGGGCGCCGGCTGGCTGCTGGCGGAGATGCTGCTGTTCTTCATCCCCGCCGTGGTGGCCGTGGTCCAGTACCCCGCCGTGATCCTGAGGGAGGGCTGGCAGCTCCTCCTGGTGATCCTCCTGGGCACCGTGGGCGTCATGGTGGGCACGGCCCTGGTGGTGGAGCGGGTGGTGCGCCTGGAGCGGCGGCTGGCCCGGCGGAGGGAGCCGTGAGCCGTCTCCCGGCCGGCCTGCCGGCCCTCCTCTGCCTGCTGGCCACCCTGGCGGCCTACCTGGCGGCGAAGCGCCTCTACCTCCGCCTGGGCCGCTGGTGGAGCGCCCCGCTGGTGCTGGCGCCGGCGCTGCTGATCGCCGCCGTCCTCCTGTTGCGCATCCCCTACGCCACCTACTTCGCGGACACCCGCTGGCTGCTGTGGCTGCTGGGGCCGGCCACCGTGGCCTTCGGCGTGCCCATCCACGAGCACCGCGCCCTCATCCGCCGCCATGCCCTCGCCCTGGCCGCCGGCGTCGCGGCCGGGGTGGGCCTGGGGCTGCTCACCAGCTGGGGGCTGGCCCGCCTCTTCCACCTGGACGCGGCCCTGTCGCGCAGTCTCCTCACCCGCTCCGTGTCCACGCCCTTCGCCCTGGCCGCGGCTCCGCGCCTGGGGGGCACGCCGGATCTGGCGGCCCTCTTCGTGGTGGTCACGGGGGTGTGCGGCATGGTGCTCGGCGAGGCCGTGCTGGCCTTCCTGCCCCTGCGCTCCCGCCTGGCCCGGGGCGCCCTCTTCGGGGCCGCCGCCCACGCCGCCGGCAGCGCCAAGGCCCGGGAGATCGGCGCGGAGGAGGGGGCCGTGGCCAGCCTCACGATGATCCTCTCCGGGGTCACCCTCGTCCTGCTGGCGCCCCTGCTGTCCCGCTGGCTGGGCTGAACTCAGCGTCCCAGGCGTCGCCCCAGCCACTCCCAGCAGGCCCGCTGGACATCCCAGAACCCCTCCGCCTGGGGAACCAGGAGCTGGGGCTGGAAGGGGTGTGGCCGGCCCCGCCAGTCCGCGCCCAGGGGCAGGGCGTCCAGGCCGGCTCTCCGCGCCAGGGTCAGGGCCCGGGGCAGGTGCCAGGCGGAGCTCACCAGGCCCACGCGCTTCCAGCCGAACCGGAGCTGGAGCCGGCGGTCGGCCAGGATCTCGTCGCGGGTGTTCCAGCAGGGCTCGCCCACCACGAGAATGGCGGTGTCGGGCACGCCGAGGCTGCGCCACAGGGCGCGGGTCTCCTCGCCGAGGTTCCGCGGGGCCCCCAGGCTGTCGCGGCTCATGCCGCTGGCCACCAGCACCCGGGCCTTCCCCGCATGCCAGAGCCGGGCCGCCAGGAGGATGCGGTCGCCCGAGAGGTTCGCCTGGGGCTGCCCGAAGGGATCCTGCTGGCTGCCGCCGCCGAGCACGCATACGGCGTCGAAGGGCGCCAGGGCGGCCACTTCCACGGGCGGCACCCCGGACTCCAGACGCGCCATGAGGGCCGCGCCCAGGTACACGTTCCCGGCCAGCGCGTAGCCCAGGGCCACCA